>JBBRBM010000050.1:0-32902 GCA_038205745.1 Verrucomicrobiota bacterium | reverse complement strand
GGATGGCCGCATTAAGAGCGCCATCGGCATCGGCTCGCTCCTGTGCGATGGCATCGGCGAAACCATTCGCGTCTCGCTCACCGAAGATTCGCCGCGCGAGATTGAAGTGTGCCGCGACCTGCTCGCACAGATTCCGGCACTGGCGAATACCGCAGTCGACGTTTCATCGTCCGCATTCCCCTTCGATCCTTTCCACTACGAACGGCGCGAGACTCCCGAGATCGAGTTGAATGACAACACGAGGTGCGGTGGCGAACAATTGACCCGCGTCGTCGTGACGCGCGCGACGTTCGACAAAGTCGCGCCGAAGATTCGGCCGAAGGACGACGTGAAGCCGGAAGCGATTTACGAAGACTTGAACGTTCTCGAAGTCGATCCGACGCAGGACTTCACCGTGAACTGCTCCATGCAATTGATCACCGTGAAGGACGGCGTGCGGTTGCCAGTGATCACGGCGTTCCGTTTGCTCGCGCTGAAGCTGAAGCATCTCGGTGCGAACAATCCGATTTTGTTGAAGGACCTGTTGGTATTTCCCGAAATGCCGCTCGAACCGAAGATCGCTTTGCTGCGCGCTTCGGTGAACATCGGCGCACTGCTCGCTGACGGAATCGGTGACGCAATTCTCGTGCGCGGTGAAGCCGGCGGCGGGCAATCACTGCGGCTCGCATTTAACATTCTTCAAGCGGCGGGTTCACGTTCGTTCAAGACGGATTACGTCGCTTGCCCGAGTTGCGGGCGCACGCTGTTCAATCTTCAGACTGTGACCGCGCGCATCAAAGCACGCACCGAGCATCTCAAAGGCGTGAAGATCGCGATCATGGGCTGCATCGTGAATGGCCCCGGCGAAATGGCTGACGCCGATTTCGGCTACGTCGGCGGCGCTCCAGGAAAAATCAATCTCTACGTCGGCAAGACCGCGATTAAGTTCAACATTCCCGAAACCGAAGCAGTGGAACGGCTCGTAGACCTGATCAAGGAACACAACAAGTGGGTGGAGCCGCAAGGTGCTGAAGTTTCTGTTTGAAGGTTCACGTTGAATGGCTTTGCCGTTTAATGCGGCAGAAAGCAGAAATCGTCCTGAATAGTTCCAGTTTTTTCGACCACAGGTTATGTATGCCTGTTTTTCGTCGGATGATTGCTTTGCTGGTTGCGGCGTGGGGTTGGGCTGCTTTTGGATTAACGATCAGTTTCACGGACCTCAATCCATCTGGCGCAACCAGTTCTGGTGCTTCTGGCGTCAACGGCAACCAGCAAGTCGGCTATGCTTTAATTAATGGGGGACTTCACGCCGCGCTCTGGTCTGGAACATCGGGTTCGTTTGTTGATCTTCATCCCTCCAGCGAAAACTATTCTATTGCGAGGGCAGTCTTTGGTTCTCGGCAAGGTGGGTTTATCGCCACGGTCTCCGGAAATGCTGCTTTGTGGTCAGGAACGACAGCTTCTTTCCTTAATCTAAACCCAGGAGGTTCTTCGGACGTTTATGGCATGGACCGCGAGCAGAAGGTTGGCAATGTTAGCTTCGGTGGGCCACCACAGGCGGTACTCTGGTCGGGGACGTCGGCTTCGTATGTTATACTTCATCCCCAACAGTGTTGCACCAACGTGTTCATGACGTGGCATATAGCTGTTTGAGGCGGAGCGTGGCGGTGGTTTCCGTGGCGTGGTCGCACAGGGATTGGCGCAGCCAGCGGATGAATTTCACGCTGCGCTGGTTGGCCCGTTGCGCACTTAAAACCAGGCTCGAAAGCGGCGTGCCCGCATTCGCACGGGACTCTTGGGCGGCTTTCCTCCGCTGCTGGCGGCGCGCGTCATCGGCCTGGTTGGTGAGGCCACTCGCATCGCCAAGCGATGCGTCGCTCGCTACCGACCGAGATACACCGCGGCTTCCCAAGTGAGGTCGATGAGGTTGGCGGCTTCCGGGCCGGATTTCTCGGACCATATGGCGCGGAGGAGTTGGCCGAGCGATTCCCGCGAGAGGGGACGCGCGGGACGCGGCAGGAGCGCGACGGCCTGTCCTGGAGAATCCCATTGGTCAAGCAGCGAAAGCACAGCGGCGGCGGCGCCTTGGGCGAGGTGGATGGGGCGGATGTCGTGGCGAAGGGCCAACCGCATGGTGCCGAAGAAGCGGTCGTCGTAGCCGAGTTTGCGAACCTGATCGCGGGTGACGCGGGCGATGAGGTCGTTGAGGGTGGGACGGACCATGCGCGCCAGCAGGTCTTCGGCGTAAGCTGCGTAGCCGGCTGGGGTGAATAGTGGATCGCCGAGGGCGGCGTGCTGGCGGATCAGGGCCGGACCGGATTCGTCGAGGAACGCGGCGCGAGCGGTGGCCATAATGTCAAGATGCGTCGCAGCGTCGGACATGCTGTTCAAGCCGCGGCGCGCGCCGAGGAAGGCGATGAGCGCGTGAATGGCGTTATGTCCGTACAGCTTGGCTTCCTCGAAGGGCAATAGATCGGGCTTCTCGACGAAGACGTCGATGCCGCGGGTGAAGCCGGGCAGCGTGATCTGTGAGATGAGGATGCGGTTGAACTCCTCCACGAGAACGGCCTTGGTAAGGGCCGGGGTCATCGGGGCGAGGTTCAGTTTTGCAATGGTGCCGGAGTCGGTAATGACGCCGGACATCTTGCCGATGACGGTGTTGAGGAACTGAACGTTCTGGAGCGCCGCAGGGAGACAGTATTTCGCGACGGATACCTGGAGGAGTTCGGCGGCGTGGTTATGGTTTTCCGCGGTGTAGATGATGGTGGGGCGCCGGGGTGGGCGGAGGGCGAGACCCTCCGCCAGGGTGCGGGCTACGCTGGTCTGGCCGCCCTTGTCGAAGAACGCGACGCTGGGCCGCGAGGTGGCCAGTTCATCACACTCCGCGATGGCTTGGAGAACCTGCTGACGGCCTTCGGGAACGGCGGGATTGTAGAGTTCGACACCGGAGATCGTAGCGGACTCGATGCGATCTGGAAGCGCGATGTTGATGGTGTAGCAGCCACCGGCGGAGCGGACCGCTTGCACGATGCCAGCGTCCACTTCGGCGATGACGAAGCGGGAGAAATGTCCGGAGCGAAACGCTTCGTAAAGAAAGAGCGCGCTCTGGATGGGGCCGAAGCCGAATCCCACGAAGGTCTTTCTATTCACCAGATCCTATTTTCCTGCTACGCGGAGGAATTCCTCCTCGGCGGCCTTGGTCCATTGGCCGTGGTCGAGCTTAGCCGCGACGGTTGGGAATGGCTTGTGCAGGTCCACCAGTGGGATGAGGCCGATGTCGTGGAGCATCGGATAGACGATGATCTTTCCGGCCAGGGTGCGGTTTTCCACCGCGGCAATGCCTTCGGTGGCGCCTGCCATGCCGCTCACGGCATCGACCGAACAGTTGGTGTTGAGCTGGCCCGACGTGACTTTCTCCAAAACGATTTTCATATCGCGGATGGTCGAGCCGCTGGTGCCGAACATGAAGCAACGGTTGGTGATATAGGTGTCGAGGTCGATCTCGTGCTTCGTCGGCGCGGGAATGCCGGCGAAGAGATTGATGAGGCAGCCGGGCAGGCTGTCGCGGATACTGCTGGCAACCAGCGCTGGCACGGGTGCCATCAGCGCGAAATAGGAGAACCGGTCGGTCAGCGGCGTCCTGGCGGTGTTGACCATCTTCATAGTCACACCGTTGGTGGCGGCGAACAGTTCGGCCTTCTTCTGGATGGAAGCGAGGCGGGCGTCATCCATGTCGGTGCCAACGACGGATATTTTTTTAATACCCGAGCAAACGGCGCGGATGACGTGCATCTGGCCCATGGGTCCGCCGGCTCCGACGACGATGACGCTGTCGTTCTCGCGGATCTCGCCGGTGAGCGGGATGTTCTGGTAGGACTCGGCGGGATCACTGCCCAGCGTCCCGATCCAGCGGGTCATGCCGTAGTGAACGCGGCCGACGCCGACGTTCACGGTCGCTCCGATCTTCTTGCCGCCGAGGACGACATTCATGATGCCGCGGGCGGCGAGCTTGTCGTTGAGGATTTCGAGCGTGGCCTTGTCAGCGCCGAAGTAAACGATGTCGTCGCAATATTCGTTGGCCACGGAGACAGCTTCGGCGGGAGTCTTGCGCAGCACCTCGGCGGGTTTGCCGCCGGCTTCGCAAGGAAGTTTCTCGACTGCGAGACTCGCGGGATTGTCGGCGACGATCAGAAGCTTGCCACCGGCCTTGATAGCTTGGCGCTCAATGTTGACGTAGGAATCTTCGACACACGCCCACGGCTCCACCAGTGCAACGGCGGACGCGGAGAGTTGTTCATTCACCGGAATGAGGAAGCGCTCGCCGGACTGGTCGATGACGACGCGTTCGTCCATAAGGACGTATTCCTGAAGCGCGCCCTCGAAGTTGTAACCGAACGCCGAGGCCGAGCCGGCGGTGGGCAGGTCGCGATAGTCGGTCTGCACGAGGCAGCGTTCGCCAACCTTGTAATGTTTGACCTTTTCGCCGACGGCGACGATGCGGCAGGTGACCTCGTGTCCGGGGACCGTGGGCTTGGAGCCAGGGACGTAGTTGGACATCTCTCCGAGGGCCTCGGCACTCAGCCCTTTGACGACCCCGCTTTTGCGGGGGTGCTGGTCGAATTGTTTCAGGAGCTTGAGATCGGAGAAGCACAGGCCCACGCATTCAACCTTGGCGAGGATCTGGTGCGGGGCGGGCGCGGAGACAGCCTTGGCCGTATTCAGAGTGAGCTGGCTGGGGCCCACGAGTTGGACGGCGTATTGAGTCGTGGGGAGTTTAGTGGCAGGCATGATGGCGTTCCTATATTCAGCGTGTTGGTTGATTTGTGTGATCGTCCAGGTGGCAAACGTTATGAGAGCATCACCTGGCCGCCGGTGACAGGCACGGCCTGGCCGGTTTCGTATTTCTGTTCGATCAGATAGTAAATGGCTTTGACCACGTCCGCCGTGGTGCAGCCACGGTTCATCGGAACCTTGGCTTCATAGAACCGCTTCACTTCGGCGATCGTTTTCGCGCCGGGCACCTTGCCGCTGCGGAGGTACTGCGCGAACAGCCCGTTCTGCGGGTCAGACCAGAGAGGGCCATCGAAGAAATTGCCGGGGCAGATGGCGTTGACTTTGATGCCGTCCTCGACGAGTTCGAGCGCGAAGGACTGCGTCAAGCCGATGCCGCCGAACTTGCTGCCGGCGTAGGCGCCGTTGCGGTTGGAGCCGGAGAGGCCGGACTTGGAATTGATCTGGATGATGTCCGAGAAATAGTCCTTCCGGGCCAGGTGCTGCGTCGCGAGGATCGGGGCGGTCTTCTGCACGCAGACGAAGTAGCCCTTGTAGTTCACGGTGGTGACGAAGTCGAAGTCCTTCTCCGGTTGCGTCTTCACGCTGCCGGCCTTGAGCACGCCGGCGTTGGAGATGAACACATCCAGCCCGCCGAACCGGCGGACGACCTGGTGAATCGCTTCTTCCACGGAAGCGCTTTCAGCGACGTTGATTGGCAGGCCCATCGCGCGGGGCTTGCCAAGCTGGACGTTGATTCGATCCGCGGCGGCCTGCGCGCCTTGGGCGTTGACATCCGTCAGCACCACGATCGCGCCTTGTGAAATCAGGTCCTGCGAAATCTCCAGCCCGAAGCCCTGCGCCGCGCCGGTGACGATCGCGATCTTGCCCGCCACGCGTCCGCCGGTTCGCGCGGCAGCGCTGACGCTCTTGCGGTACGACTCGACTTCCCAGTCCTCGATGAAGCGTCGCATCCCATCGTCCATGTAGCGGATGCCGCCAAGCTGCCGCGCGCCGGCCATCACCTTGATGGCATCGGTATAAACCAGCCGCACTATGTCAGCGGCGGCGAAGTCATCGCCGGCGCTGAACAGGCCGAGGCCCTTCACGAGAATGACGTTCGGAGCCGCGCCGGTCTTGGTCGTGTGTTCCTGAATCGCCTGGCGAAGCTGTTCCACCATCGTGGACGCCGTGGCGTCAGCCGCGGGGTCAACCCAGAGCGGGAACGATTTGCAGTAAACAATCTGGTCCGGCGTGATCGGGCCGGTGGTGGCGACGGTTTTGCCTTCCGTGCCACCCAATAGGTCCATGACGTCGGGAGCATCGCAGAAGGTGATGACCTTCAAATTTTCGCCGGTCGCCAGCAAGCCGCGCAGAGCGGGGCCGATGAGGTTGATTAGGTTGCGGGCGATGGCGGGATTGACCTTCGTGACCGGGCCGAAAGCGGGCGCGGAACCAGCGGCGGCGAGTTGCTTGCGGAGCGTCTCGACGAGCCAGTCAGTGTGGCTGCGGATTTCTTCGGGCGTGTCGGCGCAGATGACCAGTCCATGGTTCTGCATGAGCACCGCACGCGGGCAATCGCGACCGGTGGCTTTCTTGAAATCCACCAGCGACTGCTGGAGGGTCTTGGAAAGGATGAAGCCGGGATCGACTTCGGGAATCCACACCACATCGTTGGCCAGTTGGCGGGCGAGTTCCGGCCCCTTGGCGCAGCAGGTGACCATGTTCACGAGCGTGCTGTGCGTGTGGATCACATACTGCCGCGGCATGAGGTGATGCAGCAGGGCTTCGACGCTCGGACGCTGGTTCTTTTCCGGGTGGACGCGGGCAGCCAGCGTGGCGGCTTTGAACTCCGCTTCGCGCTGCATTCGCTCTTCGGACAGTGTGCTGTTCAGCAAGACTTCGAGCTGCTTGCGGTCCATTTCTACAAACCCTTCGACCGGCATGGTGGCGAGGGCGTGTCCGCTGCCTTTGACGAACAGGCGGTCGCCGATCTTGACGGACGTATTGCCGCCGCCGGCCAGAACGAAATCCGGATCGGACCCGTAGAAGCGGGAGAGCTTCACGAGCACTTCCATAGGAGTGTCGGTTGCTGAGAATGTGGGCCACTGCATGCTGGATGCCATAAAACTTTATTTGGAATTCAAATACTGCTGAATCACCGCTTCACCCAGCGACTTCATTGCCGCAATGCGGGACGCCGCGTCTGAGTATTTCGGATTGGGCCGGCCCTGCGCATCGACGAAGCCGCACTCGCCGTGCAGCGTGAGGAACTGGTGCGCCGCCACGACGCAGGCGCCTTCCCAGAAAATTTCCTTCACGTCCTCGGGAACCGGGACGGCCTTCAAACACGCTGGTTCGATGGGCAGCAGGTCGAGGGAGTTGTGCTCGGTGCCTGCGGTCACGACCAACCCAGCCGCCCGCATCGCCTTGACGTATTGGCTCAACACTTCCGGCGCATTGCGGGCCGGGATGAATTCGGCGCACTCGAAGCCGCGGGCCTTGATCTCCGCGATCAGCTTCTCCACGGGTTGCTCGAATGGGCAAATGGGGCTGGCACCGTCGGCGAGCGTCGGATAAGCGGGGATGCCGCCGAGTTCGAGAATCAGCCGATAGGCCTGCTCAAAGTTGACGAAGGTTTCATCCACATACGCCGGCTTGCCGGCTTTCATGAGCTGGGCGCGAATCTCGTTCTGAATCTTGACGGCTTCGTCCGGGCCGAACTTGGGCGCGGTCGTCAGGCCGAAGGCTTTGGTGAGCTTCTCGATCCGCTCGGCAGCGGGAACCTTTGCGAAGATCGCTTCCTGGAAAGCCTGGCAGACATGGCGCTCCTGGAGGTAGATGCGCTGGCGCGGGCAGCCGTGGCGCCTGGCCACCATGTCAATCACGTCAGCCTCCGTCAACGGGATGGGCAGCCCGCGCTCGGCGAGAACCTCGGCCAGCTTGCGGATGACCTCGCGCATGCGGGTGCTGTCATTGTGGCGGATGATGCCGAGGAGCCTTTGGCCCTCGGCATTGAACGGAGCAAAGCGCGTGATGCCCTTGCCGCAGACGTACATTTTCCCCGGATTGCCCGGGTCGTTGATCTTCACCCCTCCCTTCACGAGTTCGTCGATCAGGCAGATGATTTCCAAACCGAAGAGAGGAAAGATGCCGGCCTGGTGGGCGCCCTCGGCGAAGTCGCCATAGACATCGTAGTCGTAGTAGTTGCTGACTCCCAACACCCCGATGCCCTGGGCGGCGGAAAGTTCGATCGCCTGCGCCACCGTTTGAAACGCGGAGAAATTCGGCGGCAGATGGATGTGGCTGTTGACCTTCAGCCGCGCCAACGGCGGAGCGCCGGTGCCGGACCGGGCGGCGAGGTCATGGGGTGTTCCAAGTCCTTTGAGAAAGGCGAGTGCTTCGGCAGCGCGTTGCGACATAAAGATATTTCCAAATGGGTTGAACTCTTCGTGGGCGACGCGGCTTGGCAGACGGCCAGCCGTGCGCTCGGAGCCGATCGGTTGCAAGGTTACTGAACCGTGGCCGCGACACGCAAAACCTTTCGCGGTGGCAGGTGAAGCCCCATCGCCAGCGCATCCTCGGCTGCCTCCTTGATTGATTCGCTGATCGTGGGATGCGCGAAGACGGTATCCGCGACATCCTGCACGCTCACCTCTTGATGCAGCATGGCCCCGGCAGCAGCGATGCTCTCGGTTACGTTATGGCCGATCATGTGGACCCCAAGGAGGCGGCCGGTTTCGCGATGCCGCACCACTTTCACGAAGCCCTCGTTGGCATTCACCGCGAGCGCCTTGCCCAGATGCGACAGCGGGAAGTTGCCGACCGACACTGGGAAACCCTTGGCCTTGGCTTCTTCCGCCGTCATCCCGACGGTCCCGATTTCGGGGAAAGTATAGACTGCGTTCGGAATCGGCGACTTGAACTCGTGTCCCTGGCCGAGCGCGTTCTCGACCGCCGCCACGCCGTGCGCCGAGGCCGCATGTGCCAACAGGCAGCGCCCGTTGGCGTCGCCGATGCAGTAATAATTCTTCACGGGCGTCTCCATGCGGTCGTTCACCCGGATGAAACCTCGATCAGTCGCCAGTCCGATCGTCTCGAGCCCGATGTCCGCCGTGTTCGGTCGCCGGCCGGTCGCGACCAACACGCGCTCGGTGTCGATGGTTTCCCCGTTGCCCAGCTTCGCGATCGCGCCCGACCCGCCCAACGCCAGACTCTCGATCTTCACCCCGGTGAACACCTTGATGCCGCGCGCGGTCAGGATCTTCGTCAGCAACTGGGCTATCTGCCCATCCAGATTCGGCAGAATCTGGGGCAGCATTTCGACCATCGTCACTTCCACACCCAGCGGCTGCATCATGCAGGCGAACTCGCATCCGATGACGCCACCACCCACAATGAGCAGGCTCTTCGGCAGCGTCTTCCAGTGCAGCGCCTCGTCGCTGGTGCAGACGATGCTCGCATCGGTCGGCCACCCCGGAATCCGGGACGGAACCGAGCCCACCGCGAGGATGATCTTTTCCGCAGTGAATTCTTCAGCAGCGCCAGCCGGCTTGGTGACGACCACCTTGCCCGCTCCAGCGACGGCCGCGCGTCCCTGATAGACCGCGACCTTCCGTGCTCCCAGCAATCCCTTGATGCCGGTGCGCAGCGTTTGCAGAACCTTGTCCTTGCGCGATTGGATTTTCGCCCAGTTCACCGCCGCTCCGGCCGGCACGTCGATCCCCATCTCCGCCGCGTGCTGGATATGGTGCATCAATTCGGCCGATCCCAGAATCGCCTTCGAGGGAATGCACCCGTAATTCAGGCAGGTCCCGCCGAGGTGTTCTTTCTCGACCAAGGCGACGCTCGCGCCCATCTGTGCGGCTTTCAGCGCCGCGACATATCCACCCGGCCCGGCGCCGAGAACGGCAATAGTGTAGTGCTTGCTCATGGCTTGTTAAGTTGTGGCAGCGAACTCTATGCGATCAACTGAATCGGATCTTCGAGCAGCGCCTTGAGCCTCGCCATGAACTGCGCGCCCAGCGTGCCATCGATCAGCCGATGGTCGGAGCTGAGGGTCAGGTTCATCGTCTGCCCCGCCTTGATCGCGCCGTCTTTCACGATCACATCCTCGCGCACGGCGCTGACGGCCAGGATCGCCGCCTCGGGCGGATTGATGATCGCCACAAATTCATCCACGCCGAACATACCGAGGTTGGAGATCGTGAAGATGCCCTGGCCCATGTTCTCGATCTTGCCTGCGCGGGCCTGGTTCGCCAGCCGTTTGGTTTCAACGCCAAGCTGGGCCAGCGTCAACTGCTCGGCGTTCATGACCACGGGCACAACCAGCCCATCGTCCATGCCCACGGCGATGCCGATGTTCGCTCCCGGAAACTCCAGGACGGTTTCGCCGTCCACGCGGCTGTGCATCGCTGGGAACTCCATGATCGCCCTGGCGCACGCCATCACGATCACGTCGTTCAGACTGCAACCAGTCTTGGTTTTCTGGCTCTTGTAGAAGCTCATCATCGGCCCGGCATTGATGCGGGAGGTGATGTACCAGTGCGGAATGGTGGTCTTGGAAAGCGTCAGGTTGCGGGCGATGGCTTTGCGCATTCCACTCATGCGCTTGCGGACAACCCCTGGCGGCAACTCGCCTTGGGCGACCGGCGCTGCTGCGGCCACGGCGGGCTTGGCCGAACCTGCGGCAGGAACGTCCGTCGAGAGGATGCGTCCACCGGGACCAGACCCTTGCGCGATTGCCGACAAATCCACACCACGCTCACCCGCGATCTTGCGGGCGGCGGGAGAAGCTTTCACGCGGCCTGAATCGGTGGTGGCGGCTGGGGCGGACACGCCCGCGGCTGGTTTTTCGGCACTCGCGGGGAGAGCGACGGTGGCCGCCGGGGCCACAGTGCCGCCTTGGGTGGCGATGAAGGCGTCAACGTCGGCATCATTATCCGCCAGGTAGGCCACCGGCAGGAGCACCACGCTGGTGCCGCCGTCCGGAACCACGATGCGGGCCACCCGGCCGGAGTCGGTGGCTTCGACCTCCATCGTCGCCTTGTCGGTTTCAATCTCGAATATAATCGCGCCCTTGGCGATGGTAGCGCCCGGTTGGACGTGCCATTTGACGAGGACGCCCTCCTCCATGCTTTGCCCGGCTTTGGGCATGAGAATCGGGATCACCTTGCCTGTGGGAGCGTTCATAGTGGAAACGGGAGTGGTCTGGGATTGAGATGGTTGACCGGACTGTGGAGCCGACGCGCAGTCGATCACGGCTAGGGGCGAACCGATGGGAATGGTCTTACCGGCTGGAGCGAGCACTTCTTTGAGAGTGCCCTCCAAAGCCGATTCAATTTCGGCCAAGCCGTCATCCGATTCGACTTCCAGGAGAACTTCCCCTTTGCTGACTGCATCGCCCGCCTTCTTTCGCCAGCGGAGAACCGTGGCGTTTGCAGCGGACTTGCCTGTTTTCGGCAACGTAAGTATTGGCATGATAAACCGGTATCGTGATGAAATTGATACTTAACTTGTTCAAGAGTTCGTCAAAGCCAATCACAAGTCAATCAGATTTCTGTCGAAATAGATTGATTCCAAGTCAGAATGCGCTTTAATCCGCCCCGTCGGGCCCGATGAAGCAGTTCGGAGTCGCTTGGGTGAGTGCCCCGGCCCGTCCGACGAACATCAACCTCGACGGCATTGATGCCTCGGGAAAATCCATGACCTCGTTCCGTCAACGTCGCGAAAAAATCCTCGCGGCCATTTTCGAGAAGCGCCATGTCACCGCCAGCGATCTGGCGGTCGAGATGGCCGCGTCCGAAGCGACCGTCCGTCGCGACCTGCGTGCCCTGGCTGCCGTCGGGGAAATTGAGCTGGTGTACGGAGGGGCGACGCTGCGTCGTCCGTCCGACTACTCGTTCCAGTCCAAGGGCAAACGCAACGTCGAGGCCAAGCAGGTGATCGGGCGTCTCGCCGCCGACCTGATCGGTGAAGATGAACAGATCTATCTCGACTCCGGCACCACCTGTTTTGAGATGCTCCCTTTCCTCAAGACCCGTCGTCGTCTCTCGATCATTTGTTCTTCCGCCCGGCTCGCCCTGGAGATCGACAAGCCGGGCATCTCGGTGATTCTGCTCGGCGGACAATATCGTCCCGATCGCATGGACACCGTCGGCCACCTTGCCGCCGCCACGCTGGACCAGCTTCGCGGCTATATCTGCTTCATCGGTGCTGACGGGCTTGACCGGGATTTCGGGCCGGCCGCCGCCGATCTTGAAAGCGCCGACCTCAACCGCCGCGCTGTCCGCAATGCCCGCCAGACCGTGCTGCTCGTGGACCATAGCAAATTCGCCGCCGCTTCTCTGTGCAAGGTGGTGGAGTGGGATTCCGTCTCCCGGATCGTGACCAACCGGACCCCGACGCCCGAATGGATGGATTTTCTCAGCGCCCGCGGCATTCAAATGGACTACCCCGAGGAATGAGGAAGCAGGAGATTTCAACATCGTCGTTTACCATCGCCAATCTATTGAACAAGAATTGATCCCATGCCCAAGAATCTGATCATCAGTCCCGTCGAGAGTCGCCGCCCCGGCCAGCTCGAGTTCGCGCCCATCCCGCTCAACCATTACCAGAAGAGCTGCAAGGAAGAATTCGCCTCCAAGCGCTTCTCCAAAGCCGACCTCCTGCGCATCCAACGCGACATGGAGATCATCCGGGCCTTCGAGAACATGCTCAACGAGATCAAGCTCCGCGGCAGCTTCCAGGGCATCGAATACAACCACCGCGGCCCCGCCCACCTGTCCATCGGCCAGGAAGCCTCCGCCGTCGGCCAGGCTTATCTCCTCGGCGTCGATGACCACATTTATGGCTCACATCGCAGCCACGGCGACATTCTGGCCAAAGGTCTTTCCGCCATCACCAAGCTTTCCGACGAAGCCCTGCTCCAGATCATGCGCGGCTACTTCGGCGGCGACACGTTGCGCGTCGTCGAAAAGGACGCCGCCGGGTCCACGCAGGATCTGGCCATGGACTACCTCGTTTACGGCGCGCTGGCAGAAATCTTCGCCAAGGACTACGGCTTCAATCGCGGCATGGGAGGTTCCATGCATGCATTCTTCCCGCCCTTCGGCGTCATGCCCAACAACGCCATCGTCGGCGGCTCGGGCGACATTTCCGTCGGCGCGGCGCTCTTCAAACACGTCAATAAAAAGCCCGGCATCATCATCTGCAACATCGGCGACGCCTCGGCCGGCTGCGGCCCAGTTTGGGAAGGCATCTGCTTCGCCACCATGGACCAGTTCAAGACGCTTTGGGACGATGCCCATCGCGGCGGGCTGCCCCTGATTCTCAACTTCGTCAATAATTTCTACGGCATGGGCGGCCAACCCGTCGGCGAAACCATGGGTTTTCAAGTGCTCGCCCGGTTGGGCGCGGGCGTCAACCCCGAGCAGATGCACGCCGAGCGCGTGGACGGCTACAACCCGCTCGCCGTCATCGACGCCATCGGGCGCAAAAAGAAAATTCTCGAGGAAAAGAACGGCCCCGTCCTGCTCGACACCGTCACCTACCGCTTTTCCGGCCACTCGCCCTCCGATGCCTCCAGCTATCGTGAGAAGTCAGAAGTGGAAGCCTGGCGGCAGCAAGACTCTATTGTTTCCTTCGCGCAGGAACTCATCGACGCCAAGATCTGCACCCGCGCTGAACTCGACCACATTCACGCCTCCGCCGAGGCCCTGATCCTCAAAGCCTTCAAGAAGGCCGTGGACATGCAAATCAGCCCGCGCAGCGATCTCAAACTGAAGAACAGCATCCTTGAGCGCACGATGTTCTCGAACCAGAAGGTCGAGTCGATGGAGCCAGGTCGTAAGCCCGAAGTGCTCATCACCAAGGAAGAAAACCCCCGCGTCAAGCAGTTGGCCCAACGCAGCCGATCAGCCTTCGACGACAAGGGTGCCAAGCTTCCCAAGAGCAAGTGCGTCGGCCTCCGCGATGCGCTCTTCGAGTCCATCCTTGACCGCTTCTATGTCGATCCCACGCTCGTGGCTTATGGCGAGGAGAATCGCGATTGAGGCGGCGCTTTTGCCGTTTACCGCGGCCTCACCGAAGCGTTGCCCTATCATCGCCTCTTCAACTCACCCATCAGCGAAGGCGCGATTGTCGGCACCGCCGTCGGCTACGCCCTCGAAGGTGGCCGGCCGCTCGTCGAACTGATGTACTGCGACTTCATGGGCCGGGCCGGCGATGAAATCTTCAACCAGATGGCCAAGTGGCAATCCATGTCCGGCGGCCTCCTGAAAATGCCCGTGGTTCTCCGCGTCAGCGTCGGCTCGAAGTACGGTGCCCAGCACTCGCAGGATTGGACCAGCATGTGCGCCCACATTCCCGGCCTCAAAGTTGTCTTTCCAGCCACTCCCTACGACGCCAAGGGCCTCATGAACTCCGCCCTCACGGGCACCGACCCCGTGGTCTTCTTCGAGAGCCAGCGCATCTACGACGAGCCTGAACAGTTCGTCAAAGGCGGGGTGCCGGCCGGCTACTACGAAGTTCCCTTCGGCGAACCCGACGTGAAAAAAATCGGCAAAGACCTCACCATCCTGACCATCGGCGCCACGCTTTACCGCGCCTTGGAGGCGGCCAAGGAGCTCGAGGAAAAGTGGGGCATCTCCTGCGAAGTGATCGACGCCCGCTCCATCGTGCCGTTCAACTACGCGAAGGTGATCGAGTCGGTGAAAAAGACCCGGAAGATCCTCCTGGCCTCGGACGCCTGCGAACGCGGCAGTTCGCTGCAAACCATGGCCGCCAAGATCACGCAGTTCGCCTTCGACGAACTGGACGCGCCGCCTGTCGTGGTGGGCGCCCGTAACTGGATCACCCCTGCCGACGAAGTCGAAGACGCCTTCTTCCCCTTTGCCGTCGATATCATCGACGCGATCCACGAGCACATCGTGCCGCTCAAGGGCTACAGCGTCACCCGCGACTGCTCCAACGCCGACCAATTGCGCCGCAACGCCGAAGGCATCTGAACTATTTATGCGGTAACTCAGCTAAACCTGAAGGCCGAGGTCGAACATAAGTCTCCGCCGCCGCGCGGAAGGGCTCGTTACAATACTCTGCCAAGCTGCCGCTCGGTGATGTGATTGCGGTGAACCTCGACCAACCATCTCCACAGAGTCGAAGGCACGGCGCAAACGGCGATGGACCAAGTGTCAAATTTCCTGAGCGGGAAGCTGACGATGATTGGCCTGCCTCTGCTCGAAGTCGATGCGAAGGACTCCGCGCGGTTCGGTCTGCGGTGCTCCGCGGAGCAGTGGGCGGCACTGCCGCCGTTTTTGATTCAGGGTTTGTGCTCAACTGTTCGGTCCGGTCTATCGCCCTTCACTGAGTTGAACTCGCCGCAACAGGGCGGCTGGCTGGCGTGATCTTCAGAGGGGACCACCTGCCTGAGCCCCTGCTGCCAAGGCGAGCAGTGAGGGCGATAGGCTGGACAGCAGCACAAAAACGGACCTGAAGACGGTGACGTCCGACGCCACGCCGCGCCAGCAAGTGGCGGAGGCTGATCAAGCAGTTCGTTGACACCTCATTGAACTGCGTACATTGCGGTCCCACGGGTTTGATGGTTGAGGATTGAAAAAGAGGTCGGCGATTTCTTCTTGTGTGAGGTGGGAGCCCGACAGGACGCGGGGGTGCGGCACGTTGTCAGTAGCCGCCGGTGCCGACGTTTTTTCCGCGCTGGATCAACTCGATCTCGTAACCCTCCGGCGCATCGATGAACGCGAAGCCTCCCGTGCCGTCTTCCTTGTAAGTCGGGCCGTCGGAATATTTCAGCCCGTGCGCGGCGAGGTGGGCGCCGAATTCTTCGAGGCTCGAAACCTCGAACGCGAGGTGCGTGAGATCGGGCTGCACCTGCACTGGGCCGCTGCTAGGGAAGGAACAAAGCTCGATGAGTTCCTCGCTGCCGGGCGCTTTCATGAACACGAGTTCCGAACCGCGTGGCGATTTGTGCCGGCGCACTTCTTCGAGCCCGAGGATGTCCTTGTAAAATTTGACCGTGCGGTCGAGATCATTCAGCCGATATCGCGTGTGCAGCAGTTTCCCTACTTTCATGCGCGAACCATTGCAGCATGAATGGTGTCCGTGCAAGCCGGGGCGATTAAAAGCGCCGGGCAGTTTTCTGTCCGCCCTCTCCGCTCAACGGGGGATTGAGCGGGATGGGTGGTTGCTTACAAACGTCGCCGGAACTTTTCTGGAGTCTCTTGCTGCTCCCACCCCTCATCCCTGACCCTTCTCCCCGTTGAAGGGAGACGGGAACCAGATTCGTGCGCACGCTTTTATGCCTGGCAGTTCTAATCGTGCCCGGCGCTCCGTTGGTACAGCGCGCGGCTGATGTGGAGCTTGCCGTAGTCGAATTTGTTGCCGAGCGCTTCTTTGACTCTCCCGAGCGAAACGACGCCGTGCCGCTCAAACGCTTCGGAAATCTCGCGATGTTCCGCGGGTGTAAGCAGTGGACCGATATCAATGTCCTCCCCTGCTTCCACTGCGGCGGCGAGGTGACCCTGAATCGTGCTCTCGCTCAGGTCTCTCGCGCGCGCGATCTGTTTGATGCTCGCGCCGTTGCGGAAGCGCTGCACGGAATCGCGCTGAGTGTCGGTGAGCCTTGTCGCGCGCGGACGCGGAGGCGGCACGAATGAGTCGTCCGCGAAGATCTGCCGTGCGTTCGCCTGCAAGTGCGCCGCAATCTCGCAGAGAAATGCCTCGCCGAATTCCGCGCGCTTCTTCTCACCCACGCCACTGATGCGCGACAAATCGCGTTCGTTCGCGGGATATTCGCGCGCCATTTGTCGCAACGTGACGTCGGAGAAAATGATGTAAGGCGGCACGCCGCGTTCATCGGCGAACTTCCGCCGCAACACGCGCAGCGTCTCGAACAACCCTTCGTCGCAGGTGATCTCGCCGGCGCGCGGGAGCTTGCGCTCGGCGACGTGCATCGGCTTGGTCAACGTGATCGTCGCGCGCTGTTTCAACACATCGCGCCCGGCCTCGGTCAGTTCGAGCGTGCTGAAACGCGTCGCCGTTTGCCTCAGGAACCCGAGCCGGATCAATTCGCGCCCGATGGTCTGCCACTCGCCACGCTTGTGTTCGGTGCCGATGCCATAAGTGGAAAGTTTTTCATGGCCCCATTTGCGAACGCCCTCCGTGTCCGCGCCGGTGAGCACTTCGACAATCTGGTTCAAGCCGAAGCTGAACCCGCTGTGCTGTCGCGCACGAATGACGCACGAGAGAAATTTCTGCGCGGCAATCGTGCCGTCGTAAGTGGCGCGCGGTGAAAGGCAATTGTCGCACCCGCCGCAATCACTCTCCCCAAATTCCTCGCCGAAGTACTCGAGCAGCACGACACGCCGGCACTCGTTCGCTTCCGCGTAATGGACCATTGTCTGCAACTGCTCGCGTGCGATGCGCTGCTCCTCCGCGCTGGGTTTCTCGTCGATGAACCGGCTCTGTTTCACCACATCACTCGCGCTGAACAGCAGCACGCATTCGCTGGGCAAACCATCGCGACCCGCGCGACCCGTTTCCTGATAGTAGCTCTCGATGTTCTTCGGGAGGTCGTGGTGGATCACGAACCGCACGTTCGGTTTGTTAATGCCCATGCCGAACGCGACGGTGGCGCAGACCACGCGAACCTCGTCGCGCAGGAACGCTTCCTGACTGGCGCTCCGATCGGCGCTCTCCATCCCGGCGTGATACGGTCGCGCGGGAATTCCATCGGCATTCAGCCGGGCCGCGACGCTTTCGGCACTCTTGCGGCTGTGGCAGTAAACGATGCCGCTATCCTTTGGCCGCGCGTTGATGAACTCGAACACCTGATCGTACGGCTGCGACTTCGGCACCACGCGATACGTGAGGTTCGGGCGATTGAAACTCGCGACGTAGCAGCCCGGCTCGCGCAGCTTGGCTTGAGTGACGATGTCTTCGCGCACGCGGGTCGTGGCGGTGGCGGTCAACGCCATCATTGGCACGCCGGGAAATGCGTCGCGGAGCTGCGCGAGCTGGCGATACTCGGGACGGAAATCGTGGCCCCATTCACTGATGCAATGCGCTTCATCGATTGCAATCAGCGTCACGTTCCAGCGCTTCAGCGTTTCAAAAAAACCTGGGAGCATGAGCCGCTCGGGCGCGACGTAGAGCAGCTTGTATTCACCGCGATGCAATTGTCGGAACCGTTCGCGCGCCTCCGCCGCGCCGAGCGATGAATTCAAAAACGTGGCCGCCACTCCACTGGCCCGCAACGAATCGACCTGATCCTTCATCAGAGCGATCAACGGCGAGACGACGATCGTGAGTCCCGGCTGCACCAGCGCGGGCAGTTGAAAGCAAAGCGATTTGCCGCCGCCGGTGGGAAGCAGCGCAAACACATCCTTGCCCGCGAGGGCGTCTTGAATGATTTGCTCCTGCAATGGACGGAACGAGTCGAAGCCGAAGTATCGCTTCAACGGCTGGAGCAAGTCTGGAGCGGAGGAAGACATCGGCGTTTGTTTAGCGGAGAGATGCGGGAGTTTCAACGTGAACGTGCCCGCATCAACGTGCCCCCGGCATCTTGCCGGGTTCGGGCGCATGGGAAACACGCCGGCCCGGCAAGATGCCGGGGGCACTTTACGAACGCAGTGCGCGTTCGCGTTCGGTGACGGTCGGGTGCGAATAATGAAACCCGCTGTAGAGCGGGTGCGGCGTGAGGTTGCTGAGGTTCTTCTCCGTCAGCTTGCGCAATGCGCCGATCAGCGAGTCGCCCTCGCGCATCGCATCGCGCGCAAAACGATCGGCCTCGTACTCGTAACGCCGCGACCACGCGTTCATCAACGGGGAAAGCCAAAACGTGGCCACGCCCGCCACCAGCGCAAACAACAACAGCGCCGGCGTGATCGACGCAGGATCGAATCCAGCGTGCGGCGTGAAACCGAATGCGCTGTAGAACCAAGCCTGTTGCGCCAGCCACGCAATGGCGAAGAACGCCACGAGCAAACTCACGATCGAGAAGCCCATCAGCTTCACGATGTGACGTTTCTTGTAGTGGCCGATTTCGTGGGCGAGCACGGCTTCGAGTTCCGTTTCGCTGAGTTGCGACACCAACGTGTCGAACAACACAATTTTCCTGAACCGTCCGAAGCCGGTGAAGAAAGCGTTGGAATGACGCGATCGTTTTCTGCCGTCCATCAGGTCAATGCTGCGCGTGGGAAAACCCGTTCGTTGCGCGAGCGCGAACAATCGCTCACGCAATGAGCCTTCCGGCAACGGCGTGAATTTGTTGAACAGCGGCATGATCAATGCCGGAGCGATCAGCATGAGCAGCATTTGAAACAACACGACGATTCCCCAAGCCCACAACCACCAATGGGCGCCCATCCAGCCGACGATCTTCAGCACAAGCACGAGCAGCGGATAACCCAGCAGCATCGCGAGCAGCAGGCCTTTCACGCGATCAAGCAGCCATGTGCGCAACGTGAGCGTGTTGAAGCCAAAACGTTGTTCGAGACGGAAGTGCGAGTAGAGGTCCGTCGGAATTCCAGGGATGCTCAACACACTTCCCACGACGAACAGTAACGCCGCCATCGACCATGCCGTCGCACCGAACTGCTCCTGCCAGGTGTGAAACGCGCGCGGCAACAATCCACTGAACAGCACGGCGAGCAGCACGAGCGTGTCGTAGATCGTCACGGCGTTTCCGAACCGCGCTTTCGCAAGCGTGTAGTCCACGGACTTGCGATACGTCGGCTCGTCGATCACGCCGCGGAAGGCTTCGGGAATGGCACCGGCATTGGCCCGCACATGCCGTTGATTCAATCGGCTCAGCCACAACTCGGCGCAGCAGCGCGCGAGAATCAGGATGAGAGCTACGATCGCAAACGATGGCATGGCGGCAACAGTAAGCAGATTCAATCGGACTGCAAATTCAGCGTGATGAGGAGCGCGGACGGTCACGTCCGCGCGAACCAAAATATTCTTGCGAACGCGACCGTCCGCGCCGCGTGGCTCATCGCCGCCGCTCGAAGCGAATCACACCGGGTTCAGAACGTTCTCCCACAAACGTGAATCCGCAGCGAAGCAACAGTTTCTGTGAAGCAATCAATTCGGGCAGGGTTTCGGCGAAGACAAGATCGGCTCCATTTGTGAAAGCCCATTCAGTCATCGCGCGCACCGCTTCCGTCGCGAAGCCACGCCGATGGAAAGCCGGCACGACGCCGTAACCGATTTCCACGACGCCGTTTTGCGGACGGCTCTTGAATCCGCTGACGCCGATCAGCACGCGCGGCGCTCGCGTGATCCAGTACCACGCTGTCCACGGGAGCAGTGACGGATTGTCGATGAGCAATTGCTTCAGCCATTGCATGGCGGCCACATCCATGAGCGGCGGCGGCCATCCGTCGGCGATCTCGGCACCGAGCAGAGCGGGCAACTCGTCGCGCCGGTGCAAGTCGGCTTCGACGATCTGAAGCGTCACGGGCACGAGTTCCAGCCTCGGTGTCAGCACTTTCATCGCTGCGGGAAAAGTCGGCCGGGAAAAACTCTGCGAGCGCGGCAGTAGGAGAACAGAAACGCGAGCGCTGTGCCCCGATCCAGCTTGCCACACGCAGCGGCGCCATCAGCCAGGCGACGCAAGTTTGCACCAGCGATCTCGTCAGGAACTTCACGAAGGAATCGAAGACCTTCGAGGTCGATCAACCGCGGCATTCCAGCGCGGTCAAAGATGATGTTGGTTTCCTTAAGGTCACGATGACTGAACCCTTCGTCGTGCAGGCGCGCGATCAATTCGCCTAGGAGACGCGCGGCTTCGCGATCGTTTCCACTCCAGTGCGGCAAGTCTTTCGCGCCGGGAATTTCATCCATCACCACGAATCCGCGTTTCACAAAACCCGCCGCGCGTTCATCCGCCGCGGCGATCACGCGCGCCGTGGGGATGCCGCACAGTTCGAGATGATACGCCTTTCGGAATGCGGCGCGGGACCGTGACTCGCGGAACAAATCTTTGAACAGGCGCAACCAACGACGGAAGTTGAAGCGCTTCAACACGCGCCCGTTCGCTGCGCCGACTGTTGAGCTGCGCCCCGCCTTCAGCACTTTCGCGCTTTCGAGGAATTGGTCGGGGTCACACAAAATCTTTTCCAACTCGGGCGTGAGAGCACTCAAGCGAACGTGCCAGCGAAACCTACCGAAGCGCTTCACGGCGAAGTCGCGGTTTATTTTGAGACAACGCTTCGCCCGCGCCGCAAATGCGCGACGGCGTTTGAACTGACCATAGCCAATCACTTCCTCCGCGACCGGCAGCTTCATCGTCATGCAAAGCTGCGCGAGGAGTTCATCTTCGAGACGCTCGGGCGTGAGCTTACGCGCAGGCTTCATTCCGTGAAGATCGACGAGACGGATTTCGCCAGTCGTTGTGTTCGCGAGAAGATTCGCGGGATGAAAGTCACGATGAATGAACCGTGCTTCGACCAGTCGCTTCACAAAATCCGCAACCCGGCTGAGGTCGAAGTCGCGCGCTTCGTCGAGCGGCACGCCGTTGAACGCTTTCGTGATCAACACGCTTTCCAGCAAACCTCGCGCGGACCAGCGCTCGCCCAACGCAACGTGCTCGACGATCGGCACGTTCTTCTCTTTGAGAGTTTCGGCGAGCCGCCACTCCTGGCGTGCTTGCGAGGCTTTGAAGAAAAATTTCAGAGGCCGCCAGGCCAATTGACCGTAGCGATAACGCTTCACAAAGTAGGAACCGTGAACGAGGTCGTGGCGCGTGACGAGTTTGGCGCTCGATTCCTTGATCACGATGCCGCGCGCGTCCAGGACGGGTTCGAGCAAAGAATTGAACTCGCTCCGCAGTTGCCAGCGAGTTCCCCTGAGTGAAATCCGTGTCGTGCCGTCAGGCATGGCGCGCGCGAATTTGCCGGTTCGAGAAGCTTCAGCGCAAGAGAAGCCGCAGTTCTTCGGACTGCGGCTTGAAAAACGCGGGCGCGCATCCTTCACTCGCGCAGGTGTTCGTCATCGCCAAATATCACGATCTGCTGCGACAGCTTGGGCTCGACTCGATCGAAGGCGTGAAACGTTTCACCGGCGAACTGATCAAGAACCACAAAGGCCGCCGCGACATTCAACGTGCCCCCGGCATCTTGCCGGGCCGCCGCGATCCAGCTCTCACGTTCTACCTCAAACGCAATTGGCATCCGTACAAGAAGGACGGCCTCCATTCCTTCTTCACGCGCGGCGAAGTCTGGTCCCAGTCGCGCGTCGAGTGGGAGAACTCGCTGGCACTTCAGCGCGCCGGCATTGCCGTGGCCGAGCCGATCGCGTTCGGCGAAGAGTGCGGGCTGCTCTGGGAAAAATTTTCGTTCATCCTCACGGCCTCAGCACCAGGCGAAACAACACTCGACGATTTCTTAAAAGCCAATCGGGACGCGGAGGAACGCCGTCAGGTCTTCGATGCGCTCGCCCGTGAAATTCGAAAGATGCACGACGCGGGGCTCGCGTCGCCGGATTTGTTTACGCGCCATATTTTCATCGAGCGCGGACGTGAACCAAAGTTTTGCCTCATCGACATGGCGCGGCTGGATCGGCGCAAACATCTTTCCCTTCGGCTGCGCGCACGCGATCTGGCGGCGCTGAACATCACCGCACCCTTGCGCTTTGTGACGAAGGAAGAGCGACGCCGGTTCCTCGAAGTTTATCGTGGCGATGCAGAACTGGATCGAACGATACAGCGGCGAATGGTCCACCTGCTCAAGCGCCGCAAGTTTGCCGACTATAGCGCTACCGCCTGATCAGTTTGCTGAACCGTGGTTCAACCAAGACATCCCGAGCGGGCAAGGCACTCGAACATTGGCGACGACGTGCGTCTGCGGTATTGTGTCGCCGCTAATGTTTTTCCCAGGGATCAGACTGGCCTTCGCTGTAGCCATGCTTGCGTGGGTCGCAAGTAGTCGCGGCCAGCAAGCGCCGGAGTTTCGCGCTTTGTGGGCTGATACGTTTCACGCTGGACTCCGAAACAGCAGTGAAGTGACGGCGCTGGTGAACGCGGCGCGCAGCGGCAATTTCAACGCTGTCATCGTCGAGGTGCGCAAGCGCGGCGACGCTTATTACAACAGCAACTTCGAGCCGAAGGCATCGGATGTGTCACCTCAGAGCTTCGATCCGCTCGCGGACTTGATCACGAAGGCGCACAGCGGGGGGGCGCGCATTGAGGTACACGCGTGGGCCACGACTTACCTCGCATGGAACTCGACGAATGATCCACCTCAGCCGACGCATCCTTACAATCTTCATCCCGACTGGCTGAGCGTGAACAATGCGGGCGCGAATTTTGACGGCTCGAATTTTCAGTTCGATCAATCACATCCCCAGGTGCAACAGCACGTTTACAATGTGGCGATGGACATCATCTCGCGCTACGACGTGGATGGCTTCCACTTCGACTACGTGCGCTATAGCGGAAACACGTGGGGGTATCACCCAATTGCAGTCGATCGATTCAATCGCCGCTTTCAACGCACCGGCACGCCGTCATTCAACGACAGCGCGTGGCTTCAGTTCCGCCGCATTCAGGTCAGCGACCTGGTGCGCAAAGTTTATCTCAACACCATGGCGGTGAAGCCGCAGGTGAAGATTTCTGCGGCCACCATTTGTTTCGCACCCGGCATCACCACGGACGCGCAATGGTTCAGTTCTTCAGCCGCTTGGAACAACGTGCTTCAGGATTGGCGCGGCTGGATGCAGGAAGGGATTCTCGATCTCGTCGTGCCGATGATGTACTTCGATCATCGCATCCGCGCGGGCGATTGGAACAACTGGGCCATCTTCGCCAAGGACCACGCTTACTCGCATCACGTCGCGCTCGGCCAGGCGAGTTATCTCAACAATCTCTCGAACACCATTGTGCAACTGCGCTCCTCGCGAACACTCACGGCTAACGGCAATACCGCCGACGGCGTAGCGCTCTACTCTTACGCCGTTCCAGACGAAAGCCTCACGCTCTCGCAAGTCACCAATGCGTTGCTGCGGCCTTCGGTTTACGACGCGAATCCTGTTCCCATTTTCACCAACGCCGTCTCAACGCCGGCGATGCCGTGGAAAACCAACGCCACGCTCGGCCACTTGAAAGGCGTGGTGCGGGCGGCGGGCAGCAATGAATTGGATGGCGCGATCGTTTCGATCTCGGGCAGCGCATCCGCGGCGCGCACGAATGATGCGACGGGATTCTACGGCTTCGCACATCTGGCGCCGGGGAATTATTCGGTAACGGCAAGCTTCAACAATTTCGTCGCGCAGACCACCAACATCACGATCACCGCGGGATTGGTGCGGACAGTTGACTTCGCGTTGATCGCCTCGAACGCGCCGCCTGCATCAAACCCACCGATTTCCGCGCTCACCATTTTTCCGGGACGCAGCGAAGCCATCGTCACGTGGACGACGCTGGCGCAGGCGGATGCACAAGTGCAGTTCGGTCTCACGACGAACATCGGCGACGCGACATGGAGAACGAGTTGGCGCGATCCCGCATTAACGACCAATCACGCCATGTTCATCGCGGGGCTGTTGCCGAACACGAACTACTTCGCGCAGGCCATTTCGCGTGCGGGAACCAACGTGCTGACTTCACCGCTCGCCATCTTTCCAACAGCCGGCGACATCGTGATCGACAACGCTGACGCCTCCTTCGCGGGATCGTGGAGCACTGGCACGTCGTCGGTGGATAAATTCGGGAGCAATTATCTTTTCGCAACGGCTGGCAGCGGCGCGACGGCGACATTTCAGCCCGGCATTCCAACGCCTGGGTTGTACGACGTTTCCGTCTGGTATCCGCAGGGCGGCAATCGCCCGACGAATGCGCCGTTCGTTGTCGCGTTCGACGGCGGCAGCCTGAGCAACACAATCAATCAAACGACAAACGGCGGCGGTTGGAGACTGGTGGCAGCGAACAGACCATTCGCGCGAGGCGACAGTGGCTACTTCCAGTGGCAAACCATCAGTGCGGAAGCGGGCAAGGTCGTTCTCGCGGACGCGGTGCGCTTCAGTTACGTGACGAACCAGGAACCCGCCGCGCCTGGCACCATCCCGCTTTGGTGGAGCGGATTCTTCTCAGGCATGAGCGCCGGCAGCGACACTGACGGGGACGGGAGAACAGCCGCAGATGAGTATCTCGCGGGAACCGATCCGCTGCGCGCCGGATCGAAGCTCACGTTCAACATCCTCGATCGATCGAACAATGTGGTGCGGCTCAACTTCGCGCCGTTCCACGACGGGCGCATCTACGAGTTGCAGTCCACAAACGTGCTGAGCACGAACGGGAACTGGACCACGATCAGCAGCGCGCCGCAGACGCTTCCCTCCGGCAACGGGTTGTTCAGCATCACGAACGATGCGGCGGCGACGAAGTTCTACCGGCTCCGTGTGCGGCCATAACGTGCCCCCGGCATCTTGCCGGGTCCGGGCGGTGTGAGGAAAAAGGCGCTGACAGTTCTGCGACGGTTCAGACCCGGCAAGATGCCGGGGCACTTCAAATCACGCCGGCGAGTTCCTGGAGCACCTTCCAATTATCCAGACGATCCTGCTTGGCTTCGAGGAGCAGAGGCGATGGGTTTCCATCCTTGTCGAAGTGCTTCGAGAAACGTCCTTCGGTCTTCGCGAACTTGATGAAGTCATAGACTTCGCCCGTCTTCGGTTCGACAAACCAATCGTCCTTCGGCGCGGGATTGCCTTGCAGGCTGAGCCGTTCGGAAATTCTGGCACCTTTGCGCGGATCGTACATGAGCACCGGGAACGTGCGCGTCTCGACCGCGAGCTTTGATTGTTCCGCCGCCATGTTGTCGCCCACGCCGTGCTCGGGTTGGCACGTGGTGTAAACTGAAATGACCGCCGGGCCATCGAACTCGTTCGCCGCGAGGATGGATTTGTAAAAGTGTCCTGGCATCGCGCAACTCGTCTGCGCCACAAACACGTTCGGGTGCATCATCGCGATCTGGGCGATCTCCTTGCGGCGCTCCTGCTTGCCCTGAATCACTTTGCCATGCACCGAAAACTTCGTGTTCTGGCCCTTGAACGAACCGGTCGAAGATTGTCCGCCGGTGTTTGAGTAAACCTGCGTGTCGAGGATGAGCACCTTGATGTTCATGCCCGAGAGCAACATGCGGCTGAGCGCCTGGAATCCGATGTCGAGCATCGCGCCGTCGCCGCCGATGACCCAGAGCTTCTTGTCCTTCCACCCCATCTGATCCCAGCGCGCGCGCACGCCCATCGCGTAAGTCGGGCCGTTCTCGAACAACGAATTGGACCACGGCACGAGATAAGGGTTGTAAGGATACGTCGATGCGTAAACCGTCGAGCAACCCGTCGAGTTGACGAGCGCGATGTTCTCCTTGCCGTAAACGAATCCCGTCGCAGCGAGCATCATGCGTAGCGCCGTCGCTTCGCCGCAGCCCATGCACGAACCCGCGCCGCCAACGTAAAGCATCGAACGCTCGGCGAGCATCATGTCGCTGAGGAGCTTTTCGTTGATAAAGCGCGCCGGTGTCTCGGGAAGCTTGCGATAAAAATTCCACTGCTGCTGGAAACGCGGCAGCACGCCGTGCTCCTTCTTCAACATGCTCAGCGCGCCGTGATTGCCGCAAGCGTCCACACATTCGGCGCAGCCTTTGCATTTGGTTGGGTCGATGAAGATGCCGAAGTAGCCGGGCTCCTGCCCCTTCTTCTCGTAAACATTCCAGAACTTCGTCGTCTTCGAGAATTGCTTGCGATACATCTCGCGTTCGTTCTCGTCGGGAATCTTCGCCAGCTCCGCATCGAGCTGCTCCTTGGGCACCACCTTACCGAGGATCGCCGTGTCCGGGCACTCCGTGACGCACTCCATGCACGCGACACAGTTCTCACTGTTGAGCAACGGAATCTCCGGTGCGATGTACGAGAAGTCTCGCAGGATGCCGGTGCCTGCGGGAATCAGTGAACGGGCCAGACCGTGGTCGGCTTCGAGCCCGAGTTCAGCCGTGCCGTCGTTGTACGCACCGATGATGCGCTCATTGAAATCGGCGACGTTCAGCACGTCGTCGGTGATGGGTCGGCTGTTCGTTCGATCGAGAACCGGCGCGGGGATTGTCGCAGTGTCTGACATAAGCTCCTTATTACTTCGCCATCGCGAACTCGTCTTTGCTCACCAACGTTCCCGCGTCGATGATCTCGCGCGGGATTTCCATCACTTCCTTCAAGCCATGACGCACGCACGTCAGGTTTTCCTGCACGACCTTCTCGCCACGCTTGCCAAAATATTTACGGATGTACTTCTCGACCGAGCCGAGCACCGCGTCGTCGCTCATGCCGGAGTTCTTCGCAAACGGCGTGACTCTGATGAAAATGCCGACTAGCACCACGCCCTGCATGCGCTGTTGCAGGTCCGCCTCAGTCGCGATCTCCTTCGCGATCTTCACCGTGTCGAGATAGAAAACGCGCACCTTCTTGTTGCGGATAATTTTCTGGCCGTAAGCCGGGATGTCGCTCCACACGCGTTGCGGATCGATTTCGTTACTCTGAATGAAACACGCGCCGCCGTTCGCAATGCCTCCGAGCGGATTGCCAAGGTTGAACGCGTTCACGTCGTTCAACGGAATGAACTCTACGTGCTGCAACTCGCTGTGCGTGCGGATGTGTTCCTGCGCCACGCTCAAGTAGTAAGTGGTGGGCAAACCTTTCTTCTCCGAGCCGTACTTCGGATACGCTTGAACGTGGAGGTTGAACAACTCGCCAACGAACGACGCGATGAGCTTGTTCGTCGTGACGGAACCAAATCCGCCAACAGAATGCCCGCGCATCGAGAACGCCCCCACCGGACGCAGATCCGGATCTTCGCTGTCGCCGAGCGCGAGCTTGTGCTTGATACCCACGACCGAATAAGCGCGCGGTTTTTCCGAAAGCATGTTCTTCACGAGCGAGATGAAATGGCAGCCGCGAATGTCGCGTGAGCCCAATCCCGCAGAGCAGGCGAAAATTTTCGGGACGCTGATGATCTTCGGGTAACTGTATTCGCCAGCCGAGCCGTAGGGAATTCCCGTGAACGCATCGCAGAACGCCGCGCGAATTCCCTGCACGAGCGGATTCGATTGCGCGAGCGGATTGTCCATGCGTTCCAGCACCGTGAGCGCCTTCACGTTGCGCAGCGCGTTGACGAGTTGCACCGCCGGGAACGGCGCGAAACAGGTGACGTGAATCGCACCGACTTTGATGCCCAATTTCTCGCGGATGTAATCCACGGATGCTTGCGCGGTCTCCATCATCCCGCCCATGCCGACAAGCGCGTATTCGGCGTCGTCCATGCGATAGCAATCCACCATCCGATAACGCCGGCCGGTCTTGCAGTAAAACTCATCCATCGCCTCCTGCACCGCGCCGGGCACAGCGTCGTAGAAGTCGCGCTGCGAAATCTTGCCCTTCATGTACGCGTCCTGGTTCTGCACCACGCCGGACATGACCGGATGCCGCGGGTCCATCAAGTTGCGCAACTTCTCCGTCGGATCGCCCATGAACTCCTTCATCATTTCGAGTTCAGGCAAGCGCACGTTCTCGATGGTGTGCGTGGTGAGAAAACCATCCTGCACATTCATGAATGGCGTCTCGGAATTCTCCGCCGCACGACGGGCGATGAGCGCGAGATCACCGGCTTCCTGCGCGTTGCGGCCAAAGAGAATTCCCCAGCCGCAATCGGAAACGGCCATCACGTCATCGTGACCGGCGTGAACATTCAGCGACTGACTCGTGAGCGCGCGCGCGCCGATGTGGAAGACGACCGGCAACCGCTTGCCCGCAATCGTGTAAAGCACTTCCTTCATCAGCACGAGCCCCTGCCCCGACGTGAAATTCGTCACACGTCCGCCGGCGAGCGCGAAGCCTTCGCACGTCGATGCCGCCGAATGTTCCGACTCCGGCTGCACGAACGAGATCACGTCGCCCCACAAATTCTTTTTGCCGTTGGAGACTTCGGTTTGATACCCGGTGCCCATCGTGGTCGATGACGTGATGGGGTACGCGCAAGCGCCTTGAGTGATATTGGTTTCGACCCAGGTGACAGCGCCAGCGCCGTCTGAGGTCGTGGGGATCCCAGGGAAAGGAAACGATTTCGCTTCGTTGCTCATAAGCCGAGTTTTGGTTCGTGAGCCACGACCGTCTGCAGCCGCAGCCGTCCCGATGTTTCCGAACGTTCAAACAAATTGTGAACACCAGCAAGACAATAAACGGCTACAGGCCGTTTTCGAGCGCAGCTCGACAAAACGCACCAGAATATAGTGGGGCAGGCGCTCACGCCTGCCGCAGTCAACCGGGCGCCCCCGCGCGGTGATACCGCAGGCGAGGGCGCCTGCGGGATTCTGCCAGCCGACGCGGCCGGTCCAGTGACCAGTTGCGCCCACCGTTTTCAGGAATCGCAGTCTCTCACGCCGGCACCACGCCAAACGGTCCGTCGAACACCGTGAGGCTCACCACTTCCGTCCGCGCCACGTGCGGGCCGTGCGGTTGCCCCTTGGGCCCGAAGAAGTAAGCGCCCTCGCGATACACCACGCCTGATTCCTCCCATTCGCCGGAGAGCACGTAAACCGATTCATTCGCCTGCGGATGAATGTGCGCGGGCACCGTTACGCCAGCCCTGAATTTGCGCAACACCGTGATGCCGCCGGTGCTTTCGTTCTTGTGCAACACGAGAAGTTCAACGCCGTCATACGGACCCGTTTGCCATGGCTTGTCGCTCGCCAGCGCGGTATAAGGAAACATGCCGGAATCAAATCCGAACCTCCGGCCGAGGGCGATGCAAAAGCAGCGGAGGCAACACTTCCTCAGCGAAACCATAAATAGCCACATCGCGTTTGCTTCACCCGCGCGCGCGTTGACAAGAAACTGTTCGCCAGTAAACTGCGCGTCGCTTCGGGCGGGTGTAGCTCAATGGTAGAGCTCCAGTCTTCCAAACTGGCTACGAGGGTTCGATTCCCTTCACCCGCTCCAATTTTTCCTTGGATTTCTTGCAATTCCTCTCCGGTCTCTATTTTTGTAACAAATTTGTAACAGCAACCGTGAAGGAACCCGCCGCATTCCCATTTGAGTACCAAGCCAATGGATTGATCTTCCGTGTTTACTCGGCGGCAGTCGTTCGGAATGCGCCAGACGGCACCAAAACAAGTTATCCCTCGTTTCTGGTAAAGTACTACGAAGGCGGCCGGCTCGTCCCGAAGCGCCAAAAGTCTTGGGAGGACGTGGAGGCGTTCATTGAGGATGTCGTGTCGGCGCGTGAGGCCACGCATTGCGCCGTTTCATTCCACCAGCGCAGACACCCCTGGCCCCTCGCGATTCTTTCCTGCGATGCACCACTTCCATCCACCCCAGCCCTTCCGCCTTCGCGTATAAAATGAGAATTGCTGCAAAATACCAGCGTCTGCTTGACGTTTTGCTGAATCGCCGTACGCTCGCGTGCATGAAAGGTCTATTTGCCACGCTGTTCGGTTTGACGAGCGCAGTTACTTTCGTGACCAACAACGCTTCGGCCCACCCCGGGCATTCTCCCACCGATGTCGCCGCGCAACTCGCCTCGCCTGCTGCCGGTACGGATCACCTGATGATCTTCGGTGCGATCAGCGTGATTGCAGTGCTCGTGATCACTCGCGTGGCCCTTCACCTGATCGAGCGCCGCAATCGCCTGCGTCCGCTTCGCCGCAGCTAGCCTCGCGCGGATCACGCCGCGCCGCTGTCGAGATAACTCTGGAGAAGAATTGCCGCGGCCATTTTGTCGACCGCTTGCTTCCGCTTGTCGCGACGCACGTTTCCCTCGAGTAACACGCGGTTTGCCATTACGGAGGTCAGCCTCTCGTCCCACGTTTTGATTGGCGTCGCGATCTGTTGCTGAAGCGCGACGATGAAATCGTTCACCTTCTGCGCCGCGGGACCGTACGTGCCGTCCATGTTTCGCGGCATCCCGATCAGAATGAGTGACACTTCCTTCTCGCGAACAATTTGCTGCAATCGCTCCATTGCTTTCTCGAACGACTCAGCAGGAATGAATTCCAGCGGCGACGCAATCATCCGCATCTCGTCACTCACGGCCACGCCGATGCGTCGCGTGCCGTGGTCGAGGGCCATGATGCGCATGATGCGTGTTACTGACGGTAAGTTGGTTCGCCCATCATCTTTTGCAGCGATTGCTGGTGCTCGATGGCGACACTCTGGAGCGCCTGCGTTTTTTGCTCGGGTGTGAGCGCAGCGTTCTGCGTGATCTGCACCCGGCGGACTTCGATGGATTTTTGCAGTTCGTAAATCGGCTGAATGGCTTTGCCATTCATGCCGTATTGCAACGCCGTCATCTGCGCCTGTTTGTAAAGCGGATCCTTGGTGAGCTGAAATTGCTGATAACGCTCCGGAGAAAGTGCCTCGCGGATGGCGCGGTCACGTTGCGCTTCAAACTGGTCGCGCTGCTTTTGGCTCAAGGCTTCCGGCCCGCCGTATTCCAATTGCAACCGATGCTCGATCGGGTCGAGCGCGCGGAACACTTTCCGAAACTCCTCCGGCGTCAAATCCATCCCCCGCCATTCCTGCCGCATGCGGGTCGAGTTATTCGAACGGCGCAGAAGGAACTCCTCCATTTGTTCGGGCGTGAGAATTTTCACCAGTTCCGACCGCGTGAATTCGCGCAGCTTTGCCGTTTCGATTGGGGCAATAGGTTGTCCCGCCATCATGCGAGCATTCAGGTCCTGGCTCCGGTCCATCGCGCGACCGCAAACCTCCTGCACTGAATTCCATGTATCCGCGGGCAGCGCACCGAGCACCTGCCCGGTCAGCGGCACCACACTCGCGAGTGGGGGGGGCAGCTTGATCGTCTCTTCCCATCCTGCGCCGAGCAATCGGTCCAGCAAGTCGCGACGCTCCTGGTCGAAGTTGGCCGAACCCATGACGTTCTGAATCGCGAAGGCGCCAAAATACATTTCCGCCTTCCACCATTGCGTGTCAGCGCGGACCGCATGTTCGAGGCGACGCTTATCCATCAACTCATTCACGTCGGACAGAACGATGTTGCGGACCTGCTTCTCAGGACAGCCTGTCGCACGCAATCGCGTGAGGTAATCCTTGTAAACGTCGTTCGTGACATCCAGCCAGCCGAACTGCCGACCCGCCGGGGCGAAAGTCGCGTTCGCCATCGGTTGCGAGGCGCCCAGGTTGGTTTTCGCTGCCGTCCCAGTCGGCGCAGGATTGGTGACGTTCACGGCAGGCGGGGAAGCGGATTTCAAAGATGTGTTCGCCTGATCTGATTTGCGCAGAATCTCTCCGCCGCGCACCACCGGTGTGGTCGAGCGCTGTACATAGCCCATGAACGCGGCCGCCCAAAGGACGTTCACCGCGGCCAAAAGCAGCCAGGCTGTTCGAACACGCATCCCGCTATTTTTCGTTCAATGCAGACAGAGGTGCAAATCCAAACTCGCTTCTTCCGCCTCAAGCTCAGGGCGTTTGGTTGGCAGGTTCATAGAACGGGGCGGGCCTTGAGGAGGAGGTGAAGGGCTGGGGGCGGATGGCGGTGATAAAGTTCGAAGAAGTGGGCCAAGGGTTGCCCCGCCTCGAAGGGGATGAGGGCCAGAAGGACGTTGCGGGTGAGCGCCAGATTGAGCGCGGCGTTGGGTTTGCGATGGCGGTGCCTCTCTTCCTGCCAGGCGCTGGAGTCGCGTTTGTGGTGGTTGCGGTTTTCCACCGACCCATGTTCTCGAACGGCCCGTGTGGAGCGGGCTTTTGCTCCCGCCGGGAGGCTGGAGAGAAAGACGCGGGTGTGGTGTCTCCGCATTTGGAGCGGGTCTTTTTTCTCTGACCAGTCGCGCTGGACGGTGATGGCCGAGCCGGCGCCAGGCAACCCAACATTGACGGGGGAAATGGGGGCGACGGCGGCGCGGCGCCAGTCCAACCGGCCGTGCTCGCCTTCGTGACTCAGGTCAAAAAGTGGGTTCCTTGGAGTGCTTGCGCCGCCCCAGCCAGGCGTTGGGAGGTGTTTTCCTTGGTGCCGATGAGGTAATCGCCGCCTTTGTCCAGGATGACGCGCACGGTGGCTTCCTTGTTGTGGAGCGCGTCAGCGGTGACCAGGGCATTGACCCGTTCGACTTGCGGGTCGGCCAGCAGCGCACGGCCC
>JBBRBM010000049.1:0-33278 GCA_038205745.1 Verrucomicrobiota bacterium | reverse complement strand
CGGGCGAACAATTCGAGCCGTTGCGCGATGGACAATTGACGTTGATCGCAGAAGTCCGTGATGCGCTCGCCCGCCACCAGTTCCATCACGAAGAAGGGCCGCCCACTTCGACTAGTCCCGGCGTCGAAGACCTTGGCGATGCCCGGATGATCCATCAAGGCCAGCGCTTGCCGCTCGGCCTCGAACCGGGCGATGACGTTCGCGGTATCGAGACCCAGTTTGATGACCTTGAGAGCAACTTCGCGGCGGACAGGCTGCAACTGTTCCGCGCAATAGACTACGCCACAGCCGCCCTCGCCGATTTTTTCGAGGATGCGGAAACGGTCAAACTCGTCGGGTGCGAGGGCAGGCAAGCCTGGGATCGGCGTGGCCTCATTCTCCTCGGACAGCCCCGCGCCCGCCTTCAACCCGAACGAAAGCAAACAATTCAAACACGCGCTGCCTGCCAGCCCGGGTTTGAGCCGCGCGCCGCATTTCGAACAGGTTGTTTGAGGATCAGACATTGCGCTTCAAGGAGAGTTCTAAAGCAACGGCGGGCTTTGGTTACATCAGCTCACTCCGCAATTCTCGCCAGCAGATACCGAATCTCCGCCTCGATTTCCTCCGGCTCGCTGACCGTGTGCGCCACTTCGCTGCGCAGCAATTCGCCAAAGCGCCGGCGAGCGCGGTGCAAGGCGACCTTCACGGCACCGGGTTCCATGGTCAGGCGGCGACCAAGCTCTCCATAGTCCGCGGCCGTGGGTTCGCCGGTGAGAAATGGCTGCATCCTGGCAAAGAGTTCGGCTTTGCCCCGCTCCTCGAATTCCTTTTGCAACTCTTCCAAAACACGCTGGACCAGCGTGGCCGCCCAACGCCGCTCAAAAATCCCTTCCGGGCTTTCGTCATTGATCGATTCGAGTGCATAAGCGGATTCGGCGAACTCGCCGTCGAGCGAAACGATTTGATGCCGCCCTCCGCGCTTGATGGCCTGGCTCTTGTCACGCTCATTATGCAGAAAGTTGGTCAAGGTTGTGAGCATGAAAGTGCGGAAGCGTCCCCGCTCGCGTTTCACCTGTTGAAGTGTTCGACGTTCAAGAAGAAAGTGAAAAAAGCCTTGGGTCAGATCCTGAGATTCATGGAGATCGTTACCACGCTGACGCACGAAGGCGTAAACCGGGTACCAATACCGGCCACACAAACGTTCCAGCGCATGGCTGGCCACAGCAGGGTCAGACTGGGCGGCGGCGAGGACGACGCTCCAATTGGTCGTCGAAAAGCCCGGGTCGCCGCTTGATTCCATGCCTAACTCAAAAACTCCCGCGGGTCCGTCACGAAGCCCGTGATCGCACTCGCCGCCACCGTCATCGGACTCGCGAGGAATACTTGCGATTCCTTGTCGCCCATGCGGCCGGGGAAATTGCGATTCGTCGCGCTGATGCACTTGATGCCGGGGGTATTGATGCGGCCGAACGTATCCACCGGCCCGCCGAGGCACGCGGCGCAACCGGCGTTCTCAGTCATGCGCACGCCCGCATCGAGCAGGATTTGCCAAATCGTTTTGTCGCCCCAACGGGTGGCCTGCAACTCATTCACGATATCCGGCGTCGCGGGCACACCGAAGGTGTCGATGCTCACATGCTTGCCCTGCAACACGCGCGCGAATTCCACGAAGTCGCTCGTCTTGCCGCCGGTGCAGGAGCCGATGTAGGCGCGATCCAGCTTCATGCTCGACATGTCCTTTGCTTTCTTGCGCTGGCCGGGGTCGGGATGACACGCGACCGTCGGTTCGAGCTGCGACAAATCGACGACGAGTTCGTAAACGAACTTTTGATCCTTGTCCGGCTCCACCGGGGTGTAACTCGACTTCGTGTTGTTCAGTTTCGTGCGCGCATCGACGTATTCCTTGGTGCGCGCATCAAATTCAAACATCGCGTTCTTCCCGCCCGCCTCGATCGCCATGTTCGCGATCGTCATGCGGTCGTCCATCGACAAACTCGCCACGCCCGGTCCATCGAACTGCATCGCACGATACGTCGCGCCATCGAAACCGATTTCTCCGATGCAATGGAGAATCACGTCCTTCGCCATCACGCCCGGCTGCAACGCGCCTTCGAGCCGGAAGTGCATCGTCTCCGGCACCTTGATGAGCAACTTGCCCGTGCCCATCACGAAGCCTGCGTCCGTATTGCCGATGCCCGTGGCAAATTCATTAAACGCGCCCGCCATGCACGTGTGCGAATCCGTGCCGAACAAAATCTCGCCCGGCCGCGTGTGTCCCTTCGCCGGCAACGCCGTGTGGCAAACGCCCGCGTAGCGAGACCCGTATTGGCGATTCAACGGCCCCTTCGTCGCATCAAAATGCCATTGCCCGTTCGGGTCATCGATCACGTCGTAAAAATAAGGCAGCCCCTGCTCGCGCGAGAAGTCGCGCAGGATGTCCACGTTGCGGTTCGACTTGGAATCAGCGGTAAAAATGTAGTGGTCGGGGATGATGACGACGCGCTTCGAGTCCCAGACCTTGGCCGTCTGGCCGAACTCGCGTTTGAACACGCCGATGGTGCCGGGCCCGCAGACATCGTGCGTCATGAGCACATCCGCGTTCACCCAAATATTGTCCCCGGCCTGCACAGAAGATTTGCCAGCCGCGCGCGCAAGGATTTTTTCCGTCAACGTCATAAATTAAAATCAGTGTTTGCCGTTCTTGCGCTTCGCGGGAATGTCGTCGAGCGAAACAGCGTGCAGCGCATCAATGCGCTGGGTGTTATCCTCCTCATCCAGCACATGCAGCACGCTGCCGCCCAGGGCCACGAAGTCCGGGTGCTCGACCAAAACCTTGCGTCCGTCGGACAGGCAAATCTTGAACGGCGTGAACGGCGACTGATGCAGCCGCTCGCGAATCGACTTCATACTCAACATACAGAGGCGCGAAGTTAAACGACGAGGGAAGTGGGTGCAACAGGGGAGTCAGTCGCTCGGCGCCTTTTGCGCGGCAGTGCCAAATCACACGCTGTTTTCATCCTTTCCTTGAGCCGTACGGACTTCCATGCATGATGAGGCCAGCCCAATTTATGAATACGAAACAGGAACGTCTCTCTCTCTCACCCGTCACGCGTCGCAGTTTTCTCAAGACCGGCGCGATCGTCACCGCAGGAATCGCCTCGCTATCGTTGTCAGCGCGAGCGCAAACCAACAAGAACAGCAAGCTCCGCATCTTCCAGATTGGTGTGGGCGGCATTGGCGGCATGCAGCGCGGCGGCTTGCAAGGTCATCCCATGATCGAGTGGGCCGGCTTCTGCGATGTGGACCGGCGTGAACTGGACGGCATCAAGAAGCAGCATCCGAACGCGTGGACGATCAGTGATTACCGCGAAGCCTTCGCGAATCGCGTGAACGATTTTGACGCGGTGATCGTGGACATCCCGGATTTCCACCATTGCCCGGCGATGGTGACCGCGTTGAAGCACAACAAACACGTTTACGGCCAGAAGCCGCTTGTGCATCAACTCACCGAATTGCGGACAATCCGCGACGCCCTCAAGGCGCGGCCCGGACTGGTGACGCAGATGGGCAATCAACGCGCCTGCAACCGCGGACGCATGGTGTCGGTCGAAATCCTGCGCAAGAACCAACTGGGTCGTCCCGTCGAGGCGTACGTCTGGACGGGTGGCGTGTCGCGCGGCCATTACTTCGCGGATGCGTGGGAAGGTTATCCGCCCGCGCAGCCGGTGCCGGATTATTTGAACTGGGATTTGTGGCGCGGTCCCATCGATCACGAAATGCCTTACAGCGAAGACCTCGCGCCGCGGCGCTGGCGCACGTTCTGGGAAACGGGCGGCGGCCAGTTGGCGGACTGGGGCTGCCATCTGCTCGACCTGCTTTATTTCGCTTATGACCTGCCATCCCCGGAAGCTGTGATCACGCACTCGCCGAAGCCGCCGGGCACCGCGCACGCTGCGCACAATCAGAGCACGATCACTTATCCCGGCGGCGGGAAGTTCGCGCGCGACAAGTTCGTGGTTCACTACAACGACGACGCATTGTTGCCGTCCTTTGCCGCACTGGGATTGCCGCCCATCAAGCCGGGCGCGAACCACACCATGGTCGTGTGCGAAGAGGGCACGTTGCTGCTGCAAGCGGATGGAGCGATCAACATCTTCCGCAAGGGCAAGGAAGTGGAGGACGAGCCGCAGCCCAAAGTGGAGCCGCGCAATCATTGGAAGGATTGGGCGGATAATTGTCTGGGCGCCAAGAAGCCGCTCTGGACACCGTTCGAAATCGGCTGGCGAATCACCCAACCGGCTTTGCTGGCGGTAAAGGCGACGCGTTTCCCCGGCCAGGAATTGCGCTGGGATGGCGAGAACTTCCGCTTCACAAACCACGACAAGGCGAACAAGGAGATCCTTTCGCGCAATTACCGCGCAGGCTTTGCACCGCCGCCGATGGCGTGACATCAGTCGAACTTAGGAACAGTCGCGCCGAGTGAAGCGATTAAAACGAACACTCGGCGCGATTTTGTTTTTCCGAAGGGTTGACGGCGCGTCGGAGCAATGCAGTTGCAAGCGCGCGCCAGTTCTTCGATTCTCATCCTGCTTAGAGATGAGAGATTACGACGACACGAAGTCCTCCCAGGCCCGGCAGCACTCCGGGCGGCAATCCGTCCGGCTGCTTCCCCTGCTCGCGTTTCTCATCACTAGCACCGCAGCTTCGGCTGCAGATCAAACCATCACGCGAATAGGCGATGCACTCGCCCTCTCGCAGCGTGATCTGAAAGCAAAAACGCCGGCGCATTTCCGGGCCGTCGTGACGAGCGTCGATGCGAGCTATCGCATGCAGTTCCTGCAGGATGATTCAGGCGGCATTTATCTCCACAATTTCACCCCCAAGATTGAGCTGGCTGCGGGCGATGTGGTGGAAGCCAAAGGAGTGATCGGTCAAGGACTCTTCGCTCCCACTCTCGATTCGGCTACGGTGATCGTTGTTGGAAAAACGAATCTTCCGCCGTCGCGGAAGGTGTCGCTCGCCGGCGTTGCGTCTGGCGCTTTCGTCGGTCAACGCGTCACAACCGACGGGATCGTCGAGCGCGTCGAACCGCTGGGTGACCATCTGTGGATGCAAATCACTGCTGGCGACGAGCGTTGTTACCTCTCGCTCGCTGCCTTCGACGGCTATGAAAAACTCCCACTGCTCGACTCGCGCGTGCGTGTCACCGGTGTTGCAGGCGCCTCCTTCAAGCAGGATCAACTCACCGGCTTTCAATTGTTCGTAAGCGATCTGCGGGACATTGAAATCATTGAGACGCCGTCCGCAGATCCCTTTTCGACTGCGCCCATCGTCGCGGGCGATCTCGCTCGTTTCGCCGGACGCCGCACCGATGGTCATCGCGTTCACCTGCGCGGCGTCGTGACGCTTCACTGGACAAATCGTGAAACCATTTTTCAGGATGCGACCGGCGCGGTTTCCATCGAGAAGGGCGCGCGAGGCAGGATTGAACCCGGCGCTGAAATCGATGTAGCCGGCTTTCTCTTGAATCGTCCCGGGCCGCCGCAAATCCGGAACGCCGAGGTGCGCGTGCTCGGTGCCGGACGCGATGTTGCGCCAGCGGTTGTTTCTCACGCCAACGACGCGGCGAACGGAGAACTCGTGCGCCTGATGGCTCGCGTCGTCTCGTGGCACCCTCCCGCGGACGGGTTTGTTTCTGCAACCCTCGATAATGCCGGTGAACTTCTCATCGCAAGATTACCCATACACGGCGTTCCGAAAATCGCGGAGGCTTTTGCGCCCGGAGCGACGGTGAACGCCATCGGCGTTCTCAAATCTTTCAACCGCGTGGGAGAGCCGCCACTGGCGCTCTGGATGCGCGGCCCGTCTGATCTGGTCTTGCTGCAAGCCCCGCCTGCGTCCACGCGCAATCGCATGGTCGCCGGCGCAACCGCGACCGCGGTGATGGCGTTCGCTGCGGCGGCGCTGCTGGCCGCGCTCCTCTGGCGGCAACGGAATAAATGGGTGATCGCAGCCCAGGCACAGCGAACCGCCGAACAAGGTCTCGAAGAAGCACAACGACACCTGCGACATTCCCGGCGCGACCGTGAGCGGATCACGCAAGAACTGCACGACAACATCATTCAATCGATTTTCTCGGTCGGTCTCAGCCTCGACGAAGCGAGGCGCATGGCTGACGCAGCGCCCGAGAAAACAAGCCAGCGGCTTGGCGTCGCCGTCGAAAGCCTGAACGCAGTCATCCGGGACGTGCGATCGTTCATCAGCAGCGGTGAGCCGAAAAGCCTCGGCGGCGGGGAACTCAAGGCGGCGCTCAAATCCGTGTTGCTCTCCAGCGGCGTCGATGAGCAAGGCCGATTCTCCATCGAGGTAGATAGCAGCGCTGCGCGTGAATTAACTTCCCTGCAAGCAACCGAGCTCTTCAATATCGCGCGTGAAGCCATGTACAACAGCATTCGCCACGCGCGCGCACACAGCACGACCGTTTCCCTGACGTCGAAAGGCCCGTTCGTTCAACTGGAAGTGAGCGATGATGGCGTCGGCTTCTCGCCGAGCGAGGTGAGCGCCAGTTCCATGGGATTGGTCAACATGGAATCCCGCGCGAAAAGAATCGGCGCGACGTTGGAAGTGATTTCAAAAGCCGGCGCGGGAACACGCGCCATCGTGAAAATCCCGCTTGCCTCCCATGCCAGCCATTGAACAACGACCCATCTCGATCCTGCTGGTCGAAGACCACGAGGTCACCCGCTTCGGCCTGCGCAGCCTGCTGAGCGGGTTCGAGCAGTTCAACGTCGTTGGCGAGGCGGACAATGTCGCCGACGCAGTGCAACGCACTCGTGATCTGCAGCCGGACGTGGTGCTGCTGGACATTCGTTTGCACAATGAAAGCGGCTTTGATGCGTGCCGACAGATTCAACAGCTCGGTCTGGACGTCGGCGTGCTCTTCCTCACGTCCTTCGCCGATGACGAAATTCTCTTCGAGGCTGTCACGAGCGGGGCGGATGGTTATCTGCTCAAAGAGATCAACAGCCAGGGCCTGGTAAACGCCATCGAGAATGTCGCGGCCGGGCGCTCCATCCTCGACCCCGCGGTGACGCGGCGCGTGCTCGCGCGCCTGAAAGAAGGCAGCGCGCCTTCCCCGCAGGAGGATCGGTTGACCCGCTTGTCCCCTCAGGAATCCCGTGTGGTGGCTCTGGTTGCTGAAGGGAAGACCAACAAGGAAATCGCCGCCGTCATGGGGCTGAGCGACAAGACCGTGAAGAATTACCTGAGCAACGCCATGGAGAAGCTCAACACAAACCGTCGGTCGCAAGTCGCAGTCATCTATTCTCAGGACGGACGCCGGTCACCGCAATAACCACGGGGGTGTCCCCGTTTGATGCGCGGTTTCCAGAATTGGTACGACCAAATCGGACAAACTGTCCAAGATCTTTCGCCCGGTCGAACCAATCGCCCCATTCCTTCCTGCCTCTGCCGCAACAGAACCTGCCGCAGACATGGGCACGCTACTAGCTGAAGTGCGCGGGGGCGTTCTTACGCACACAAGCCGCCCCCATCAGAAGGGAAGCGGCAGGAAGCGGGGCGACTCGCTTCCTGCTTTCCTTTTCCGTATCGAAGTTTCCCCCTCTTAATCGTAATCCTGCTCTTACTCTTCATCCCGGTTCACTGAAGAGAGTAGGAGCAGGATTACGATGAAGATGACGAACCGGATGCCATCCACTTACGAGCCATCCGTCCATGCGCGCTGGTCAACGGCAATGCCTCGATTGCCGGTGCGGACTTCCAAATCCCGCATCCGGGGCGCGGTGATTCACCATTCAGTTCCACCCGGAAAATCTCCAGCGCGATTCGATAGCGTGTGATCGTATGGCGAATGGTGCCGAGCGCCGTCAGCGTCCCGGCTCGGCACCCGAGTTCCTTCTCCACGGCGCTCTGAACTTGTTGCGATGCGGCACCAAGCGGCACCTCGACATTCGGAAATTCCCACAGATGCGCATTCACCACGCCCTCGCCGCGTTGGCGGATCAGCACCTCGCCATTTCTTTCCACCAACACCGCAATGAACCGCCGCGCGGTCGCCGCAACACGTTTGCCCGCATTCGGCAATTGTTCCGCGCAGTTCTCGCGGCGCGCGACGCATTGCCTTCGCAGCGGGCACACCTCGCATCGCGGTGCGCGAGGCGTGCAGACCACCGCGCCAAGTTCCATGAGTGCCTGGTTAAGAGCTGAACATGGACCGGACAGCGCGGAAGAAATTTTCGCGAGCGATCGTGAACTCCGTGAAGCAGCGGTGACTAAAGTATCCGCAAGCGCCCACAGTGCGGCGTTGGCATTTTTCTCCCGCACATTGGCGCGAATGCCAAACACGCGCGTCAGCACACGAATGACATTTCCGTCGAGGATCGGCGTCGGCGCATTGAACGCAATGCTGCAAACTGCGCCGGCGGTGTAACGACCAATGCCAGGCAGCGCGAGCACGTCTTCAAAGCTCGTCGGAAACTGGCCGCCATGTTCCACTGCGATCGTATGCGCGGCGCGCTGCATGTTGCGCACGCGTGTGTAATAACCGAGACCTTCCCACAGCTTGTGAATCTTATGCGACGATGCATTGGCCAGCGTCTCGATCGTCGGCAACTCGCGCATCCAACGTTCGTAATACGGAATGACCGTCTTCACCTGCGTCTGTTGCAGCATGATTTCCGAAACCCAGATCGCGTAAGGATCGAGCGTGCGACGCCACGGCAGGTCGCGCGCGTTCGCGGCGAACCAATTGAGCAACAATGGCACGAGCCGCGCCGCCTTTCGGGTTTCGAGTTTTCCGCGCCGCACGATTGCGAAAACATACTCGCGCGCCCTACGCTCGCGAAAGTGAAACCGCCGTTGACGAGCCACACTTGCAAGCTGAATGACGCGCAAGCCACCGCGCTGCGCACGCACTTGCAGCAAAGCAATTTTGAATTCCGCGAAGTTCCTTACGCTCGCTTCGCCGCCGCGAAGGATAAGTTGAACGTCGTCTTCTACGAGAGCGGCAAACTCGTCGTGCAAGGCAAAGGCACACAGGAATTCGTCGAGTTCGTGCTCGAGCCTGAAATCCTCAAAGAGGCGAAACTCGGCTACGAGGAAGTGTTGAATCCCGAGTTGCTCCTCGCGCGCATCGGCGTGGACGAATCGGGCAAGGGCGATTTCTTCGGCCCGCTCTGCGTCGCCGGCGTGTATGTGAACGAGACCGTTGTGCGCGGATGGAAGGACGCGGGCATCCAGGATTCGAAAAACATCGGCAGCGACAAACGCATCTCCGATCTCGCCGACTTGATCACCAAAACTCCCGGCGCAGTGACGAGCGTCGTGCCGATCGGCAACGAAGCTTACAACCGTCTCTACGTGAAGATGCGCAGCGTGAACACGCTCCTCGCCTGGGGCCACGCGCGTATCATCGAGAACCTCATGCTCCAGCAACACCGCATGGAGCCGAAGCCTGTCCGCGCCATCAGCGACCAGTTCGCGTCGAGCAAGGATGTCGTGGCGAAGTCGCTCATGTCACTTGGCCGCGCAATCGAGTTGGTGCAACGGCACAAAGCAGAAGCCGACATCGCCGTGGCCGCAGCGTCCATTCTGGCGCGCAACGAGTTCGTGACGCGACTGGCCGCGCTCGAAAAGCAGTTCGAAATGAAACTGCCCAAAGGCGCTTCCGCGGCTGTGGATGCCGCCGCGAAGGAATTCATCGCCAAGCATGGCGTGGAGAATCTACCGAAGGTCGCGAAGATGCATTTCCGCACGGCATTGCGCGCGCAAGGATTGCCCGAACCACCGAAGGTAGCGTGGCGCAAGCGCTAACGTGCCCCCGGCATCTTGCCGGGTCCGGTCGTCTGCAACACCGAGCCGCTGGTTCTTTCACCACATCCCCACCCGGCAAGATGCCGGGGGCACTCTCTTGAACTTCCGCACCTGACCTGCGAAAAAAATCCTCATGCGACTCGGGATCATCAACTCCGCTTTCCAGCAAGTCGGCATCGATACCGCCACGGGGCTCAAACACATCGCACGCATCGGGTTCGATTGCGTGGATGTGTTCACCGAAGCCGTCGGCATTTCAAAGAAGGAAATCACGCTCGTCGCGCGCACCGCGGAGAAGCTCGGACTGCCGATCATTTCATTGCCGGTGGTTTCGGTTGGCCTCATCGATTTCAACGAACCCGTGCGTGAATTCCACATCGAGCGCACGAAGAAATACATCGACCTCGCGCGCGATTGGGGCGCGAAGAACGTGCTGCTCGTCCTCGGCGAATACATCTGGCAGCGCGAAGTCATCCCCGCCGACACGCAGTGGCAATGGGGCATCGAAACCTGCCGCCGCCTCGGCGATTACGGCGCGAAGCGCGACGTGGACATCGCGCTTGAACTTGAACCCTTTCGCCTCAGCCTGCTCAACAACATCGACGAAATGGTGCGCTTCGTGGACGAGTGCGACCACCCGCACGTTCGCGCCAACATCGACATCAGCCATCTCGTGCTGTCGGACTGCAGCCCCGCCGACGTGAAGAAACTCAAAGGCAAAGCCATCCACGTCCACATCAGCGACTGCGACGGCAAAGTCCACGGCGACCTCCCGCCCGGCCGCGGCGTGGTGAAGTTCCATCCGTATCTTCAGGCGATCAAAGAACTCGGGATGAAGGACGCCGTCGTCTCGATCGAACTCGAATACCCGCGCGACCCCAAGCGCATCGTCGAATGGGTCGAGGAAGCGTATCACGCCACGGCGAAGTTGATGGACGGCGTGGGGATGAGGAGTGCGGCGAGGATGTAGAACTCACACGAAGTTTAATGAAAATTATCATTTCAATACTCCTTGTTGCGGTTGTTGTTGGATTGTGGTTGCTCCTGCGCTCGCGCAAGCAATCGCCAACCGCCCAGCAAGGACCTTCCGGCGTGGCGCGCAAAGGAGCCTTCGATGGCTTGCGCAGCCAAGCGTTTCAAGTCACCCGAAATCAACTAGGACTTCCCGCACCGGCAGTCCCCACAGAACCTTTCGGCGTGCTCATGGAGATTGGGTACGAAAAGGGATCTGCCACCGCTATCGCTCTTGCGGATGGCAGCGCGAGCATCTACCTGAGTACTGGCGGCGGTTCTATCGGTGGTGCCGGACATGAATCGATTCGCAAAGCAGCACAACGAATGGTGAGCGTCGCGGCAAAGTTTCAGCCGCAGACAAAGACAACCAAAGATTTTCCGCTTCCAAAGAACGGCCAGACAATCTTCTAACTACTCACCGACGAAGGTGTTTTCACTGCGAGCGCACCGGAACAGGAATTGGGTGAGCAACGACATCCACTCTCACCACTTTTCTACGCTGGTCAGGATGTGATCACTCAGTATCGACTGATCGAAGAGAAGCAAGGTCAATAGATGGGGTCAGGTCACCTCGGCGAGTTCCACAAAATTCCTCAAAAGCTTCAGCCCCACTTCCTGGCTTTTCTCCGTATGAAACTGCGTGGCAAAATTCTCGCACTACACACAACTCGAGAAGAATCCCATCGGGATTCCATCACTCAGCCCAGCGTTGCGAGTCCGACGAGCTACGCTGGGTCAGGCGGTCGATCAATCGCTACTCTGAAAGAGTTGAATCGAATGCCCGGCGCTGTTCACCTTCGTGCCGTGCCGCAGTCCCTCTCTAAAATTCTCCTGCACGTCGTGTTCTCCACCAAAGAGCGCCGCCCGTTTCTGCGCGAACGCTCGGTCCGCGAAGAGATGCACAAATACATCGGCGGTATTCTCAAAGATCGCGATTGTCCGCCGATCATTGTGGGCGGCGTGGAGGATCATGTACATGCTTTGTTTGTTCTCCCACGCACGAGCGCACCGGCAGATGTGGTGAAGGAGATGAAACGCGGGTCATCGCTCTGGATCAAATCACGGTTTCCGGATCAGAGCGACTTCGCTTGGCAGCATGGTTACGGAATTTTCTCGATTGGCTATTCGCAGTTGGAGGATGTGCGCCGGTACATCGCCGAGCAGGAGCAGCATCATGCGAAGGTCACCTTTCAGGAGGAGTTCCGTCGGCTGTTGCAGCGGTATGAGATCGTTTTTGACGAGGCTTATGTGTGGGACTGACGAATTCAATACAACTCCTTCGGAGTAGTTGCGTGAAAACGGACGTTTCCCAGCGTAGCTCGTCGGACTCGCAACGCTGGGCTGAGTGATTCAATCGCGTTGCGATTGCGGACGTTCAACCTTGAGCGTTGGAAGTTGAATGTTGAATCCCGTTCACTCCGTCTCCGCCAATTCCACGAAATTCTTCAACAGCGACAACCCCACATCCTGGCTCTTCTCGGGATGGAACTGCGTCGCGAACACGTTGCCCTTCCACACCGAGGACGCGAATGCTTCGCCGTAGTTCGTGCGCGTGGCGACGATGGATTCGTCCGTCGGCTTCGGGAAAAAGCTGTGGACGAAATAGACGTAGCTGCCGTTCGGAATGCCGCGGTAGAGCGGGCATTCGGGCCGCGTGATCTCGAGTTGGTTCCAGCCGATCTGTGGAACTTTCAGTCCATCACGCTGCGGAAAGCGGACAACCTTGCCGCTAAAAATACCAAGGCCGGCGGCGCAACTGTTGAACTCCTCGCTGCTGTCGAAGAGCGCCTGATAGCCGACGCAAATGCCGAGAAACGGCTTGCCGCCGCGAATCCATTCACGCACGGCGGCGAGCAGTTCCTGCCTTTGCATCGCACTGATGCAATCATCGAACGCGCCGACGCCCGGCAGCACGACACCGCGCGCGCCATTGATGCCGGCGGCGGATTTCGTGACGCGTACATCCGCGCCGACTTTCTTCAGCGCCTTTTCCACGCTCCGCAAATTTCCAGAGCCGTAATCAAGGAGAGCGATCATGTCTTGCAGCCACGGATGAAACACGGATTGGCACGGATGGGAAAAAGAAATCTGTGTTTCATCCGTGTTTTATCAGTGGCTCTGCGGACGCGAGCTCGCGCTCCGTCTTGAGCCGCAACTGCCCGCAAGCCGCATCGATGTCGTGACCCTTTTCGCGGCGCAGCGTGGCTTTGGCGTCGAGGCGTTCGACGGCGGCGAGAAACGCTTCCTGAATTTCCTCGCTTGGGCGTTCCCACGGGAGTCCTTCGACCTTGTTGTAGGGGATCAGATTGATCTTCGCGTTCAGTCGCCGCGCGAGTTGTGCCAGCGGCTTCGTTTGATCGAGACTGTCGTTCACACCAGCAATGAGGATGTATTCGAAGGTGAGCATGCGTCCCTTCTTCGCCTGGTAATATTCACAGGCAGCGGTCAGTTCACGCAGTGGATACTTGCGATTCACCGGCATGATCTTCTCGCGCACTTCATCCGTCGCTCCGTGCAGCGAAATCGCGAGACGGAACTGATGTGGCTCATCGGCAAGTTGACGAATCTTCGGCGCGAGGCCGCTCGTTGATATCGTGATCTTCCGCGCGCCGATGCCGCCACCCCACAGCGCGTTCAGGATCGTGAGCGCCTTCATCAGGTTGTCGTAATTCGCCATCGGCTCGCCCATGCCCATGATGACGAGGTTGTCGATCAAACGCGTTTCGGGTTTCGGGTTTCGGGTTTCGGGTTGGCCGCCTGACTCGGAATTCTGTGCGGCATTCCAACGCTCGATTCCCAGAACCTGATCTACAATCTCGTCAGGAGTCAGGTTGCGTTTCCAGCCATCCAACCCGCTCGCGCAGAAACGGCAACCGTACGCGCAGCCAACCTGCGTCGAGACGCACAGCGTGTGGCGATCACTTTGATCGCCGTAGAGCGCGGGGTTCGCGGGAATCAAAACGCTCTCGATGAAAGCGCCGTCGCTGAGGCGCCAAAGAAATTTCTGCGTCGTGTCGCGTGAGCCTTGCTTGCGCGCGAGTTGGATGGGAGCAAAGGCGAAAGCACTGCCAAGTTTCTCGCGAAGCGCCTTCGGCAGATTTGTCATCGCATCCCAAGTGGTGACGCGGCGCTTGTAAATCCATTCCAGCACTTGATCGACGCGATACGCCGGCGCCGCCCATTCCTTGAAACGGGCAGCCAGTGCGTCGCGTGTCAGTGACTTGATGTCGTCCACGCGCCGACTGTAGTGGAAGCGCGGCGCGAACGGAAACAGGTCGCGCGAATTTCTTCGACACGGCGGGAGTCGAAGCTCAGAACGCTAAATATGAACGCAAAACTTTTATCACTGATTCCCATTCTCATCGCTTCCGCCGTGATGGCGGCTGATCCAAAACCCGCCACTCCCGCTGCGGCGAAACCAAAACCCGTGCTCCCGACGTATCTGACGCCGGAAGCGGGCGGCGAGGATTACAAGGATCAGGGCGAATACAAAAACGACTGGGGCGGCGCGCAGGTGATCGCCCTTGGCGACAACAAGTTCCGCATGGTCTCTCACAAAGGCGGTTTGCCTGGCGACGGTTGGGACAAGGAGTTCAAGCAAGAGGTGAACGGCAAGCGCGAAGGCGACAAGGTTGTGTTCACCAGCACGAACAACTATCGCGCCGAACTCGCGGACGGAAAGATCTCGATCAAGAGCGACGCTGGCGGACCTTGGACGATGGAGAAGACGGTGCGCCGCAGTCCCACTGAAGGAGCGAAAGCGCCAGCCGGTGCGATCGTGTTGTTCGGCGATGACAAGAATGTCGATGCGTGGCAAGGCGGCCACACGGACGAGCGCGGCCTGTTCGCCTCGGGTTCGAAGACGAAACAACCGTTCACGAACTACACGTTGCACTGCGAGTTTTTGCTGCCATTCAAGCCGCTCGGACGTGGGCAGGACCGAGGCAACAGCGGCGTGTACATGCAGGACCGTTACGAAGTGCAGGTGCTCGATTCATTCGGCCTGAAAGGCGAGGACAACGAGTGCGGCGGCATCTACACGAAAGCGAAGCCTTCCGTGAACATGTGCTATCCGCCGCTCACGTGGCAGACGTACGACATCGATTTCACCGCAGCGAAGTTCGACGCCGCCGGGAAGAAATCGGCGAACGCGCGCATTACCATCAAGCACAACGGCGTGGTGATCCACGACAACATCGAAATCAACGGCCCGACTGGTGGCGGTAAGAAAGAGGACGCGAGCGGTGGAGCAATCCAGTTGCAGGGCCACGGCAACCCCGTGTTCTACCGGAATGTGTGGATTGTGCCGAAGGCGTAATCGGCGGAAACATTTGAAGGTGACCACGGAATATACGGACGACACGGAAACAACACTCACCCCCAGCACTTCCGTGTCTTCTGTGTCTTCCGTGGTTCCTTCTTAACCCGGCTTACTTGGTCTTCTTGTCGCCGAAATAAAACGTCGCGATCGTCTTCGCCATGGTGGTTGCGATGTTTGGCTCGTCGGAATTACAGAGCAAGATGACCGTCAGCTTGTCGTCGGGAAATCGCTGGATACTCGCCGAAAAACCAGACGTAGAGCCGCTGTGACCGATGTTCCGGTGACTGTCCTGCGTTCCGACACGCCATCCGAAACCATAGGGCGTTTCCTTCCCGTCGTTCAGCTTTGCCGGTGTCCACATCTGCGATTTGCTCACAGCGGTGAGCAACTTCCCGATGTCGAGAGATGTGTTCCATTTCGCGAGATCGCCGATGTTCATCACGATAGCGCCTGCGGAAAAAACATCCGTGAGATCCCTGTCGCGATTCTGCAGCGCGCCGTTCCTGTGGACGTAACCGTCGGCGCGATTTGGAACGAGGATCACTGGATCGCGGTTGGTCGCGGTGGTCATCCCGAGCGGGCCGAAAATTCGTTGGGCAAGAAAGCTCCAGTAGTTCGTGCCGCTCACATTCTCGATGACGAACCCGAGCAAGTTGTAGCCCGAGTTGCAATACTTGGCCTGCTCGCCCGGCGCGAAATCCGGCGGCAAGGCCGTGATCGCTTGGGTGAACTGCCCCTGCGTCAAATGTCGCGTGAACTCGAAGCCGCTTTGCCCGGTGTAACTTTTGATCCCCGACGTGTGAGTGAGCAGGTGCCGAATCGTGATGTTTGACCAGGCAACGGGTGCGTCCTCCAGGTGTTTGCTGATCAAGTCATCAACGGAAAGCTTTCCCTCCTGCTGCAACATGAGGATGCACGCGGCGGTGAATTGCTTCGTGAGTGATCCGATCTCGAAGACGGTTTCGGGCTTCACGGACGCGTTCCATTCCACGTTTGCCAGTCCGTAGGTCGCCGATTTTACTTCGCCCCCATCCCGGATCACTTTCAGCGCGAGGCCCGGGATATGTTTCTGCTCCATCTGCGCGCTTACGAAATCGTCCGCCTGATCCGCGTTGACGCAAGCGCTGACGAACAAATACGCAGGAATAATTGCCCGGAAGAACTGCCTCATGATCGATTCATACCGGGGTGGATTTGGAAACGGCAGCGAAGTGCGCAGCACGAAACTGTTCTCTTCGGGCGCCGGTATTCAATGCTCCACGCCGCACTCGCAAACGAACCACGCGGGATTAAAGCCACCGAGCGGGCCTTTGAGTTTCGCGAGTTCTTCCGCCGGCCCATGAATCTCCAATCGCGCCAGCGTCGTGAGCGTCATCATCCGTTCCAACTGCGCGCCGACGTTATCGAGATGTGCCAGCGCACCTTCGGCGCCGAGATATGCTTCACGGCAAAACACTTCGTCGCCGTTGATCGTGAATTCGTACCAGACGCATCCCGGTTCCGTGGCCGTCTTGGCGACGAACTCGCGCAGGAGCGCTTTCACTTCGTCGAGTTTGCCGGGATGAACTTTGAAGTAAGGATGAATGCTGACGGAACGTTCGATGCGTTTCATTGCATCTCCCGACGCTGGGACGCACACGAAGCTTCAAAGGTTTGGCGATTGCGCATCATGATCCGGCGAGTTTCTCAGCGATTTCCGAAACCGTCGTGAACCCTTCATCAGCACCATGCGCCCGCATTGCTTCCAGCCGACATTGTCCCCAGCCCACTGCGCCGAACGCGATTCCCGCCTTGCGGGCTGCGTCGCCGTCGCGAATCTCGTCGCCGACGTAAATGGTTTCTGCAGCCGCAATTTTGGTCGCGCGCAACACACCGCGCAGTCGTGACGCCTTGCCGAACATCGAGACGCCGCACGCGAAGTGTCCGATGAGCGCAACGTTCGCCGGTCCAAGAATGCGCTGCACATTCTCCGTCGAATTCGAACTCACGACCGCGAGCCTGGCGCCGCCTGATGCGAGCCGTCGCAACATCAGGTCAACGCCGGGGAACAAAGAGAACTCATTGATGTGTTCCGCCATCAACGCGCGCACCTCGCTCATGATCCGCGGAAGTTTCCAGAGCGGGATGCCGAGGGCGCGAAGCAGTTCGTGGCCGTGAAAATCGCGCAGTCGCTCTGCCTCTTGTGGGTCAATCTTCTTGAAGCCATGCCGCTCTGCCAATTGATTCAGCAGCGCACCCAAGTACGGCAGCGAGTCAGCCAGCGTGCCGTCGGAATCGAAGATGACGAGGCGATACTTCACCCATTCATCAACGCGACAACACCCGCCACACCACGCCGATGATCACGAGAACGACGACGCTGATGACGATCCAGACGAGGGTCTCGCGTTTCGGATTCGGCCTGGTGACGGACGGCACCGCCTCCGGAGACGCCGCCGGTTTCACCTCCAACGGCGCTTGCTCCATCATGAGGGTCTTGTCTTCAGGCGGTTCGGGTGACTCAGCGCCAAAGTGTTGAGCCACGTTGGTGGGTCTGGGCTTTCGCTCTTCACGTCGCTGGTCACGAATCAAGCGGCCGAACGCGTGAACCGCCGTGACGTCGCTGGCAGTCGAGTCTTCGGGTGGATCTTCCAGTTCGAGACGCGCTTCGACAGAGCCGAACCGAACGGTCTGTCCGTGCCTCAACTCCGCCTGTGAATTGTGCAGCCGCAGGCCATTGATGAACGTGCCATTTCGCGAGTCCAGATCACGCACGATGATCTCGGTGCCATGCATGAGAATTTCGCAGTGAGCCGCCGAAAGCGACGGGTCATGGATGACCAGAGTGTTCTGCTCACCGCGACCCACCGCCGTCCTCTCAAGGATGAGCTCATACGATTGGTGCGCAAGCGCGCTGCTGGTGAACACGAGTTTCGGCATAGAACGTTGAAAGCTGAGTTGCCTCTGGAGCGACGCTGCCAAATTGAAACGGTATGAGCAACTCTTCGTACGGGTTGAAAATTCACCGAGCGACACCGCCTGAGCCGCCGCGCCTCGCGCAGCACCAAATCATTTTAGCGACGCCGACGGCAGCGGGACTTTGTGAATCGTGTTGTAGATTTCGCCGTTCACCGGCGCGCCGGTCGAGGCTTTGAGGGCGAACTTGATCTTCATCTGCATCACGGGTCGCACCGACATTTCGAGCGTGACCGTTTTCTTGTCAGGACTCAGCGACGCAGATTTCACTTCGACTTTGTCGCGACCTTTCTTCTTCGGATCGTCCGGAGAAACGTCATCGGAGCCATAACTGCCGGAGTAGATGTAGTTCCATTGCTCGACGCTGTAGCTCGACACGTCTTTGACCGAACCTTCGTCGAGCGGTTCGGCAAATGTGATCGCGATTCCGTTCGGCTTCACGTGGAACTGTGTCGGCAGGTGGACGGGCTTGTTGGTGTAACGAATACGATAGAAGCCGCCTTCCTTAATGCCGTCCGACTGCCAACCGCGCAGGCCGCAAAGGTAGATTTGTCCGTCGCGCGGATTCTCGCGGCCGCGCATGACGCCGGTGGCGAGCTTGAACGGCAGGCGTATCATCGCCGCTTGTGTCACGCCTTCCACTTCCTCGGTCATCACTTCGAAGAAGGTGCCGCGACCGTGGCTCATGAAGAACATGTGGTTCGCCAGCGGGCCAAACTTCTCACTCGCGCTCCACACCTGCCCGCCGCTCGAACTATCCGCGCTCATCGGCAGCCAGCAAATCGGCTGGTCGTAATTCGTCGGCTGCGGCGTGCCGGCGTCCCAGCCTTTGAACTGATACTTCACACGCACATCAGGGTCGCTCGGATTGGCGGTGAAGGTGTTCGTGCCTGCTGTGAGCGTCATCTCACGGTGCGCCGTGGGCGTCATGCCGTAAAATCCGCCGCGTTTCACGAGGTTCAGTTTGCTCGACGGCATCCAATGCCCCTGGCTGTCGCTCACCGTGAGCACGTCGCCGGGATCCATGGCACCGCCGTTTGGCGCGCTAAATCCCGTCGCGAACACTTCGAGGGCCGATCCGTCTTTCGACACTTTCAAACACGTGCCCTGATGAGGCGTGCGCACGTCCGGTTCCCAGGGCGAAGCTTTGAAGTAGTAGAAGTTGCCTTGCGAATCGGTCTGCAAGTCTGTGCAGAACTCGTGGTAGTTCGCCGTGGCCACCGTGTCGTTGTTGAAGTTTTCGTAGAAGTCGGTTTCACCGTCGTTGTTCAAGTCGTTCAGCCGCACGATCGCGTCGCGGCATGTGACGTAGATTTTTCCATCAACGATCTTGAGGCCAAGTGGCTGAAACAAACCGGACGCGCAGCGCTTCCACGTAAGATTCTCAAGGTTGCCTTCGATGCCGGACACGATCCACACATCACCGTGGAAGGTGCAGATCGCCGCGCGACCGTCCGGGAAGAAATCGAAACCGCCGAAATACGTGCGCGCGCTCCACGGATTCGGCACCGGTTCGGTGATCGTGTCCGCGACATACGCACCGTCGCTGTTTCCAAGCATTCCGTGCGTGAGAACCGGTTCCGGCCAACGTGCCGGTCCACCTTTGATTGCGCCGGCGGGCGACTGAATCACCATGCCGCCCGGATTCGCCTTAACGAACTTCGGCAAGTCCGCCGTCGGACCGCTCCAGACTGCGACTTCGAATGTCGCGGGCGCGCCCACATCGCCGAGCAGACGCACAACAAACTTGCCCACGTTGTATTCCAGGCGCGTCTTCACGCCACCGTTCACCGCGAGAGCAATGCACTTGTCACCTTCCACCGCGCTGAGCACCGATCCAGCGACAATGGGTTCGCCCGTCGCCTCGGCCGCCACGATGGACCAGTCTGCGTCGAGCTTCTCGATGTGGAACGTGCGCGTGAAGAAACCGAGGTCTTCGCGCTTCACGAAGGCGGGGCTCTCGATCACATTCATGGAGCCGACCGAATACGAAACCGTCACCTTTTCACCGTCGCGATACACGCCGCGATAATGCGCGTAATCCTTGGGCAACGGTCCCTGGCCCAGATTGCGTGGATCACGAAACATATCCCCCTTGATCCAGCCTGGCAGCCCCGGCGGCGTCCTGAACATCGGCGTGCCCGCAACTTCAGGCGGCTGTGGATGACTGAATTCCTTGAAGTAATTTCCCGTCTTCAGCCAGTCGCCCGTCCAGCCGACCGACAGGCGCAGCAAATCTTCGTCGTAACAAACGTAGGCGCGCTTGTCGTCGCCAACGGTCACGACGATGCCTTTCGGCGTGGTGTTCGCGCCCGGAGCTTTGATTGTAGCGCAAAAGAACGGGCCGAGATCCATGACGGGCGCGTTGGTCTTCGCAGCAATTTGCGCATGAGCAGCCGCAGCCAGCGCCACAGCCGCGAAAATGGAACCAATTCGTTTCATCGTGTTGATCGCGCCAACTGAACGGCTTTGGACGCGACGAGCAACAAGAAATTCGCCGGAGCGTGCGCGGCAGGTGCATCTCACTTGTCGAGCCGTTGCCGCGAAGATCCCGGAGTCGGTTCCCCATCTTCCCTCGACGGGTAGAGAATTCCCCGAACCCAAGTTCGCGCCGTGAACCGCTGAACCGTAGCAGCCGACGTAAGGAGGCTCTGACTTCATTTTCCGAAAGCAGAATGAGCCTCCTTACGTCGGCTGCTACAATGTTCAGTGGCGAGTGGCCGCTATCACCAGCGGAAGAATCGGTATGGGTCATCCCATTCTTCAGGTTGATCGAGATAAAGCCCGCTCAGCCATCGCTTCTCCGACGCAGCGGCGTCCACAGGCGAATTGAACCGGGTGAGGATCGGTGTGGCACTGGTGACTCCAAGATTGGAAAGCAATCGGGTGACGGAAAAAGAGGCCCGACGAAAAGTGCGTTTCAGATTGGGTTGTTTGTGCGGATCGAACTGCCACGGGAGAAGTTGGCAGAAAATGGCGTTGTGATTCGGCGACGACGCGAGAACGCCGCCTCCGACGATCGTCGCGTTGGCGATGATCAGTGGCAACTCGCGCGGGTCACGATTGTGCAAGTCCGCCGGCCCGATTCCTTTAAGAGGCGAGTCCGCGCCTGCCGCTTTGAAGAATGCCGAGATGTGCTCTGCCTTCTTGAAGGTGACCGGCGTCGGAAGCAAGGCGTCCGCGCTTTGCTGATCCATTCCGAGCGCCAGCAAATGCCCGCCGTCCTTTAGCCAATTGGCGACCAATGCTTTGTTCGCAGCGAGTTCGCGCCCGCCATTCGGGCCGAAGACCAACACTTGGTCAGGGGAAAGTTTACCGCCGTCGAAGTTCCCGATTGCGAAGCCCGCGGATTCGAGATGTCGCCGACCATCCGGTTCGCCGACGTAAACAGCAGTTCGCGCAGGCGCCGGTTTCCAATCCGAAACGTATTGAAGAATATTTCGCGTCAGTGTCTCGGCCACCGGATCGCGCTCGGTGCGTCCGGTCACGTCCATCTGACAAAACAAGATCATCCCGCGGCCTTCGCGAAATTCCATGAGCGGGCTGTATTGGAGACTGAAGCCGCCGTCGAGGATCGGCAGGAAATCCCCACGCGCTGGCTTCTCGATAACGACGGAGGCGACGTTGCCAAGATTGCCGCAACGCCAGAGTCGCGTGACGGGAATGTCGCACCAATTGACCGTCGGCCCGAAGCGAGGACGCAGAGTGTATTCGAGACGCGACGGAAGAATCGTTGCTTCGCCGCGCCAGTCGCGCCATTCGTCCGCAACAATTCCTGTGAGCGCCCGATGATCGGGCACGCGCGGAAACACTTCGCGCAAGCCATACTCCGCTACACGAAACCCGAAACGCCTCTCCAACACAGCGGCGGTCTGCTCGAAGATAATCACCTTCAGCCCATCGCGAACGCGCGTGATATCGGGCGCCGCACCATTCGTTGTCAGCGCCGCCTTGCCGACAACCAACGTGTCGAACGCGGAAAGATCACTCGCCGTATCGACGCGCTGAAACCGGACTCCAACGCGATTCAAGAGCTCGCCGGTTTCGCCTTTCGGATCGAAGAGAGCGATGGAGCCAGCCATCTGCCGCGCTTGTGGACGCGCGATGATTTGAACGACGAAGGAATCGGTCTGCGTCTCGCCGTTGCTGAATCGCACACTCGCGTTCAACTCGTATTGGCCGGGTGCCAAAGTCTCCGGCAACTGAAACCGAAGCGGCACGCGTTCTTGTTCTCCGGTCTTAAGATTGAACCGCTTGCTGTCGGCCATCGTCTTCGGCTTAGCAAACGACCAGGCGCTCTCGCACGTCACGGTCTGCCGCGAGTTGTTGATGACGATGAGCTGCTTGTCCACGGTTTCGCCGGGAAAGAAAACATGATCCTTGCTCGTGAAATGTTCGGGCTTGCCACCGAGATACGCCAGCAACGGCGCGTTGTTACGCAACAACGCGCGTGCAGCCGCCGTGGCAATCCAATCCGCACGGTCGAAGGCCAGGTCCATGCGCTCGTATTGTTTGTCGATGTAGTCGGCGCTGAAGCCGGGGCGCTGAAGATTCTCCCAGTCCACTTTCAATTCTTTGCGACGAAGATCCACGCCATCGCGCAGCTTCCAAAAATGACCATACTCCCAAGGCGAAATCGCTGACACTCCCCAGGTCCGAAAGGCGCGCCAGTTGTCGTCGAGATATTTTGCGAAGATGGGAAACCGCTCGTCGAAGACCGGCGAGCCGACCTGGTTCGGATAATCCCAGCGGTGCCAGACTTTGCCGGCGGCGAACTGTTTCGCCTCCCAACGCAGGTTCGCCTTCTCCGCTTCGCTGATCGCAAACGCGCGGTCACCTAGAAACTGCGCGTTCCATTCGGCAAGACAAAATTCCCACGGCACAACCGCGCTGCCAAATTCGCGCTGCCCTTTGTACCAGCCGCGATACATCGTCCAGTCCCACGTGAACGGCGCACCGTATTCACACATGAACGCCGGCTTCACGCCTTGCGCCGACCAGCGCCCGAACCAGTCGGACAATTCCTGGATCGGCACGAAGTTCGGATAGAAATTCATCACGTGCATTGAGCCGAGATTGCCGGACGCGTGATGATAAACGGTGCGGCCGGGATCGAGACGTTTCACGATGGCCTCGGCGCGCAAGGCGAGTTTTGAATTTCGCGATGACCATTGATCGCGCGGATCCTGCACGCCATCGATCATGTCGGGGTTCATGTCCTGCTCGTAGCCGGTGGCATTGTGGCTCATGGCGTATGCGATGATCGAAGGATGGTTCTGCGCGGCGCGCACGTACCATTCGGCGTGGCGCGCGTAGCCGTTGGTCTGGTCGGCATCAGGCGACTTCCATTCGTAATGGGAGAAATGCGGTTGCGAAAGTGAGACGAGCATCCCCACGTCGTCCGCAGCGCGCAGAATTTCTTTGAAGCCAAGATGCGACCCCGGCTCGCAGCCGTAGTTGTGGGTATAAACGAAGTTGATCCCGATGGCTTTGAGCCGCTCCAAACTTTCGCGCGCGCCGTCGTAGGTCGCCAGCGCTGCGCCGACCTGCGCATTGTCCAATGGCACCGCGCACAGGAAAATGCGGGAACCGTTCAAATAGAAATCGCGGCCCTCGATCCAGAATTCGCGAAACCCGAACGGCACGCCAAAGTGCGTATCAAGCACTCGACCATCTGCTTCACTCAACGTGAGCGTCGATTCGAATTTATTTGCCGGCGTGTGGATGTCCCAAAACGTGTCGGGCTTCCACTGCTCGGAGAATGCCATGCGGCCGGATTTCAGATCGCTCGCCTTGAATGGCTGGCTTGTGAACTCCTTGACGATGCGTCCGTCGTTGCTGATCCGGCTTCGAAGAGAATATCGTCCGTCCGCAGTCAATCCTTGGAATGCCGCCTCGAAAGTGATCGCCGACTTGCGCACGGACGTGTCCACCTTGACGTCGGCGATGCGCGGTCCACTCGGCGTGCTGACGAGAAACACATCGCCGCACAGGCCGCGCCGTTCGACCTTGCCCTTGATCTCGCGCGCCAAATTCGAGTCGGTGTACGATTGCATCACGCCCTTCAGCGGCATTGCCACCACGAGAAGACTCAAGACATTAGTTCCGCCAGGACGCAGATGCGCCGTCAGTTCCAAATCGCCGCCGGGAAACCGAATCTCGCCGCGCTTCGTTCCATCCACGAACACGGCCGCGTACGAGTTGAGATACTCCACCGACACACTCATACGGCGCCCATCCCATTCCTTGGGCACCGAGATAGTTCGCTCGTACCACGCGGCGGAAATGTTTCCCAGACGTTCGTCTTTCCAACTCGGATGTGCCTGGACGGTTTGGAAATCCTTCTGCATGTAATCGGTGATACCCGGCCAGCATCCGGGGACTTTGAAATAACCCCAGTGTCCACCGGGCACCTGTTCAGCAGAAGTCGCCGCCGGTTGCCAGCGCCAAAGCCCATTGATGCAGATTTTTTCCCGCGTCGGTGTTGATTGGCGGTGGGCTTTTCCGAATGCCCAGACCGCTTTCACACCTTCAGGAAGCGCGGCGGAAAAGTTGTCCTGACCGAAAGCGCAATTGATCGCGACCAACACGGAGATTGCAGCGGCAAACTTAATTGCCCGGGGTCGTTTCATATACGTCGCCGTTTCAGGGAGAGAACATTTGGACACGCGAGTCTTTTGCCGCGCGAGTCGGAGGTCAAGGTTGGTAAACGCCTGCGAGTGGCCGGATCAGCGGCTGATCGCTGTCGAATAAGGGAAGAGAGAAGAAAACATGCAGCCTCTACAGTGGTGCCACCGCAGCGCGCCATTCATCTCGCGTTCGAAGGGGCCGCGACTTTTCGGAACGACGTCACTAGCGCGCCGAGCGTTTGCTGACTCGACATCTCGTTCGTCCGGCACGTGAGCACGAATGTGGCGCACCCGCGTGCGAGCGGAATGACTGCCGCGCGGCAGCGCCAATCCAACCCGTATCCAAACAGAGCGCCCTTGCCCTGTCCGTTGTTACTGACGATCGGAAACTCCTCGATCACCTGCGCATACCCTAGCCCCGGCAAAGCCAGTTGCCGTACCGCATCGGCCGACTGCACTCCGCCTTCCGGCATGAGCGGGGAGAACTGAATTGTGATCTTGGCCTTGTTGAGTTCGGAGTGAAATCGCAACACGCTTCCGGTCGGATCCGGGTCGAATCGCCAGTTTTGCGGCAGCACGAACGCGAATCGCTCCTCGTCGAATCCAATCTCCGCAATGGTGATGGTGTCCATTTCCGGCGGGCGCTCGGTGCGCGTCGTTACACTGAGCGTGGGCGCGGCAAGCAACTGCGTCGTCATCAACGTCGCAACAATCAGAGAGAGCGTTCGCATGGTCTTCACGGTCCTGTGACAACGTCGGGCTTGATCGTCGCAAAGCTCCCGCGAATCAGCACACGCACGCAAGGCGTGCCGGGCGGCAGTTTTGCGGGATCACGAAAATTGAGATCGAACGCCCAGATCCGGGTCGGTGGATTATAGATGCCGATCGAGCTGCCGGTGCCCTGCCACAGGGCGTTGGCGAATTTGCTTTCGTAGAGCACCACCATGGAACCGTTGTAAGTGAACGTGTCGCTGTTCCAGTCCTCCAAAAACCGCGGGAAGTTCTCCACGCCGCCGCTGTAATTGCAATTCGTGCTTTGAACGATGCCGGCGAGGAACGCCGCATTCACCCTGGTGCTCGACGCCGGGCGCGACGAAAGACCGCTTGAGGAGTTCGCATCGTTCCACGAGCCTGAAAGCACCGTGATCGCATCACCAATCAGGGCCGCCGGCTTCGTGTGCGATGTGTCGGCACCGGAACTCGTTCCCGTGGGATCCTTGATGTTGTAATCCCCCTGAACGTAAACCGGATCGGGTGTTGCAACGGTGAGTCCGCGAGATGGCAATTCCGATCCATTGATAACGCGCACACCAGGTTCTTCCGTGGAGCTCATGCCCGTCCGTCGGTCATCCACGTAGATCAGCGACACATCCTTGTCTCCCAACTTGGGGCGAATGATCGTGTTCGTCGCACTCCACGCCTTCAGCCTGGCGACGTCGATGTCCACCACGCGCACGGTCTTCCCTTCTCGTTTATTATAGAAGGTGTTGTCGTAGTCCACGAAGCCCTTGCCGCCGGTCGCATAGCCCGTGTTCACCCATTGTCCCGGCGGCACGACGGTGCCGAAGTTGTCATACAGACCGGTCTTCACCCTCACGACCGGGGCGGCCACGGTCCCGGTCAGTTCTATCACCATGTCTGCCTTGTTGTAGAAACGCTGTTGCCCCATCAAGGAAGTCGCCAACTCGCCGGCGGGAGGATATTCGACGACTTGTCGCACGTTCGCCGGAGCGTTGTTGGTTCCGATGGGAAGATTGAGCGTGCTGGTGCCGCTGTCGTGCTCGCCTTGGAACGAAATCGAACCCCCAGAGCGCACACTGCAGTCATTCGTGCTTTTGTTGTTGATGATATTTCGTGCCGAGGTGACGTCGCCCTGAAACGTCAGCGCCGCCTGCGGCTGCAGGTAGATGTTGTAGTTGCCATGCACGGGACCCGTCACGGTCATCACTGGTCCAGGATTAATCTCCAATTCAAGATTGTAGAAGATCGCGAACTGAAACAGCGGAATCGTGGAGACTTCAATCTCCTGTCGGACGCCGGCAACGATCCCCATCGGGCTCGTGGTTTCCTTCGCGTTCGAGATGACGCGATATGCCGTCGAATAACCATGCAGCCCGCGATATTGCGCGCTGAGGACACGAAACTCGGACGGCGGCAGGTATTCTATGTAGCTCTTCCCCACATGACCTTGAGCATCAGTGAAACGGTAATTCGCCATCAGCGACTCCTCTGAGGAGAGGGGCACGGTCGCCCGATAGCTGTTCAGGTTGGCGAAGTTCTGCGCTTCGCCGCCCTGTTGGTAATCGTATGCCACTCGTGCGATCACCTTCTCCGTGGCGGCCTCTGCGATCAGCACGGTGCGATTGTATTCGTTGTTGCGCTGCGAAAGGCGGTTGTTCGTTGTGGTCCACGCCAGCAGCGAACCCGCCGCGAGTAGCGTCGCGCTGCCGAGGACCATCACGGTGACGAGCGTCGAGCCGCGCTCATTGCTGGGGCTTAAAAAGATTTTCATTTCAGAACGGCGTGCGCTTCGTGATCTTCGACCTGAGCTGATACCAATCGTAATAGTTGCCGGGGCCGACTGGCGTCTCGGGATACTGAATCTGGAAGAAATCCAGCGTCATGCCAATGACCCGGTTGTTGTTGTTGTTCGACAGCACGTTTCCGGCGTAGTCCTCGGAAGTGAAGATCAATTGATTGGTCACTGAATTGGCGATCACCATCGCGGCGGTCATGCCGTTCGTCGTTCGTTTCAGTTTGCTGTCCGCGAGATCCCAATAATACCGGATGTACGGCGTGACGTAGTTAGTGGTGGGATAAATCTGAATCGCGCTGCCCTGTTGCCTGGTCCAGGGCCCAGCTTCCGTGAACGCAGAAAGCGAACCGTTTCCGATGCTGACCTTTTTCGAAGAACGGATTTCATCCGTGAGCAATGAGATGACTTTTCGCGCCTCATCACTCGCGCCGAGCTTCGGCTTGATGAACTGCGTCGTCTTCAGACCGTAGATGTAGCTGCTGAGAATCGCGCCGACAGCGATGATCATGGTGACCATTGCGATCATGAACTCCACAAGCGTCGCCGCGCGACGGTGACGATTAATTTGGTGAAGTTGAAGTTTCATTGGTCAGGAGCGCGATAGCTCAAAACGGAATTCGTGAACACGCCGCGATTCATGAATCTCCAGGTAGTTTCCACGTAGATCGATTTCATCGGCGGATTCGCACTGATGGTCCGAACCACGACACGGTTCGTCGCCCAAACGATGTTCGTCTGGCTGATCGGGATATCGAGGATGTTGGTGGTGAGGATCGCGACGTTAGTGGTTTGATCCACCGGCGGATTTGCGTAGAGATCCCACGTGGCGGAGCGCACCTGCTCCACCGGCTGCATGGCCAGCGATTGTGCCGCGAGGGAATAGCACGACCACTCTGCCGTGCGATGTGACTGCATGTACCCGGCGATGATGCCGACCATCATGACACCGAGGACAAACAGGGAAATGAGCACCTCGACCAGAGTGAGACCATGAGCGCCGCATCTGTGCGAAAGGTCATGTCGCCAGATGCGGCGGCCATGTTGTCCTGTCCTGATTCCGAGTTTATTGCCGCCCGTTAAGAGCATGCGAGGAACCGAGCAGCTTGTTTGCCAAGCTACCGTCCATTGGCCCTAGCTCGTCAGGACACACGCAGCGGGAGGTCTGACGCCGGCAGGCGCGAAATTCTTATCCCAATGGAAGAAAAGTGCTGCTACGACAGCGCTTTTGTGAGGACCGCCTGGCTGGCTGCGAAGACTTCCGCATGAAGCGAACGCCCGTGAGAGTCCATGGTGACGACGGCTGGAAATGCTTCCACCTCGAAATCCCAGATCGCTTCCGGCGCTCCAAACTGCTCCATAAAATAGACACCGCGAACGCGCTTGATACACTCGCCCAGCACCTGTGCAGCCCCGCCAATGGCGTGCAAATACACGCAACCAAACTTCTGACACGCCGCCAAAGTTCTGTCCCCCATGCCGCCTTTGCCGATCACGCCACGAATCCCGAACTTCTCGATGATGTCCGCCTGGTAAGGTTCTTCGCGAATGGAAGTCGTGGGGCCGGCGGCCGTAGCTTTCCAGTTCCCCTGCTCGTCTTTGATCACCACGGGGCCGCAGTGGTAGAGCAAACCGTTGCGCAAGTTCACCTGCGGCGGAAGCGCGCCACCTTCATGGAGAAACTTGTGAACCGCATCGCGGCCCGTGTACATGATGCCCGTGATGGACACTTCGTCGCCGACTCTCAGCGCGCGGATTTTTTCATCGGTGAAAGGAGCCTCGAGAGTGATCATGTCAGTAGAGCCATTTGGCGATGCTGTTTTGTGAATCGAGTTGCATGCCCTGGCGGCGATACGCCCAGCACATGTAACTCACGCTGACGAAGAACGACGCGGGCACCCGGTTCGCAGCGCAAATCTTCACACCGAGCAACGTGGTCTTGCCGCCAAATCCCATCGGTCCAATGCCGAGTTCATTCGAGGTCTTCAGGATGTCCTGCTCCAGCGCATCCAGTTCCGGAACAGAATTCCGATCGGGAAGCATGCGGAGAAATTGCTTCTTCGAAAACTCGTAACCGGTTGCACGGTCGCCGCCAATGCACACGCCCAAAATTCCCGGCCCACATCCCTTTCCCTGCGCTTGCAGCACACAGTCGAGAATCACTTTACGGCAGCCATCGAGATCGCGATTCGCGTGAAGCTTCTCGTTCGGCAACGAATATTGCCCGCCCACGTTTTCGCAGCCACCACCCTTTAACACGAGACGCACCGTCACGTCATTGGAGCGATGCTGATGAAAATGAACTGCCGGTGCGCCGGGACCAACGTTCGTTCCGTCGTTCTTCCCGCTGAGTGAATCGACTGAGTTTTGGCGAAGGTAGCCTTTCTTCGTCGCGAACGTCACCGCCTCGCGAGCAGTCTCCTCGAACGCGATCTGGTCGAAGCCCACCGGGCAATCGACGTAAAACAAAATGCTCCCGGTGTCCTGGCAGATCGGCTGCGACTTCTGCTTCGCCAATTCAATGTTGCGCTCGATGATCTTGAAGGCGGACTCGGCGATGGTCCCTTTCTTCTCGATTTCCAGAGCGTTCAGGATGCCTTGTTGCACATCAGCCGGGATTTCGGCGGACGTGCGGCGAATCAGTTCAACGAGTGACTCTTGCAGCGCGGACATTGCACAAGAAATTACGGAACGCGCTCACGCCAAGTCAACCAGCGCTCTTGGCTTCGACTCACCACTCTTTGCTTTCCGCCCGCATGACTCGCCACGCACAATGATCGTGCAACGCTTCATTTTCCTAACCTCCGGCGTGATTTTGGAGTTTGGAGTTTCGGATTTCCTCGCGCTATTCTCCGCGCCACATGAACGAAAACTCCGCGCCGAAGTTGTCGAAGGCGCCCTTCATCATCGGTGATTTGCTGCTGCTCGCCGTCGCAGCATGGCTGGCCTTCCGCGGCAATCCGCTCGACACCTGGCACGTCGTGTTGCTGGTCGCAGCCGTCGCGATTGGCGCGTGGCTCGCCGTGGCGCCCTTCGTCATCGAGTTCAACGCAAAGTTGAAAATGGCCGAGAGTGAACAACTCGCCACGGCCACCGCTCAACTGGGCAACCTCGAAGCCCTCGCAAACCAGATCGCCAGCGCCGGCTCCGAATGGCAACACATTCATCAGAGCACGACACAAACCGTCACCGCCGCCGACCAGATCGCCGAAAAGATGATTCTCGAAGCGCGCAACTTCGGTGAGATCCTTACCAAGATTAACGAGACGGAAAAAAATCATCTCCGCCTCGAAGTGGATAAACTGCGCCGCGGCGAAGGGGAGTGGCTGCAAGTGGTGGTGCGCATTCTCGATCACGTTCACGCCTTGCACCACGCCGCCGCGCGTTCAGGTCAGAAAAATTTGATCGATCAACTCACGCATTTCCAAAACGCCTGCCGCGACACCGCGCGCCGGCTCGGCCTCGTCGCGCTCCTGCCGTTGCCGGACGCCTTCTTCGACGCCAAGCAACATCAGTTGCTCGATGGACAAACGGCGAAGGAAGGTTCAGCGATCAGCGATCTCGTCGCGCCCGGCTACACGTTTCAGGGACAACTGTTGCGTCTACCTGTCGTCAGTGTGAACGAGGCCGCGGCGGATAAAGTGGAAGAACCCGACCCGCAGCTCTCGTTCGACGATCGTGCGGACGCGCCCGCTTAATCAACGCGTGCCCATGCCAACGTTTTGGACGGTCTGGAAGAGCTTCCCTTCAGTCTTGATGCTCGGGGCGATGATGATTTCGGTTTCCTGAAACTCGCGAATCGAAGCGGCACCCACGTTGCCCATGCACGTGGTGATCGCGCCAACGAGATTTTGCGAGCCATCGTCAACCGTCGCAGGACCGAAGAGAATTTGTTTGAGCGATCCCGTCACGCCGACTTTGATGCGCGTGCCGCGCGGAAGATTGGCGTGTGGCGTGGCCATGCCCCAGTGATTGCCGCAGCCCGGCGCTTCCTTCGCGCGAGCGAAGGCGCTGCCCACCATCACGGCATCAGAACCGCAGGCGAGTGCTTTGCAAACGTCGCCGCCCTTGCTCATGCCGCCATCGGTGATGATCGGCACGTAACGTCCGGTCTTCTTGTGGTAAGCATCGCGAGCCGCAGCGCAATCGACGGTCGCGGTGACTTGCGGCACTCCGAGCCCCAGCACACCACGGCTCGTGCAAGCCGCGCCGGGACCGACGCCGATCAACACGCCTGCGACTCCGCAGCCCATCAGTTCGAAGGTCACGCTGTACGTCACCGCGTTGCCGATAAGCACCGGCGACTTCATCTCCTTGCAGAACTTCGCGAGCTCCATCGACTTGTACTGCGTGGAAACGTGACGCACGGTCGAGACCGTCGATTGAACGATGAAAACATCCACGCCCGCGTCCTGCGCGATTTTGCCGAACTCTTCGGCTCTTTGCGGAATCGAACTCACCGCGGCGAGCACTCCCGCCTCCTTCAATTCCTGGATGCGCTTCGTGATGAGCTTCGGCTTGATCGGCTCGAGATACGCCTTCTGGATCAGTTCGGTCACTTCCTTTGGTTCCGCCTTCGCGATTCTGGCGAGCACCTCGGCGGGATCGTCGTAGCGCGTCTGCACACCTTCGAGATTGATGACGCCCAGGCCACCGAGTTTGCCCATCTCGATGCAGAATCTTACATCGGTCACGCCGTCCATGGCGCTGGCCAGGATGGGAATCGGCAATTTGATCGTGCTGCCGTCCGGCTTCGGAATGTGGAAGCTGGTATCCACTTCCAGCGGGTTGATGGTCACTTCGCCGGGCACGAGCGCGATTTCGTCGAACCCGTAGGTGACACGGGCTTTTCGGTTGCGGCCAATCCACATTCCCATAGTTGTCTCGTCTTCTTTCAGTGGCGGAACGCCCGCCGGAGTTTTTCGTCTCTAAATCAAAGCGGCGGTCATTGACCGCCGCCTCGTCAAAATCTGAACATCTGATTCGAGGTGCCGCATTGCGGACAACGCGAACGTTCTACATCTCGGTCGTCCGTGTAAACGAAGCCGCATTTTTCGCAACGAAAAATATTGTCCTCACTCGGAGTAGGCTCGAAGCGACGCCGACGATGCTCGGAATATATTGCCACCGCAGAAAGCGCCGCAAGCAGAACCACCACGTAACCAAAGATCAACGCCTCGCTGCTCATGGCGTGTTCGCGGTGAGGCCGTTCGTCAGTGCAGGCAGCACGACGTGCCAGGTGAAAACAACCCGTCCGCGCTGCGGTATCGACGCCTCACGTTTCGCGCGCGGCTGCATCAACGGCTCGAACGCGAATTGGCGGACGGCGGCGAGCGCGCGCTCGTCCATCGCCTTGAGTCCGCATTCTCCAATCAGCATGGCGGATTCCACGACGCCATCGCCGTTCACGGACAGGTCCACGACTGAATTCGTGACGAGTTCGGAATTGGTCGCGACGGGCAACGAACCGATCAGCTTCAGCCTTCGCGAACTCAGCGGCCCCTCCACGGCGAAGCTCGACAAGGCCGAGACGGGTTGCGATGGCATCCGCAGCTCAAATGGCGTCGCGCTGCGCAACCCGTCGAGCAACGCCTCGGCGGAAACACGATTCGTTTCCGCGTAAAGCGCGAGCGTGGCTCCGAGTTCATTCACGTTGAGCGGCAGCCAACTCGGCGGCGCCGACCAATTGCTCAAGCTCATGTCGGCAGGTTTGATCTTCAGCCACGCGTCGCCTGAAAATCCGCGTTCGGATGGCAGCGCGAACAGCGTCGGATCAGCGATGGAGATTTCAGCAAGACGGCGGGACGTCGCCTCGTCGGACGCAAGATAAAGCAGCGGCTGCAGTCTCTCCGGCGCAGCGGCCGGCTTCATGCGTTCGCCAAACCAAAACACTGCGGCGGCGTGTGCGAGAAAAACGAAAAGCAGTCCCCAAAACCATCGCCATCTTCCCCCGGGCCTGGATGCCTTGTCCGCACTCATAGCGAGGCAGCCACGCCGTTCGTGCCCACTGAGGCCG
>JBBRBM010000048.1:0-33432 GCA_038205745.1 Verrucomicrobiota bacterium | reverse complement strand
GTGGAATGACCAATTCCAACAACCACTTGCCTCCCTTGGAAACTCTGGCCTTGGGTGGGTTGTGGCTCAGTTTGGAGCGCCGGTCTCCGACCCGGCGCGATTCAAGCCTGCCACACACGCAGGGTCGGAGACCGGCGCTCCGAGCGAAAGGCAAACTGACCCAATCCCCTTGCGAAGGCTCAGTTGGCGGCGGCATTCTCGCGAACCATGAAATGGAACCTCCGGCTTGCTTTGGTCACAACCATTCTGTTCGCACTGATGGCGAACGTTGCGCTGGCGGAAAACTGGCCCGGGTGGCGTGGTCCGCGCGGCGACGGCACAAGCTTGGAGAAGAATCCCCCGACGCGATGGAGCCATGAAGAGAATGTCGTCTGGCGAGCGGAAGTTCCCGGCGAAGGCCATTCGTCGCCGATGATTTGGGAGAATAACGTTTTCCTGACCACCGCTTTGAGGGACACGCAGGATCGCGTCCTGATGTGCTTCGATCGAAAGACGGGCCTCGTCCTTTGGAAGCAAACCGTTGTGCGCGCGCCATTGGAGGCAAAGAATAACGAGAACAGTTACGCCTCCGCCACGCCCACCACGGACGGCGAGAAAGTATACGTCACGTTCCTCGACGGCTACGACGTCGTCGTCACGGCGTACGACTTGAAGGGCAAACAGGTTTGGACACAGAGGCCCGGGAGGTTCAAGAGCCAATGGGGATTCAGCCACTCGCCGGTGTTGTTCGAGGACAAGGTGATCGTGGTCTGTTACAGCAAAGGTGAAAACTTCGTGGTGGCCTTCAGGCGGAGCGACGGCACGCAGGTGTGGAAGACGCTCGCGACAAATCCCAGTCAGAGTTACAGCCCGCCGCTGGTTCGAACGATTGCCGGGCGCGCTCAAGTCATCGCGCCGGGAAACAAAGGCGTGACGAGCTACGAGGCCGCGACAGGCAAAGCATTGTGGAATGTGGACGGGCTTTCCGACGATTCGGTGATCACTCCAGTTTACAATGAGAAGTCGGGACTGGTCCTGAGCTGCACGAGTTGGCCGAACAAAGTGTTGGTCGCCATCAAGCCTGATGGAACCGGCGACATCACTCAGGAGAAGATCGTCTGGAAATCGTCCGAGGGTGCGCCGTACGTACCTTCACCGATTTCGTTCGGCGATTGGTTTTTCACTTCTTCATTTGCAGGTAAAGCAATGCATTGCCTGGAAGCGGCGACGGGCAAGGTGTTGTGGAAGGAGCCGACGGGACTGCACCACGCCTCTCCGGTCAGCGCCAACGGGTTGGTTTATTTCCTCAACGACGACGGCGTCATGCACGTGATCAAAGCGGCGTCGACGTACGAACTGGTCGCGAGGAATGAACTGGGTGAGAAGACGTATGCTTCGCCCGCAATCAGCGATGGACAGATTTTCCTTCGCAGCTTCAAGGCGCTCTACTGCATCGGCGCACCGAAGCAGTAAGCTGCGGTCCTGACGGCCTGGAAACCGAGGAGCGATCTTCGGGAATCAACGTTTGCAGTGAATTGCTGCAAGAAGGATTTCAGGCTCATCCGTTCCGAGCGCGAAGCGTTTGCCAGTCTTCAGCGTGACCTCCACGGCATCGCGGCCGGAGACATTGTAGAGCCAGCCGAAGCGACTGAGGTGAATGCCCCAACCTTCGATGAAGTGCGTGCGAACGGATCGCGCGGAGTTCACGTCACTGAGCGAAACACGTTTGCGGATGATGCCCGGACCGAATCGCCAGCGCAGTTCACATTCATCAATCTCGATCGTAAGTGACCGGAAGAGCCAACCGCTCACCAGCAGGATCGGCACGGCGATGAACAACTGCGGCGCGACGGTGAAGCCAAGAATGGCAAAGCCGATCGACATCACGAGCATCCACACGATGATCAATGTGCCGCGTTGTGTGTGCTGATAGGTATTCATTGCGTGCCTGATTTCCGGTGCGTCCATTCTCGAATTACGCAAAAAGCCAGCAGCGTCGGCAAGCTCTTCGACATTCGGATGACGGAACTGCTTTGCGACTTGCCAGTTATTTGAGCGGACTCGAACCCACGCCTTCGAAAGTGATCTTGACTGGCTTGATGAAACCTTGCGCGTCGAATTCCATCCTGTCGATGCAGGTCACCCGATGGTTGCCGTCGCGTTCACCGAGCGGGCGACGATGGTAAACGATGAACCACTGGTCGCTCCCGGGAATATTGAGCACTGAGTGATGGCCGGCGCCCGTCGCGACCTTCGAGTCCTGCTGGAGAATCTTTGCGATGCGCTTGAATGGACCGAGCGGTGAATCGGCGATGGCGTAGGCCACCGAATAGTTCGGTCCCGTCCAGCCACCTTCACTCCACATAAAGTAATACTTGCCGTCTTTCAGGAACATGAACGGCCCTTCGACATAACCTTCGGGCGTGATCTCCTTGAACGTCGCACCGTCCGGGAGTGTTTCGAAACTGCGGAAGTCGGCGCGCAGCCTGGCAATATTACAATGCCGCCAGCCTCCGTAGATCATGTAGTGCTGGCCGTCGCGATCCTTGAAGACGAATTGATCGATGGGCTGCGCACCGTTGTGAAATCGGTCGATCAGCGGCTTGCCGAGAAAATCCTGAAACGGACCGGAAGGCCGATCCGCCACCGCGACGCCAATGCCGCCGTGTTGCTTGTCATTCTGAATGTCATTCGCGCTGAAGAACAGGAAGTAGCGCCCGTCCTTTTCAATCGCCGCCGGCGCCCACATCGCACGACGGGCCCACTTCACCGCGTTCGTGTCGAGGATGCGGCTGTGCCTGGTCCACGTGACGAGATCGGAAGATGAGAACGCATCGATGAACACCTGTTCGCCGTACGGCGCCGAATAGGTGGGGTAAATCCAATACTCCTTCCCGTAGATCACGCCCTCCGGATCCGCATACCAGCCGCTGAAAACTGGATTGGCGGCGCGCGCGAGTGGGGCGGCTGCGATGAAAACCACGAAGCCAACCAACGCGAGCAGACGAAACATCGTTTTATCGTTCATACCAAATTGTTGTACTGACACGCTAAATTCGCGACTCCACTTTTGTCCGAACTCGCAGCACAACGAAGCAATATTATTTTCGCGAAGTCTGTTCCGTTTCAGTTTCGGATTCCGCGACGAGTGGTCTCACACGGACAAATCCACATCGATCAACGCTGCTGCAACATGAGTGTTCATCGTCTTGAGCTTCACGACCAGTGCATGCCCGCACGGCTGTCCCTCGGATCGAAATGCTTCCCGAACATGGACAGCACAATGAACATCGCGACAGATGTGGGCGGGCTCGGCACGGGTATGGATCCCGTGGGTGGCAGCCCGAAAGGGCGTTATTTCCGCTGAATGGAAGCTCTCACTCTTCGCTTGGTTCAGCGAAGCCGGTAAGTGATTCGGCCCTTCGTCAAATCGTAAGGAGACATCTCCATGCGTACGCGGTCGCCGACGGTGAGGCGAACCCAGTGTTTGCGCATCTTGCCGGAAATGTGAGCGAGGACTTCGTGCTGGTTTTGATCCAGCGTCACCCGAAACATTGTTCCGGGCAGGACCGTGGTGACGGTTCCTTCAACTTCAATACACTCTTCAGCCACAGACTCGTTTGAAAACCGATAAACAAAAAAAGCCGGGCGCAATCACCTGACTGCGCCCGGTTGAAATCATTTCTTAGTGACGATCGCCGCCGCGACGAGGGCCACGGTCTCCACCGCGTCCGCCGCCGCCACCACCGCCGTATCCACCACCACCGCCGCCACCGCCACGGTATCCACCACCACCACCACCGCCGCCGCCGCTGCGCTCTTCGCGAGGACGAGCTTCATTGACGGTGAGGTTGCGGCCATTCACGGCCTTGCCCGAGAGCTGTTGAATCGCTGCCTGGGCTGCTTCCGGTGTCGCCATCGTAACAAACGCGAAGCCGCGGGGCTTCTGCGTGAATTTATCGGTGACGATGTTGACCTCGGTGACGGGACCACATGCTGCGAACAGGTCCTGCAATTCGAGTTCGCTGGTTTCGAAGGAAAGATTTCCCACGAACAACTTGGTATTCATTGTTACTTTTGCCCTGACTGATTTCTAAGTTCCGGACTGTTCCCGAGGATCGGGTTTCAAATCATCACTGAACCAAGTTCACCTGAGGATTTACCAGACTCCCTGAATCTAAGATCGAATCTAAGACGGCGGAAAAGGTGACAGGCTTGCCGGTGAATGCAACAGAAATTCCGGGCATTACGCGGGGCTCGTTTCGGTGGTGAAACCGGCGTGTTTTAGAGTGTCTCTAAGGCTGCTCGCCGCGTGTTCTGGTCGCACGTTCCCTGTTGAACTGCCACGCCGAAACGATGCAATTCGTTTCGGAGAGCACACGCGCCCTCGCGTGTTCATGCGTCCAACGCTCCCGGTGTTCCGCGAGGGCGCGGAACACGGCACGCGAGGGCGCGTGCGCTCCCAGCCAACTCGTCCAGATAAGACTATTGGCGCTACTCCGCGGCACGCCGCCAGTCCTCTTCGTTATCCACGTCATTGAGGATGCGGAGCAACTGGATGTTCAGGCCCAGCCCCTTCGCGCGTTGGAGCGTCTTGCCCAGAACTTCGTCGGTACTCCAGGCGATCTCGCGGAAAAGCTCGGGCTGCGGCGACCGCAGGCCGATGAGCCAGTAACCGCCATCGGTCGCTGGACCCACGACGAGATCGTGGTCCTTCAACTCGCGAAACGCCGAACGGATGTCCTTGGCCTCCAGTTCAACGCAGTCGGACCCGATGACAACGACGCGTTCGACGCCGCGAGCAAACGCGTCGGTGAAGGCGCGGTTCATACGCGCGCCAAGGTCACCGTCGCCTTGCGGTGCAGCCGTCCAGTTGTTCCGGAGCCAGGGCGCAATTTCTTGCTGCGCATCGTCGGGTGAGAAGCGCAGTTCGACGTGGAAACTTTCAACGGCAGCCAGCACCTTCGTCACAAGTTCGCGGTATGCGGCGCAGGCTTGTTCCGACCCCATGGTTTTCGCGAGGCGTGTTTTCACTGAGCCGGGCCGCGGTGCCTTGACGAAGACGATGAGTTGCTCTGCTGCGTTCACGGAGTTGATTCAAGCAGGCGCAATGATCGAACGGAAGCACAGCAAAAACTTTGGCGGCACCGGGCGGCTCGGCTATCGTCGCGCCGGATGAATCGTTTCGCGGACAAACTTACTGTGCACGGGCTGACGTTGCGCCGCGGCGCGCTTCAGACTTTGCAGATCAACGTCGGCCGCAAATGCAACCAGGCCTGCCGCCACTGCCACGTGGCCGCCGCACCGTGGCGGACGGAGATGATCGACGAACCCACGGCGCACCGCATTGGCAAATGGATTCAGCAACACCGGCCTGAAGTCGTGGACATCACCGGCGGCGCGCCTGAGTTGAGCGAGTTCTTTCGTTACTTCGTCGAGACCGCGAGGAGCGCCGGTGCGCGTGTGCTCGATCGAAATAATCTGACGATCATTGAAGAGCCGGGGTTCGCCTGGTTGCCGGAGTATCTGGCGCAACACGAAGTCGAAGTGATCGCATCACTTCCATGTTATTCGCCGGCGAACGTGAACGCACAGAGGGGCAACGGTGTCTTCGCGAAGAGCATTTCAGCGCTGAAGAAGTTGAACGCAGCCGGCTATGGCACGCGGCTGACGCTCGACCTGGTTTACAATCCGCTCGGCGCGAATCTTCCCGGACAGCAAGCGGAGTTGGAAGCGGATTACAAGGAAGCGCTGTCGCGTGATTTCGGAATCGTGTTCCATCGGCTTTTCACGATCACCAACCAACCCATCTCGCGCTTTGCGGAAGACCTGCGTCGGCGCGGTGAGTGGGATGCGTATCTGGAGTTGCTGGCGAACGCGTTTAATCCCGCGACGGTCGATGGCTTGATGTGTCGCAACACGCTGAGCGTTGGTTATCGCGGCGAAATCTACGACTGCGATTTCAACCAGATGCTGGGCATGCAATTGCGCAACGGTGCGCCGCTGTATCTCTGGGATGTCACGCCGCAAAAGCTGGACGAGTTCGCAATTCTTACCGGCACGCATTGTCTCGCCTGCACGGCGGGCGCAGGCAGCAGTTGCACGGGAGCGCTGCAATGAGTGTCACCCGTCTGATTGTGTTCATCGCGCTCGCTTTCACAGCGCTCGACACGATCGGGGCCGACTCGAACATCATCGCGACTGTGCCCATCACACTTCAGCGCGGCCAGATCATGGTGCCGGCGCAGGTGAACGATTCCGAACCGCTCTCGTTCATGCTCGATACTGGTTTCTCGATGACGATGCTGCGGCCGGAACTGGCCGCAAAATTAAAACTCACGCGCGTCGGAGAAATCACCGTGGAGGGTATCGCCGGTGAAGAGCGCACGGGGACGTATGAAGGCGCTGTGTTCAACATGGGTGGCGCTGCGTACGCGCCTCGCCGGGTTGGCGGGATGACATCCACGCGGCGGCGGCGAGACGGCATCATTGGCTCGGGATTGTTTCGACAATACGTGCTGTGCGTCGATGTCGGCGCGAAGACGCTCACCATCCTCAATCCGACGAATTTTAATTACGGGGGCAGCGGCGAAATCGTTCCGCTGCGCTTTCCGCGTCGCGCAACCACTCCGGTGATCGACGCGACGATCCAACTGACCAATGGACTCACCGTGAAAGGCGCATTCGAGATCGACACGGGCTGCGACAGCGGCATTTGTCTCGGCAGTGATTTCGCGCGTACGAACAACCTGATCGAAGTCGATACGACGAGATCGGGCAGCAAGTTCGGCGTGGGTGGCGGCGCGAGCACGCGCAGTGGTCATCTTCCGCAGTTGCAGATCGGCGCGCTGAAAGTGGATCGGCCGGAGACAGAATTTTTTCTCGAAGGCTCACCGGCGGGACGCGGTCTCGCCGGGCACATCGGGATGGAAGTCCTGAAGAAGTTTCGCATCTACTTCGACTACTCGCGCCAACGGATGATCCTTGAGGTGGGCACCAAGCCATGACCGCGCAGCATTGGCCCGTTGTGATCATCGGCGCCGGTCCGGCCGGACTGGCGCTGGGTCGCGAGTTACGCGCGCGCGGAATTCGTTTTCAGATTCTTGAGAAAAACGAGGTCGGAAACTCGTGGCGGCACATGCCGCAGCAACTCAAGCTGGTGAGTCCTTGGAAATGGAGTTTTTTGAACGCCACGTCACGGAATCATTTTGCGCCCAACGCGCAACTGACTCGTTCCGACTTCGAGCAATACCTCGTCGAGTTCGCGGGCGAACACCAGTTGCCTGTGACACCGGATTGCGAGGTGAGCGCGGTGGAACGAGCAGGTGAGAATTTCTGCGTGCGCACCTCGCGTGGTGATTTCACGGCGCACGTCGTTGTGAATGCGACAGGTTATTTCTCGAACCCAATCGTGCCGCAGATTGAAGGTGCGAGTGACACAACAATCCCTCGCATTCACTTCGCTGATTACGTCGACACCCAGGATATTGTGTCACGCATCGGACGCGGCGGATCAGTGCTGCTCGTCGGTAAACGTTTGTCCGCGGGCCAACTCGCACTGGAACTGTTCGACGCGGGATTGCGCGTCTCCATTTCGCATCGCTCGCCGATTCGCTTCGGGGCGGACGACTGGCTGTGGCCACTGGTCTACCGAACGTTCGCGCACATCGAGGCTGTGCGTTTATGCTTCGGTCCAGGTCGCCCGTTGGATGTGCGAATGCCCGGCGGGCGCGCGCGCAAGTTGATCGAGACCGGCGCGATTAAATGTTTTTCAGCCATCAAGCGCTTCGCCGGAAACAGTGTCGCGTTCGAGAATGGCGAGACGCTTTCGCCGGGAATTGTCATCTACACCACCGGCTTTGCGCCGACGCAGAATTTCCTTCAACCGCTCATGCTGGGAATTTGTCCCGAGACCGGCGTGCCGTTGACGCACCACATGGAAAGCGTTTCGGTGCCGAACCTCTTCTTCCTCGGCTTCGACATGCTGCGGAATTTCCAGAGCCGCTTCCTGCGCGGCATTCGCAAGGACGCTATCGTGCTCGCCGACATCATTGCTGCGCGAGCCGTCAGGTTTCCGCAGAATGTTCCGAACGAACTCTGTTCCAGATGAAAGCGTTGCGCCTCTTGCTTTACTACGTGCGCGTGCCGATCACGTGGACGGCGCTGACGCTGCACAACTCCTGGGGCATCCTGAATGTGCTCGACCTGATCTGGCTGCGGCCAATGCGCGGCGGCTTGATCGACGAGCAACATCCGTTCTGCACCGGCATCGACCCCGACACCGGTGAACACGTCTGGCATCGCAACGTCGTTTTCAAAACGCTGCGGCGCGAATCGTGGCCCAACGCGGCGTTGGCGCCGGAGGCGGACGACGAAATCATCCGCAAGGTGGGTGACCATCTTCGAAAGCAAGTGTTGATGGCCGCCCGCAGCGAAACGCATCCGACGGGTCGCGCCGCGCCGATGCCGCCGGGCATCCTCTACATTCACGGTTCCGTTCACTTCAACGGCGTGTGGTTGCTGTTCAATGATTTTGCGGACGCCATCCGCCACTTTTCCGATCCGAAATTTGCCGCGGAGTTTCATCGCCTCGTGCGCGAGGAGAAGCGCGAACCCGTGACGCTGTTCCGTGACCGTGATTACGATCGCACCGAGTTTGCGCGTTTCGTCTGCTTCATGCGCACCGTCTTTCCGTGGTTCTCGAACTGCAACGGCCCGAAGAAATTTGTGCTCTGGGGAAATCCATCGCCGTATCCAGCCGTGAACTCGATTACTGGCAACTGGATTCGTGACACACGCGCGCTGAAGACGGAGCCGGGATGTCGCAACGTGGTGCGGCCCGCGATTGCGCGAAAATATTTTCAACACGGCAGCTATTTCGGCGAACGCGCGACAACCCGCTGGCCGGAAAATCTGTTGGCGTCTCTCACGAACAGGCGCATCGCCATGCGCGGTGAGCGGGAGAATCTTTACTTCGTCGACAAACGAAAACTCAAACGCGGCTTTCGTTTCGGACCCGATCCCATCCTGACTCCCTGGACGCGATTACAGAGGCGTTGGCGAAGCCAGCCATAACGTCTTTCGAAAATCCTGCGCCAGCAGGGAGTAAAAGAATAAACGAGTGCTCAATCCCTTGGGGATTCTCACTCGAATACCGGTGTCACCGACACCCGCCGAATCGAGTTCGTTGGATCGGTTTTGCTACGAATCGTCAGCATCATCAGTGCCGCATTCGTGCCGGCCTTGAGCACGAAGTCAGGTTGCTCGATGGTCAATCGCTGGGTCTCGTATCGCGGAACCTTCATCGGCTTGGGGATTACGAATGGCTGCTGCGCCGTCCAACGCACAAGAACATCTGCTGTGCTGTTCGTTGGAAAATCCGTATGGACTCGGTAACGCGTGCCCGGTTGCAGCGCGAGAACTTCGCCTTCCCAACTCGAACCCAGTTTTGTCCAGCAGTCGGGCGCGTTGGTTGCGATCCAGCGCAACTTGAAGTTCCCATTGCGCACGAGATCACCGCTCGGGCGCAGCGTGAACACGAGGTTCGTCACCGTGCGTGTGACACTGAGATTCGTCTCCATTACTTCATTGCCGGGCTGAACGATGGAGATTCGATGAACCCCGGATGGAACTCCGCGAAGCCGGAAAATGCCGGACGCGTCAGCGAGCGTGGAAACATTCGTTCCATGGATCAGCAGTCTCACCGGAAACCTTGCGTCAGTGATCGCAGGCGCGGCTTGAATTTTTCCGCTCACTTCGAATCCAGCCGCTGGATTTTCCGCGGCGAGCGTGGCCAGCGTGTGCAGCACATCCGCGCTTACGCGTGCGCATTCATTCGCACATTCGAGCGCGACCGGCGCCACGGCACGGCGGTTTGACAGTAATACGTGGGTGCGGAGCTTCACGCCTCGCGGTCTCGAAAACCCGATCAGCTCGTTCATCCGTGAAACCAGCCCGCGCACGGCATCGAGATCATTTGTGCCGAGGAGTTTCGGTGCATATCCGCTGATGGCGATGTTCGACGCGGCGAGCCAGTTCTCCATCTTAATGTGAATGTCGCCGCGAATTTGGGCCGCGTGCGGCGGCGAGCCCGAGTCTTGAACGAAATGAAGCAATGATCCAATCCAGCGCGCCGCGTTCGCTGGCGATTCCGTCCGCAGCGCCTGCAGAGCGCGCTGGAAATACGGCTCATACGTTTGCCGCACCTCGGGGCAGATGTGATCGATGTGCTTCGTCACGCCGGGAAACAGCAGGAAGTCGTCGCAATAGAAATCCTGATCGCCACCTCGGAATGGCAGTCGCTTGAAGTCAGGAATCCAGCAGTAGTTTGTAAGCGCGTCCAGTTCACTGCCGAGTTGCATCCGAATAACATGATCGGTGGCCAGCACATCGATCCCGGCGCGGGTGATGTCCCAATGCGGTCCCCATGCGAAAGCTGAACCGCTCCAAATGAGCGCAGCGATGAGCAAAAAAATTCGTTGTAAAACGTTCACGTTGAATTGCCGGTGAAGATGCGTCGTGAACCCACTTTTCGAAATGAAATTCCCGTGAACATTCGCGCGTTTCCTTTGTCCCCGGTTGTCTTTAACCTTGGATCACATGGGTGGTAGCGTGGCAAAGGTGAACAGCATCGAGCAGAGAAGCTTCGACTGGCTGCGTAACGGACGCGATGCTGTCGATGCGATGCTGGCGGCGATTTCCAGCGCCGAGCAGTCCATCCGGCTCGAGACGTTCATTTTCCACTCCGACGAAGTTGGCGATCTTTTCCGCAATGCTCTCGTTGCTGCGCAACGTCGCGGCGTGCGAGTTCGCGTGATGTGCGACGCGTTCGGGTCGATTCGGCTGCTCGCGAGCTACTGGGACGAACTCATTAAAGCGGGCGGGGAATTCCGCTGGTTCAATCCTCTCCAGCTCAATCGGATCATTTATCGCAATCACCGCAAGATCCTCGTGGTTGACGGACGCCTCGCGTTCATCGGCGGGTTCAACATCGGCACTGAATATTCCGGCGATGGCGTGAAAGGCGGATGGCGTGACCTCGGGCTGAGCATCACGGGTCCCATGGCGACGATGTTGGGGGAAACCTTCGATGATCTTTATGTGCGCGCAGATTTTCGACATCGCCGGTTTCAATCCATGCGCCGCACTCGTGCCGACGCGGTGGTGCAGACGCCCGATTGGACTTTGTTGTTGACGGGCCCGGGCCGCGGCCATCGCGCGCTAAAGCATTCATTGTTTCATGATTTCTCAAACGCGCGGGCGATTGACATCATGTCTTCTTATTTCCTGCCGAATCTCCGCATTCTGCGTGCGCTCAAGAAGGCGGCGAGGCGCGGCGTTCGCGTTCGGTTGATCCTTGCCGGGAAGAGCGACGTGCGCCTGATGCGGATCGCCACGCGCGGTTTGTATCCTTCGCTGCTGCGTGCGGGCGTGGAAATTTACGAGTACGAGCCGCAAATCCTGCACGCGAAAATGGTGGTGGTGGACAATATCGTTTACGCCGGATCGGCGAACCTGGATGCCCGCAGCTTGAGCATCAACTACGAGGTGCTGGCGCGCATCACCAATGCGTCGCTCGCCGATGAAGCCCGCGAAATTTTCGAAGGAGATCTGACGCATTGCCGTCGGATCGAGCCGCGCGGTTGGCGCACGCCCCGAGGCATGTGGCAAAAACTGATCGAGCGCCTGGCGTATCTGATCCTCGCGCGGATTGATCCATACATGGCGCGGCGGCAACGGCGGAACCTGTTGCGTTCCTAGCGCGAGGGGCATACTTGGTCTGGCCATGGTAAAGTACATCAACGGAGAATCTGAGACGCCGAATCCAAGGAGCAGAACTCGGCGGAAGCAACACGAATGAGTTGGTGGTAACGATGAAAAGAGCAAGCACCGCTTGCGAACGCGCGGCCCGCGCTCAAGGCTGCCAATCCGAACACCACACCGAAGCGGCTTCGCGAAGCGATTCAGAGAAAGCGCGCCCACCCTCAACAGCAAAGTGATGAGCGTCAACGATCAGGGTGAACTTGTGGTTTGGGTCACTTTGACTACGTTCGGCCCATGAACGAAGCGACGCCGTCTTTGCCTCAGCCGCCCAACAATGCAGCACCCATTGCTCCGCCAAAACGGCGGCGCTGGTTTCTTTGGGGGTGCGGGGGGTTGCTTGCGTTCGCGCTCCTCATCGTCGCCACGGTTGCGATCACGATCTGGTGGATTCAGCGCCCCATCAAACCGGTGGTCCTTTCCGCTCAAGAAAAAGCGGTGGTGGACGCCAAGCTGCAAAAGATGAGCGTGGTCCCTAATGCGCAGGCATCTCCCTCACGCGTGGCTCCTTCGCCGAGTTCTGCTCCTACTCCCAATCGGACTTATGTGCCGGGCGGCAAAGAACTGCGTTTGACCGAGCGCGAATTAAACGGGTTGCTCAACCAGAATACGGATCTGGGCCAGACTGTGCGGTTGGAGTTGGATACCGACGCAATCAACGCATATCTGGCCGTGCCCATCCCGAAGGATTTTCCGGTGGGCGGAGGCAAGATGTTTCGCGCGAAGGGACGGTTCCGCATGTCCATAAGCAGTGATCAAGCGCCCGTAGCGATGTTGGAAGATGTCACGGTGCTGGGATTGAGTCTGCCCAAGGAGTGGCTGGGCGGGGTGAAGGGAAAGAACCTGCTGGCGGACGCCGTGGGCCAACGCAATGGCGCTGCCGCATGGAAAGGAATCAAGAGCCTGCGCATCGTGCCAGGAGCCATTGTTCTGGAAGTGGGCGATTGAATGCCCGCTGAGACTGGCCGCGTTGTTGACGAACCAAGAAACTCAAACGCGCGGCGCGCGTTCAGAGATCAACAGCGACAACGTCACAGCGACAAAGCTGACGGCGGCCTCTTCCGCCGGTTCATAGACCAGCCCGTTTCTTCAGCACGTTTTCGACGTGGTTTTTGTATTTTTGGAGGTTCTTGAAACCACCGCAGCAGCCGCAATGCGGGCAGGTCTTGATTTCAGCGGCAGTGAATACCAGCGTGGGGACTGCCCTTGAAGTTAGCCCGGCACCGCCGGCCACAGCGGGACCCTGGGCACGCGTTCGAGGCGGAGAACGCCGCGCATCCTCAAAGCAAAGCCGAGGGCCATCGCCAAGTCATGCAACGTTATCGGGAGCGGCCTACATTTGACCCGTTTCCGGTTGAAGAGATGAACCAGCAATGTAGCCATCAGCCGCCGGCTATGCGTGCGCGCTGATACCAGGATCGGGTGTCATTTCACCGCCACCTGAACCAGCGTGTAAACGGGGTCGCCGTCCGTGAGATACGACCAGACGAACACCATGGCGGTGCAAGGTGCGGCGGCGAGGATGATCAGGCCGGCGGTGTATTCCTTCGCCATCTCCGGACTGATCCACGGAGAAGACGTGTTGCATGAACACCCAAGCCAGCAATGCCATGCTGAACGGTTTGACCAGCCAGTTCACGAAGATCGTCACCATCAATCCCTTGGGCCGCTTCGCGATGCCGCCGATGGCGCTGAAGTCCACCTTGAGCATCATGGGATAAATCATCAGCCAGAGCAGGATGCCGATGGGCACGTTCACCTGTGAGCCCTGACCGAACTCCAGTTTGCTCAACGTGGACGTTACGCCCGGCAACAGTTTGCCGAAGGCGAGACCGACGACCATGCAGATCAACACCCACAGGGTGAGGTAACGCTCAAAGAAAGCCAGCCGTTTTGGGGCAGCGGCAGGAGGGGACATATCAATTCGCGGTTACGGTTTGAAAAAGCTGTTGCAGGCGTTCCGGGCCGGCGGGTTCTTCCGTCACCCACGGCACCAGCGCGGTGCGCTTGGAAAGTTTCTCCACGACTTCGCGGATGAACTGGACTTCGCCGCGTCCGCGCGCCACGAGCAAAGGATCGTTCGAGCCGCTTTCGGCAAAGCTCTGGTTGATGACCCAGGCGAACGGTTCGATCTGGGCGCGGCGCAAGTCATCTTGCAGCATCGCCGCCTCATGCACTGGAGTGGCTTCGGGCAAAGTAACAATCAGGACATGGGTGAAACTAGCATCTCGCAAGCGAGGCAAAAGATTCCGCACTTCTTCGGGCATGTCACTCGCCTTGCGGGCGATTTCACGGTGATAGGATTCCGTGGCATCGAGCAACAGCAACGTGTGGCCGGTGGGAGCGGTATCGAGCACCACGAAAGCATCTTTTCCCTGCGCGACCGTGCGGGCGAAGGCGCGGAACACCGCGATCTCTTCAGTGCAGGGCGAACGCAAATCTTCCTCCAGCAAGGCGCGTCCATTCGCATCAAGATTTTTGCCCGCAGTGGCCAGCACTTGCTCGACGTAGGCGTGCGTCTCGGCTTGTGGATCAATCCGGCTGACCTGCAATCCGGGCATTTGCCCCGCCGCCGCCGCGATGTGTGCTGCCGGGTCAGTCGTGCTGAGATGAACTGTGTGCCCGCGACGCGCGAGTTCCGTGGCGACGGCAGCAGCGATGGTGGTCTTGCCGACGCCGCCTTTGCCCATCGTCATCAACACGCCACGTCCGGCTTGTGCCAAAGCGTCCACCATCTCCGTCAACGATTCAGTGTGGGGCAAAGCCAGATTGGCTTCTTCGTTTAGCCGGATGTCGCGCGCCATAGCTTCGGGCGCGGCCAGTGCTCGCAATGCAGGAATTCCGACGAGGTTGCAGGCTCGCAGCGGGACTTTGGACAATGGCATCCGGGCGAGAAATGTTTGCGCTGCCGCCAGGGCTTCCGTTCCACGCTGCTGCAAAGCAAGTGCGACCGGATCAGAATCGGCGGCGGCAAACAGTCCGTTCAGGATAAGGCGTTGATTGCGCACGCCGATGGCTGCGAGTTCGTTGCTCGTGCGCTCTGCTTCCGCCAGCGCGGCCCTTTGCGCACGACTCACCAATACGAGCGTGGTGCGTGCGCTGTCGGCTAGTGACGAAACCGCGTTCTCATAAACGACCCGCTGCTTTTCCAATCCGGCGAGCGGACCGAGACACGAATTACCCGTGGTGCTGCTGTCCAGAAAACCCGTCCAAGCTCCGGGCAGGGAAAGCAAGCGGAGCGTGTGTCCCGTCGGTGCGGTGTCGAAAATGACGTGATCGAAGTCGGCGGTTGCATCCGACTCGCCGAGCAATCTGGAAAACTCGTCAAAGGCGGCAATCTCCATCGTGCAAGCGCCGGAGAGCTGTTCCTCCATGTCGCGCACAATGGCTTCGGGCAATTTATTGCGATACGGGCCGACCAGTTTTTCGCGATACGCCGCTGCGGCCGCCGCCGGATCAATGTTCAACGCAGCCAGTCGTGACACGTCAGGAATATCTGTGGGCGTGGACGTCAGCCGCACACCGAGCACTTCATCCAAATTGGAAGCCGGATCAGTGCTGACCAGCAGCACGCGTTTGCTCTGGTCGGCCAGCGCGATGGCCGAGGCGCACCCCAGCGAAGTTTTTCCCACGCCGCCCTTGCCCGTGAAGAACAGAAAGCGCGTCGGCGTTTCCAGAAAGCGGGCAAGAGATTGTTCGGCGGGGATGTTCATCAGCATGAGCCTCCACCGCAACAACTCGACCTGGCAGGTGGAGTGGTCGCAGTGGCTTTTACATTCACCAGAGCGGCTAGTTCGACGCGGTCAGGATAACGGCCGGTGAGCGCAACCTTGCCGTTCAACAGCACGACCGGCAGCGCGGCTTCACCTTTCTCGGTGAGAGTCGCACTGACGAGCGCATTCTCCACAAACGCCGCCGGGTTCTGCGAAAGGTTGTGCCGCTGGACAATCACGCCTTGGGTTTTTAACCAGTCGAGATCGGCGGCGAATTGCACCAACTTCGTATCAACCTCCGGCCCGCAGACGCCGGTGGAGCAACACATGGCAGGATCGAAGATTTGGAGAGTTTGGGTAGTCAGGTTCATAATGGTTTGGTGGCTTTCGTTTGATCGCGCCGGCCGGCGGCATAGGCTTCGAACACCAGTTTGATTTCGTCGCGCACGCGGCGGAATACGGCGAGTTTCTCCTCCTCTGTGCCGGTGGCGTGGGCGGGATCGTAAAATCCCCAATGGTGACGGTTCACCTGACCGGGGAACATCGGACAAGCTTGATCCGCGTTTCCGCAAACGGTGACGACCGTCTCCACCTGTTGCTGCAAGAAGTCGTTCATGTGCTTTGAGTGATGAGCGGAAATATCAATGCCAATTTCCTTCATCACCTGAATGGCGAGCGGATGAACGTAGCCCGCCGGCTTCGAGCCGGCGCTTTGGACGTTGAGTGAATCGCCCGCCGCCGCGCGCAAAATGCCTTCGGCGAGATGACTGCGGCACGAGTTACCTGTGCAGAGAATGAGGACGGTGGGGTTCACTTTCGGCATTGGCGTTGGCATAGTTCAGCGGGGTCCTGCTTGAGAATCTGTTTGAGATGTTTGTTGTCTTCCAAAACGCGGGGGCTGCTGGCGAGGGCCTTCTCGACCCAATCTATGGCCTCGCGCACCACCACCGGAGCTTCCTTGCCCGGCAGTTTGTAGTAAATCCAGCGACCATCTTTGCGCGATTCCACCAGCCCGGAGTGAAATAGGATGGACAGATGTTTCGAGATAGTGGACGGGGCGAGTCCGAACAGTTCGGTGATCTGGCAGACGCACAACTCGCCCTTCCGCAACGCCAGCAGCGTGCGGATGCGGTTCTCGTCCGCCAGCGCCTTGGTGATGTTCATGAATTCGCGCATAGTCTGTTTCTGTATTTCGCCATACAGCGAAATGAAGATAATGAACGGTCCAGGGACTGTCAAGCCGACCACCGCAGGTTGGCCAGCGGCCGGGCCACAACGGTGGTCTATTTCGCGTCCGGGCCGGCTTTGCAGTGCTTGCGCTATCCGCCAATCGCGGTCATCGGACGGCAGGGTTGGTATTGCCTCCCGAAGCCATGTTCCAACGGCTTGCGCCGCAGCGCCGCCAGCAACACCTCGCGCACGGCCTCGTCGGTGGGCGCGGCACGCAGGTTTTCGTGGAGATCCAGTTCCCCGTGGTCGCCGAGGCAGGGACGAATTTTGCCGTCGGCGGTCAGGCGCAGTTTGTTGCAAGTCTCGCAAAAGTGCGGCGTGGTGAGTGCGCCGATAAACCCGACGAGCGCGCCAGTGTGCTTGAGCCGGTAATACTTCGCCGGGCCAAAGCCGAGGTAATGGCTGGGCTGGGCCTCCAACTCTTCGCGCTCCGCGAGCATCCTCATGGCTTCGGTGACGGAGAAGAAGTTCGCTTCCGTGAGCACCTCGGCAGAGGTCACGGGCATCAATTGGATGAAGCGCAGCGGCAGACCGTGCTCGGCGGCGAACAACACCAGCGGCCAGATTTCCGATTCGTTCACGCCGCGCATCAGCACGCAATTCAACTTCACGCGCTCGAACTCCGCCGCGACGGCGGCGCGGATGCCTGCGAGCACGTCGGCAAGGTTGCCGCCGGTGACGCGCCGGTAGCTGACCTCGCCGAGCGCATCGAGGCTCACGTTCACGGTGCGCAAGCCGGCTGCGCCAGCGCGGCCAGCTTTGTGCCATTCGTGGAAAGGCCGACGCACTCCACGCCCGGAAGTGCGTGCATGGCCCGAACGATCTCCACCACGTCCCGCCGCACCAACGGTTCGCCACCGGTGAGTCGGAACTTGCGAAAGCCCATGCCCGCGGCCACGCGCACGACGCGCAGAATTTCCTCCGCCGTGAGATGGTCGGTCTGGCGTTCCCAGCCTTTGTAACCTTCCGGCATGCAATAGAGGCAACGCTCGTTGCACCGGTCGGTGATCGAGATGCGCAAGTCATCCAGCACTTCAGCGGCGAAGAAGGTGATCTGGCCCTTGTAGTCGGGTTTGTAATCGAAGAAGCGGTCGCCCCGGATGCCGCGTCCGGCGACGCACTCGATTTCGTCCACGGCGACGATGGGATGAATGTCAGGCGGCTGGCCGTGATGGCCGAAGTAATTGTGGCCGGGTGAAATGAAAAGTTGCTCGATGCACATCCACCATTATTTCTGGTTGAGCACGTCGTCCACCCAGGACAGCGCGGCCATCATGCTGGGGAAACCGAGCGTGGTGGTCGCAAGTAAAACGACGTGACGCCTTCCTTTTGCGTGACGTAAGAGTTGGGCGTGCCGGGGAAGCTTTGGGAGTTCAGCGAATTATTCCGGTCGCTCCCTTCGTAAGTGAGTTTCAATCCGAGGTCGGTCTTGCCGATCTTGTGGTTGATCTCACCCTCGACCGTGTCGCGTTTCTCGTCGAGGTCGTAGAACGACGCGCCGATGCCGCGCGGCGCCCGGAATGCTAGGCCACCGCAGTGCAGCCCTCACTCGTAGCGCAGACTTCCAGTCTGCTGTATCGCGGATTTCCAATCCGCAGACGCGGCGAGTCTTCACGCGTGCCGTTTGCTTCGACGCTCTGCCGACTGGAAGTCGGCGATACGGCAGGTTGGAAACCTGCGCTACGGTCAGGACGCACACCGCTACGTTGGTTGCCGGTGCGCAAGTTTCTGAGTGGCTTCATAGGCGTTGGTTCAGTAGCGCAAGGTGGAATTGATTTGCGAACCGTGGACGGCTTCGTGACAACCGGCCGTCCAGCAAGTTCCGCTGCGCAGCAAGGCGCTGTGCGGCAGGCCGCCGATCAGGACGCTGCGGTTGGCGTCCTGCACGTGGCACTTCAAACACAGGTTCGCGTTGCGCGAGGTGAGCATCTTGGCGTTGACCGTGCCATGCGGGTTGTGGCAGGTGGTGCAGCCGTCGCGCATGACTTCGTGCTCGAAGGCGAACGGGCCGCGTTGCGCGGTGTGGCATTTCGTGCAGGTCTCATCGTGCGTCAGCAGGGATTTGCCGCCCCGCGAAGCCCGCGCCTTGATGGGGATTGTGGCAATCCGCGCAGGAAACTTTCCCGGCCAGCACGGGATGCGCGTGGGGAAAACTAAGCTGGCCGCGCTTGTCGAGATGGCAGGCGAAGCAGGTCTCCGGGTTCTTGCGGGGGATTGACAATCGTGTGCAGCGCGCCGCCGCTCTGGACGTGCTTGCTGCCGGGGCGGACATCGTGATCTGGCGCACGGCCAGGGACAAAGCCGACGAGGAAGCCCCGCTCATCATCACCGAGTGCAAGTCCAACAACGCCGCCATCACCACCAAAGACTATGGGCAAGGCGAAAGCGACGCCCTCATTGTGGACGCCCCGTTCTTTGTCACGCACAACAACCGCGAGACGAAATTCTGGCGTGTGAAGAAGGACCGGATGCCCGGCTACACTGAGGAGATCACCGACATTCCGCGCGCGGATGCCTCCGACAAAGAAATCACGGAACTCATCAAGAAGCTGAAAGTTTTCAAGGAAGACGAGTTTGCCGACCTGCTCCACCAGTGTCATAACGTCATCCGCAATCGCGAGCATCTTGATCCCGCCGCCGCCTTCGATGAAATCGCGACGGTGCTGTTCATGAAAGTCTGCTTCGAGCGTCGCCTGTTGCGCGGGCGCGACCGGCGCAATCGTTTCACCGCTGATTACCTCGACGAGAAAGCGGATGAATTCAAAGAGCCGGTCAATGTCCTGTTCGCGCAAGATGAGGAAATCCGCCTCAAGTTTCCGACCGTCCGCGAAATTGTCCGGCTGCTCGAACGCTACAACCTCTCCGACACCAGCGAAGACGTGAAGGGCATCGCGTTCGAGAAATTCCTGGGCCGCACATTCCGGGGAGAAATCGGCCAATTCTTCACCCCGCGCGAAGTTGTCCGCTTCATGGTCGAAATGGCCGAGCCGAAGTTTGGCGACATCATTTGCGATCCCGCCAGCGGTTCGGCCGGTTTTCTCATTCGCTTCTTCGCCAAAGTCCGCGAACAAATTCTGGCGGAAGCCGACGCCGAATACGCGAAGTTCAAAACCGAGCTGGAAAAGAAAAAGCTGCCGGAGGCCAAGCGCGCCCAACTGCTCCGCGAGAAATCCCTCGCTCAGTTATGTGCGCGAGTTCGTGGAAGACCGCGCGTTTCTCCGCGCCGTCATCAGCCTGCCGCCGGAAACGTTTTTCAGCAGCGGCGCGAGCGTGAAGGCGTCCATCCTGTTCCTGCAAAAGTTCAGCGATAAGGAGCAGGCCAATTTCGACAAACTCAAAGCCGAGAGCCTTGCCGAAATCGAAGTGAAATACGCCGATGAAATCGCCCGCGAGACGAAGCGGTTGAACGATGCGATTGAAGTCGCCCAATCCCCCGTAGCAGCCGACGTAAGGAGGCTCAAATCGGGTTCGGATGACGACGGGAAAAGTCAGAGCCTCGTCACCTCGGCTGCTACGAAGGAAAAGGTGAAGGCGCTCCGCAAGGAACTGGCGGACTATGAGCGCACGATGGCGGAGAAAATTTCCGCCGAGCGCCGCGCGTTGCTCAAGCAGCGGTTCAACTATCCGGTCTTTCTCTACGAAGCCGAACACGTCGGCATCACCGCCACGGGCGAGCCGGACGTGAACGAGCTTTACCCGAATGAGCGGCAACCGGCGGGCGGCGGGAAAACCTGCGTGGAGCTTTACCGCGAGTTCCAAAGGAGTCCCGAAAGTTTTTTCGCAGACGGCCCGGCGGAGTAGCGGCGCAGTCGCCGCCTGCTTCTGGCCGGGCCTCGTTCATCTGGTTTGCGGAACTTGACCGTTGGATTCCGCTTCGGCGGAGCTTTGACGCCAGCAATCTTCCCAAAGGCTGGCAGTCCGTGCGCATCGGCGAGGTCGTCTCGCAATTCACGGCGCGTGAAACCGCCCTGCCCGACAAGGAATACAAAATGGCCGGCGTGAAGTGGTATGCCGAAGGCGTTTTCCATCGGGAGACGGTTCTTGGCAGCGGGATGAGCGCGAAGCAAGTGACGCCGCTTGTTCCGGGTGCGCTCAGCTACAACCGGCTTTTTGCGTGGAAGGAATCGTTTGCCGTGGTCGGACGGGAACACGAGGGACTGTGCGTTTCCAGCGAATTTTCCCAGTTCATGCCTGACGCGGAGCGCGTGTTGCCAGACTTTCTCTATCTCTTTTGCACGCTGCCCAAAACTATTGAGGCGGTGAACGCCGCATCGGTTGGCTCTGCCGCTGTGAGCCGGAATCGTTTCAAAGAGGAAGAATTCTTGAAGCTGGAGATGCCGCTGCCGCCGCGCGCCGAGCAGCGGGCGATTGTGGAGCGTTGGCGTTCGGCGCAGGCGCAAATCGCCGCCGCCACCAATCTCGTGGAAGAGATCAAGACGGAGAGCGCGGCGCGCTTTCTGGCAGACCTCGGTCTCAAGGCTGCGCCCAGCAGCCAAATGCCAAAGTCATTCGCAATCCGTTGGGCTGACATGCCCACTTGGAGCGGAAGCACAGCATTCAAGCGGCTCACCATTGGCGATATTTACGGCGGAAAATTCCCTGTGGCGCGCGGTCACGATTTTATTACCGAGGTTTGCCACGGCTGCTCCGCGCCCCCATCGCCTGTCCCGACCGAGTTGGAGATATTGAAGATCAGTGCCGTGACGCGCGGCGAGTTTGTGCCGACAGAAAAGAAATTTGCCGCCGACAACCTGCGCGTTCGCGAGCAATTCGACCTGCGCAAGGGCGACGTGCTGCTGTGCCGCACGAATGGCACACTCGATCATGTCGGCATGTCTGCAATCGTGCCCGAAGATCAGTCAAACCTCATTTTCCCCGACAAAGTCATTCGTGTGCGCGCGAAGCCGGAAATTATCCGGCCCGATTATTTGTGGCTCGTGTTGCAGACGCCGTTCTTGCGCGACCAGATCGAAGCCGCCGCGCGAACCGCCGTCGGCAACTATGCGATTGGCGGAAAAAACATTTGGAATTTTGAAGTTCCGCTTCCGCCGTTGGAAGTGCAGCGCAAGCTGGTGGAGCGCGTGACCGCCGCGTGGGCGGAGATGGCGCGCGAACGCGCCGCCGCCGCCCAGTTGCGCCAGACCATCGCCGCCGAAGTCGAGCACATGATTTTGGGCACAAGGCCATTGCCAGAATCGTGACGCGCCCCTGCCATCCTTCCTGGCTGGAAACCATCCTGGAATCGTTTCCCTGCGGCTACACGCGATTAACCCGCGTTGTATGGGCGGCAATCTTTCGGGACTTCGCAGCCTTTCAGCCTGAGCGTCGCTATCGCAGCCGCTACGCTTGCCGAATTTCTTCACCTTCCCAGCAGGCGTGCGAACGCGGGCGATCAAACAAGGCCGCAGCGGCGATGCTGTGCGCCGTGGGCGTCGTGCCGTCGAGCGCGCGTTCCTGCGTCCGCGTGCCGTGACAGGCGATGCAATTGCGCATGAACTTATCCGACTTCGGGTCGTGCCAGCCCATCAGCGTCAGGGAAATGGTCTTGAGCGGAATGGGCGCGGTCCCCACACCGCTCGCGCCCACGACGCGCAGGAAACCGCCGGCCCGCCGTGAACTGGATGACGATGTTTGTGTCACCGCCCTGCCATTGAACCGCAGTGGTGCCATCCTGGTTCAGCACGCAGCTTGTGATCTTCAACGGCGTGGTCACGTCCGCGTAGCTGGTCGCGGCGGACAGCCACATCGCTGCCACGCTGGCGAGCAAGGTCACATACCCTCGACGTAGAATCCTTCGTTGGTCGCATTTCATAATCTCAACTCTCCGGTTTGGTGTTGTCATGACAGATGGGTTTACCTACACGCGCACTGGACTTGCTTCACTGGCGCGGAGAAATCCTGAGCCTGGCCGCTCTTGCTCCGCTTCAAAGCCAGCACCGTGGCCAGGGTGGTCTTGCAAAGTGTTTGTTCAATGACTTCGCGTGCCTGCCGTTCGATCTTCTGGCACGTCTCGCAACGCACCGTGCCGTGGAAGTAGTAAGCGATGACTTGCTCGTTCGTTGCCTTGGCGCCGCCGCCCCCAGGCGCGGCGGGCTTAACGGTTGGCTTGTCGGCGGCTCCGACAACGCCAACCACAGCGCACAGGAGCAGCCCCAGGAAGTACTGCGCTCGCGTCATATTCGCCTCCAGTAAACCGCGCTACGCTTCCTTGGGCGCCAGCCGCAACGCCATTTCCCCGACGTGCGCACCGAGTTTTTTGGCCGTGTCCAATCCTAACTCGTCTGCGCTGATGTCGTCTTTCGTCGAAAGCACCGTCGCCCCTTGAAAGGCGGGCGCATTGCCACCCACCGCAATCATGCCGAAGCACAGCATCGCCGCCTGGATTTGCTCGATGGTCATCTCCTGACCGCCGTTGCGGAAGGCTCCCACGGCGACCACGCCCACGGGCTTGTTCGCCAGGAGCATCTTCGGATCGCGCAGCGGCGCGCACCGCTCGATGAACGCCTTGCAGAGCGAACTCATGCCCCGGAAGTAGGAGGGCGAGCCGATGATGAGTCCGCCAAACGCCGGGTCCTGGAGCTTGGGCAAGATGGCCGTGAAGTCATCTTGCGGCGGCTTGGGCGAATAACCGGCGATGCTGAGTCCGCCCAGGTCAATCAATTCCACCTCTATGCGCGGGTCCGCGCTCTTGGCCGCGTCGAGCGCGGCTTGCACGGCTTTCGCCGTTGTCATGCCCTTGCGCGGGCTGCAAGCCACGCCAAGGATTTTGACAGCTTTGCCCTTGGGCGCTTCCTCCGCGCCATGTGCAAGGCTAGTGGTCAGCGCGGCAACGCCAGCGGTGGCAAGGAAGTTTCGACGAGTGACGTTTTGTTTCATGTGAGTTTTTCCTTTGGTTTGGTTTTTAGCTTCCCGTCTTCCATTTCATAAATTCGGTCGAACACGTCGAGCGTGCGATGATCGTGGGTGACGACGATCACTCCGGCATTCTGCTCGTGGGCGATTTTGCGAAACAACTCCATCACTTGACGGCCGAGTCGTCCGTCGAGCGCGGCGGTCGGTTCGTCGGCGAGGACCAAGCTGGGCTTGTTCGCCAACTCGCGGGCCACGGCGACGCGCTGTTGTTCGCCGCCGGAGAGCATCGAAGGATAATTGTTCGCCCGCTCCGCCACGCCAAGGTAACCGAGCAGTTCCAAAGCCCGCTCGCAGGCGGTGCGGGCGGGTTGGTCGTTGATTTCGCAGGCGAGTCGGACGTTCTCCACCGCCGTGAGGAAAGGAATCAGGTTCGCTTTCTGGAACACGAAGCCAAGGCGTTGACGGCGCAGCGTGCGCAAGTTGGCGAGCGCGTGTTCTCCTTCGAGAACGGTCTTTCCGTCCAGCGCGATGCGCCCGGTGATTGGCGGGTTCACGAGGCCCAGCGCAGTGAGCAAAGTGGTCTTCCCTGAACCGCTCGGACCGAGGAGCGCCACGAGTTCACCGTGTTTCACGGAAAAACTAACGTCGTGCATCGCCACGACTTCCGTGTGGCCGTGGCCATAAACCTTCGTGAGGTTGGAGGCTTCCACGGCGAGGGCGTTGTTGGCGGGGGCGGTCATCTCAGGAGAGTGTTTCTTTGGGGTTCACCTGCATGGCCTTGGCCAGACCGAGCACCACCGTATCGGCAGGCATACGCTCGCCACTTTTCAGCACGACCACCGACGCGCGGGCGGACTCACCTTTTCCCGGCACCGCAACCGGGTTGCCGAGGAAAAGTTCAACGCCATGCTTGCGCAGTTCGAGGTGCAGCCACGCTGCCATCTCGGGGTCAAGCGGGGCGATCAATTGCGGCAAAGATTCAACGACGGTGACGGAAAGCCCGCCATGCCGGACAAGCTGCTCCGCCATTTCGAGACCGATGTAACCGCCGCCCACCACCACGGCGCGGCAAGCGCGACATTCCTTGATCCATGCTTTGATGCGCTCCACATCGGGAATGTTGCGCACCGTGAAATGGCCTTCGCGTTCGATGCCGGGAATCGGCGGAAGGAGCGGAGTCGCACCCGTGGAAAGAATCAGTGCATCGTAGGGCTGCTCATATTCGCGACCGGAGATGCGTTCGCGCACTTTGACCAGACGAGCCGCACGGTCAATGCCCGTGACTTCACTATTCACCCGCACATCAAGGTTGAATCGGGCGCGCAAACTTTCCGGAGTTTGCACCAGGAGGTCATCCGGCGCGACGATTTCGCCGCCGACAAAATAGGGCAGACCGCGGTTGGCAAAGGAAGCGTGCGGGCCGCGCTCGAACACCGTGATGTCGCATTGCTCACAAAGTCGCCGCGCCCGCGCCGCCGCACTCGCTCCACCGGCAACGCCGCCAACAATGACCAGACGCTTCGGATTCATAATTTAGAAAAGCCGCCGGGCGATGCTAAGGGGAGAACGAATACTCTCCCGTAAGGTGAAACCCGAACGACGAAAGTCTGTCCTCCAATAATTCAGTGTCGGCTTCACGGCGCGGAGTAGATCAGCCACACGCCGCCGAGAATGACGAGCACACCGCAGACGTATTTGAGGACCGTGACGCCCTTCGAGTGTTCGTTCCAATTCAGAAAGCGCTGAACCAGTTTCGTGGAGGTGCCCGCCGCCACGATCACCGCGCAATTGCCAAGGCCATAGGCCAGCAAGAGCAACACGCCATAAAAAAAGTTCGTCGCCGCGAGCTTGAAGGTGACGCCGAGCATCGGAGCCATGTAGGCAAACGTGCAGGGGCCGAGCGCGACGCCGAACACCAGGCCGAGAATGAACGCGGCGAGGAGGCCTTTGCGTTTCATGCCCACCTGACCCGGCCCGGAGAACGACAGCGGAATCACCCCCAGCAAATGCAGGCCCACCACGAAGAAGATGAGCGCGACGAAATAATTCCCGTAACGACCGACGTCCCCCATCATCCGCCCCGCCGCCGCCGTGATCGCGCCGATGGCGGCGATGGTGACCAGAATTCCCACCGCGAACAGGGTCGCAATGCCGCCCGCCCGAGCCGTGCTCACGCGCCCTTGTCCGCTGATGAAGCCGACAATCAATGGAATGCTGGCGAGGTGACACGGGCTGAGGATGATGCTGAGAATGCCCCACACCAGCGACGCGCCCAACGCCAGAAGGGGTGTGCCTTCGACGGCGTGACTGAGGCTGGTGAAGAGTTGTTCCATGGCGCCAGTATCACTTCGCTAGGTTCACTCCGAGTTCCTTCCACTTGGCTAGGATGTCTGCCTTGCCGAAGAAGCCGGTGTGCCGGAACAGCTCCTTGCCGTTGGAATCGTAGAATATCTGGGTGGGAATCATCTGTATCTTGTATTGCTCGCCAGCGGCGGGGTTCTTCCAGACATCAATGAATTCCACCTCCATCTTTCCGGCGTAATCCTTCTTCAATCCCTCCAGGATGGGTGCCATCATTTTGCAGGGGATACATTTGCCGGCGCCGAGGTCGAGCAGCCTGGGCAATTTGGCAGCGACTCCTGGAGCCCCCTTTGCGCCGGAACCGGAGGCTGGCGCGTTGGATGCGGTCACCGGCGGAGCAGGCTGGCCCGATGGGGCGGGCGCTTTGTTTTTCTCCGGAGGCACGCCACCGGAGGCGGCGAGGGTCACGGCGAGCGCGACTATGATGGTGATTCTGAGGGCAATGTTCATGTGTTTTATTTCTCCTTTTCAGCAACAACCATTTCGCTCATCGCGGGCTGGCTTGCGCAGTTCATTTCTCAATGGTGGTCTCTGGCTTCACCGAATTGGCGACGAGGCTGCGCCGCCCGCAGCGCCGCGACGTAACCTCCCGGACCTCCGCCGAGGATGGCGACGTCTGCGGTATCGATCGGAAGTTTCATCATCAATCCCTGCAGCTCACGTGGGCGTTTCTGGCTTTCAGGCCAGCAGCTTCCTGATCTCCTCCACCGTGGGCACGCGGCCCGCCACCTTCACCCTGCCATCGACCACCAGCGCTGGAGTCATCATCACGCCGAAATTCATGATGCGTTGCAGGTCGGTGATTTTTTCGAGCTCGTAGGGGAGACCGAGCGTTTGCGCGGCATTTTCGGTGGCGATCATCAGTGCCTTGCACCTGGCGCAGCCGGTTCCAAGGATCTGCAGTTTCATATTCATCCAACGAGGGTGAGATGCTGTCTGCCGGCAGCGCCACATCCCCACGTTCAGTTAAAATCTTGCTTGCACGGCGGTCTGGAAGAGCAACCTGGCCGTGCTTAACTTGTAGCACCCATCGAATTGAGGGCATTCCATGCAGGATCGCCACTGCGTCTCGTCCACAGCCAGTTCCTCGTCCTGCACGCCGATGCCATGGCTCTCGATGCGGGCGCTGAACACCTTGCCCCGGTTTGTGATATTCCTATGAGCCATGGCCGGGTCCGGGAAAATGCCACCGTAGCATTCGGCAGTTTCGGTGATGCTGTGATTGATGCTGGTCATAACCTTGCCTTTCCATTCGGGCGTTGCGCGTTGCGCCGATCAGAACGTGGCCTGTCTACGGCGCGGGTGGACGGCAATTCACAATCGTCACCTGCTTGCACGGAGGCAATGCAGTGGAAGAAATCCATGACGCAGCGCCGTTTCAAGCGGTAGAACACCTGCGCGCCTCGCTTCTCATCCTCGATGATGCCCGCGAACTTCAGCCGCGACAGGTGTCGCGAGACGGTCGGCATCTCGTGCCCCACCAGTTCTGTCAGTTCACAGACGCAGCGTTCCCCCGCGGAGAGTTCGTCAACGATCAAAAGCCGGGTTGGATGCGCCAGCGCCTTGAGGATCTCCGCTTGCGTCTTGTATTCGCCCATTCGCTTTGCAGTGGCATTCACTGCTTGCACACTTAGCCAAGTGGCTAAGTAGTGCCTCCCGGAAATTGCGATTCCTGGCCCGGAAATTGGAGGCGCCTGCCAGTGCGGAAATGAGAAGCTGGTCGTGGAATGCCGAGGTCGTGATGAGTGAGGAGCAGGCGATGATCACGGAGGGTGTGCCCGGCAACCTCTGCACGTCATACCGCCGCACGGCCCTCGGAATTGCGGCGACTGCCCGATTGCGGTGAGCACGAATGCGGCAACCACAACGACGCTGATGTTCACAAATCGGATCGATCAAGGTATCCCGAAGCGATTTTATCCGTTTTTGCCGTCAACGACATCTATTTTCCCCCTCCCGTTGCCTCATTCCGAAATGTTACGAAGCCAGATTGCCAATTTGCCAAGATATGAGATTGGGTCTGGCCTGCTCGGGTGCATCTGGACATCGTTCTTAATTCAGCTTCCAGACTTCATCCCAGTCGTGGTTGTGGCGCGCGACTTCCAGGGCCATCAAGCGGCGCCGTCCCGGCTCGGTCCAGAACTGTCCCCGCGCCAACGGGCACCGCGAGCGACCACGCCGTCGTGCTGATCCAGTTGATGGCGTAACGCGTGCCGTTCGCCTCGATGCACTCAACTTGAATCGGTGCCGTGCCGGTGAGCAGCACAAGGTTGTTGTTCGTCGTGAAATCATTTCCGCTGTTGCTCGTGATCGCGAAGGCCATCGCCGTCGGAAGATGGCTCAACACGTAGCTGTTGCGCGCTCCGATGTAGCCCCGCGCGCCGCTCCAGTTCTGGCCCAGCAGGCTGGCGTAGTGCGTCGTCCAGCGGCTCATGTAGCCGATGTTGAAAGTCGTGGTCGTGAGATCGTAGAGGTGGCTGTAGAAAAGCCGCTGGTTGGCCGGCAGATTGAAAATCTTCGTCACGTTCGCACTCGGCAGCAGCGGTGCGCTGGTCGATTGAATGAAATCGAAATCCATGTCCCAGGGAAACACCAGTGCCCTGCCGTCCTCGGGCCGGAAATAAACCATGATGTAGTGCCCCAGCCCGAAACCGTAGCTGTCCGCGACGCCGAACAGCGACTCGAAGGCAAACGCGCGACACCACTCATTCACGTCCATGAACCGCTGCGACGGCGCGTCGAGAGCCGCACCGTTCAGGTTCATCATCTTGTTGAATGCGATCATCTGGCTCCACTGATCACCGGCCTGGTTGTTCTTCTTCAAATAATTCCAGCGATACGATTCCTGATCGTTGCCGAGATCCTGGAAATCCACGCCGAGCACTTAATCTGCCTCAACGCCCCGTCACGTAGGCGATCAAGTCGGCTAGTTGTTGCGGCGTGAAAGCGCTCTCCAGACCTTCCGGCATCAGTGACTGGCGCGCCGTCGACATCTCCTTGATCTGCGACCGCAGCACGATTTGGTCGACTCGGTTGGGCCCGCGCAAGGTGATGCTCGTGGGCGTCTCCGAGACAATGACACCGCTCGACTCCTCGTCGTCCTTCGTGATCACCGTGAATGCCTGATAGCGGACATCCATCGCGAGATTCGGATTGAGAATGGATTCGACCACTTGCTCCACGGGCTTGCCGCTCATGATGCCGAGGTCGGGGCCAACCTCCGCACCCTCGCCGCGCAGACGATGACATTGCGCGCATTGCTGAGTGAACAATGCCGCGCCGTTCTTCGAGTCGCCCGCCAGCGTCGCAACACCCGCGTAGCGAGCGACCACTTGCGCACGCTCGGCACGCAGTTCGGCAGAAACGAGGTTCGTCCTTTCGATGACGGTTGTTGAAGTCGCAAGCACGGGTGGGCTTGCCACCAATTTCCGCAGCATCGGCAACATCGGCCACGCGCGGTCCTGGGATGGAAGCTTCTCAACCATCGCAAGCATCGCTCCGGCGTGACGCGATGCCGAACTGATCGCGGCGTTGCGGATGTTCTCATCCTCGTCCCGCGCGAGGCTCACCAATACTGCCGCCGCTCGCGCGTCGCTCCACTCGCCGAGCGTGAACGCCACCTGATAGCGCACGCGTGAATTCGCATCCATCGCGAGCGCCACCACTCGATCCCGAATTGCTCCGCCGGCCGCGCCGCTCTCACTCAGCTTCACCGCGTGCTCTCGCACCGCGGCGCTTTCATCTTTCAGCGCGGTCACGATCGCTTGCTCACTCAAAGCCCCCAGAACACCCATCGTCCACAACACCTGCACCCGCACCTTCGCCGACTTCGCGCTCTTCGCGAAACTCTCCAGCTTTCCGACCACCGACTTATCGCCACGCTCGATCAACAGGCGCTGCGCCGTATCCCGCTGCCAGCCATTCGGGGAATCCAGCGCCTCAACAAGTTCGCTCGCACTGAGCTTCGTCAGGTTCGGCACGCGACGCAGCGTCGCACCTTCCGGATAAACACGATAGATGCGCCCCATGTCCGCGCCCGCACGGAGGTCGAGTCGCTTCTGCATCTCAGCGGGAATCCATTCCGGATGTTCGATGACCAGCCGATACATGTCCGCGACGTAAAGCGCGCCGTCCGGTCCCGTCCTCAACATGGTGGGACGAAACCAATTATCGCTCGACGCGAGAAACTCCGTGTTCGCTTCGTCGCTCGCGCGGCGTGAAGTGAAGGTGACACCGTCCGGCTCCAGCACTTCGCGATGAACCAGATTATGCACCGGTTCGCTGATGAAGACGCTCGTTGCGAAGTCAGCGCCGAACAGCTCATCGCGATACGGCGTCGGCGAACATGCGCTCGTCACATGGTTCGCGGCAAAGGCGTCGTTGAAGCGCGACAACGTTCTGCTCGCTGGAAAGCAGCGTGTGGATTCCGCGTAGCCGGCAAGCACCTTCTTTGTTGTCTTGAGCGGCAGCAACGGATTGCGCGCGAGATAGTTCTCGGGAAAGAAATAGTGCCAGAGCCACGTGGGATTGTTGTTCCCGAACCAGTTCCCGAAATCGTCGCGATGTCGCCCGAACTGGGTCTGGCCCGCGATGGTCTCAAACAACAATTTGTCCGGCTGAATGCGCAGATCGCGTCCACGCAGCGAAACATTTTGGGGCGCGCCCGGCATTGTGCGCGGCCCGACGGCCCTAATGTTCCCGCCGCTGTCCCCGTTCGCGCCGTAAAGCCAGCCATCGAGGCCGTAACTAAATCCGTTCACGCGATGCTGCTGATTCCCTTCCTTGAATCCGCTGAAAAGCGGCTCGCGATGATTGGCCTTCCCGTCACCATCCGTGTCTTCCGCATAGAAAATGTCCGGTGCCGCGCTGACGATCACCCCGTTGCGCCACGGATGAACACCTGTCGGGAAATTTAATCCTTCGAGAAAAGTGGTCGCGTGATCATATCGCCCGTCGCCATCTGTGTCTTCAAGGACGCGCACCCGCCCGCCGCCCTTCCCTTTTCCATCAATGCCGAGCGGATAGTCTCCCATCTCGACCACCCAGAGTTTTCCATCCGCGCTCCACTCGAACGCCACCGGCGACTCGATCAACGGCTCGCTGGCCACGAGTTCCACCTTGAAGCCGGGCCGCGCATGCATCGCCTTCAAGGAATCTGCCGGCGACATCGCGCGCGGCTGCGCGCTGGAAAGCAATTGCTTGAACGTCCGCCGATCGACTTTGTCCGGCAGATGCGCCGTGTCCTCGTTTTGAATCCACATCGTGTCGCGCGCGAACCAGACGCCGTTGTTGCGATTCGTTCCGTCGCGAACGATCGGCGGGATCAGATCAAGGTGGAATGCGTCGCGCTGCGACGCATCGCCGGTCGCAGCGCGACCGGCGCCACCACGGAGACCGGAAACGATTTCGTCGCTCCATCCCGGTTTCAGCCGCAGCTTGCGATCATCCTGGCGGAAGAGGTGCAGCGAATATCGCTCCGAGTTCGAGAAAAGAATGTCGTCGTAACCGTCGCCATCGACATCGATGAAGCGCAGACCGGCGTCGCGGCCTTGGTCGTCCAACAGGCGCGTTCCTTCCGGGAGAGTGAATGGAAGTTTGATCCACTTCCGATCCGTTTCGCTGAACTTGTAGATGCCGGCGTCACTCACCAGTTCACACAGTCCATCGCGATCAATGTCGCGAAGGACGAGAGAATTGCCTGCCTCCAACGGCAACGTCGCGCGTTTGTCGAGTGACCACCAGTAGGTCGATTCTGCCACGCGGGAACAGCGGTAGAGGTTGGTCCGACAGATTGCGACGGGCAGACCGCCGCCTTCGAGAATGCCGAAATGCACCGCGTCTCTTTCTTCTTCTCTGAACCCTCGCAACGGCACGGCGACTACATGGCCATCGTTCTCCACATCGAGCAGCCGAACGCCGTTCTCCATTCCAATTCGTTTGTCCCCGGCTCCAATTCCTTCGTCACCCATTTGAACGCGCAGCTTTGGCAAACGCTCCTGCGCCTCCTTGAAATTCAAAAACTTCACGCGCTTCCCGTACTTCGCCACCGCGTAGTCGATGAACTGCACCATTTGCTCCGGCTTGATCCAGCCGTGCGGATGAAAGATGAACGTCATCACGCCTTGCTTGAGCACGATCGCGTCGAGCGCGCGCTCCCAATCACGAACCGTCGCGGCGTTGGTCGAGCCGTGGAGATTGCTCGCCTCCCAATCGCTCGGGACAATGCACGGAAATTCCCAGCACGTCTTCCCGATCACATACGGATACGGGTAATCTTCGATCGTAGTGGTGAACGATCCCATGCTCACGCGGGTCGTGGCGTTGATTTCGCTCGGAAGATATTTTCGGAAACGCTCGCGACCTTGTTCGTCCACGACGAGTTCGCGCGGCAACGACGTGTCGTTCGTTGTGAGGATCACCATCACGCTCGAATCGATCGTGAGGAAATTTTGCTTCGGCGAAGTGCGATTGAACATCTCCGCGTAGAAACGCGGCGTCGGTGAATTCATCGAGTCGCAGCACGGCATTCGAAACGCCACGGGTTTATTGCCGGGAATCGTGTTCAACAGATCCACGCAGTCGTGATACGTCGCCGATGCCGCGGCGAAGTCGCCTTTCTGACAAAGCGGACATGGATGCGCAATCGTGTGGCACTCCAGTGATACGCCTTCCTTCAGCCACGTCTGCAACTGCGCATTCGTCGGCGAAGTCGTGTTCACCATGATGCTCACCGGCGCGCGACCATCGATCTTCTTCAACCGCTCAAGGATCGGCCGCAGCATCGCTTCATACTTCGGCTCATTGTTCCGCATGTCATCAATCGCGAGGATCACGACGGCTTCCACTCCGTCTTCGCCGACCCATTGCGGCGTGATAAGTTTCGGAAAATGCAGCCCGGGATAAAACGGATCGTCGCTGTCGAGATACGCGAGTCGGTTTCCGTTCGTGCTGAACGGCGCGGCGAACACCCGCAACGCGCACAACATCGCGCAAAGGACGATCAGGCGTGGTGGTGACATGCGCGGAGCGTAGCGCGCTAGCGTCACGCTTCGGAAGAAAGAGTTGGAGAAAACCACCCGCCGGGAGCCGGTCGCTCGGCTGCGGCATCGCGTTAGCGATGCATGAAAGTAGCCGTGGGTTTTAAACCCACAGATCGCCGTTCCCTACGCATCCCGTCGCGTAGCGACGGGTGAGGAAGGCATTCGTCGCCACAGGTCGAGCGTCGCTACGCGACGCAATATTCCGCATCCCGGTACCGTGGGTTGAAACCCTTGTCATTACCCACAATGCGGCGAGTCATTGCTCAATCCTGAAAGGATTGGAGCCCTCAGTTCAGGGTTGCCGAGTCCACGAGGCTACCCTGGGTCGCACCCGAGCGTGGCCTCAACCCTGAAAGGGTTGCAGCATCTTCCGACCGCAGGCTCAATCGCCGTCACGCCGTGCAACCCCTTCAGGGTTGATGAATATGCGGGCGGTT
>JBBRBM010000047.1:0-33571 GCA_038205745.1 Verrucomicrobiota bacterium | reverse complement strand
CTACGACGGCTGGCCGGAAGAGTTTCGTCGCAAGGCCGCGCTCGAATTGCAGAACTGGAACGACGCGCAATCGGGCGAATGGGGCAAGGCGGAAGGAAACACACTCAAAGCCCTTTGCCTCACGCCGCATCAGATGCCGGCGTGCAATCACTGGGGCTCGCAGCTCGGCGCGGGCCTCGTCGTGCTGGCGTTGCTCGGCGACCCCGGCACCGACGGCGCGCTGCTCCAAAGCTGTCTGGCGGCGGTCGAGAAGAACATGGTTCGCGGAGTCACCGCGGGCTACGGCGACGGCGGTTTCTACAGCGAAGGCCCCGGGCCGGCGCACATGATGTCGAATCCCGGACTCGTGCCGCTGGTGCAGGCGTTCAAGGTCGCGCTCGGCAAGGACGGCATCACGCCGCGCCCAAACTTCTCGTGGATGACGCTGCACTGGGTGATGGAAGTTCTGCCCGATGCGAAGGGCCAGCCGGTTTACCCGTGCCGCAAACCGAGCAGCTACGGCAACGAGCGGATGCTCGATGGCAACGGCGGGTTCAGTCACGGCGGCTGGTTCAGCCAGGGCTTCGGCGCGATTCCCGACGAGACGAAACCCGCGTTGCTCTGGCTCTACAATCACTACGCCGCCGCGACGGACCAGAGCCGCCGCGACACCGCGAACTATCCGCACCGTGCCATTCTCGCGCTGGTGAACTGGCCCATCGGAATCGCGGAGAAAAATCCCGCTGACGTGCTCGGTCGCACGAGCGTGGACCGTGTTCATGGTTGGTACGTTTTCCGCAACGGCTGGCAGGGTGCCGACGATGTGGTGGTGAGCGCGTGGCTCGGCAGCGGTCCCAAGGGAAACATCAGCGCCGGCGGGCCCGACCTGCTCGTGTGGGGCATGGGCGAGCGCGTGCGCCTGGCCGGCTTTCCGCCGTGCCAGACGAGCTACTACAAAGCCGAGAAAGACGGCAGCGGCGTGGTCAGCGGCGGCGGCTACAGCATCGCCGTGGATTACAGCGGCAAGAGCGGCGCGCCGGTGCTGGTCGCAGTCGCGAGTGAAAAGGAATTGGGGAAATACGGCGACAAGACAGGCGGCGCGACCGCGCGGGTGGCGGACGCCAAAGCCGGCAAGACCAACTTCCGCGTGCTGACGATGGGCCGCGGCGCAGCGCCCGAGGTGAAAGCAGAGGGCGACAAGCTGCGTGTTGGCGCACGCACGCTCTCGTTCGACGGCCAGAAGGTGGTGCTGGATTGAAGGTCGACCCACAACAGAGCCGCGACCGTGAGGGAGCGAACACGGCGTCCCATCGCTTGCTGACGCGCGCGGCTCCGCGAACAGAGCCGCGCGCGTCAGCAAGCGCGAAGGACGTGAATTAAACGAAAGCGCAAACATGAACACCGACAAACCCGACGATACCGGCAATCGCTCCCTGACGGTCGCGGCTCTGCTGCCGGCTCCTTTGGCGGAACCGAAAATCCCGCCCTCTCCCACGGTGCCACGCGCCTACTTCATCACCTTCTCGGGATACGGCCAATGGTTGCATGGCGACGCTGCCGGCTCGGTTGACCGCCAGCACAATGTCTTTGGCACGCTCGTCGTAAAACCCAATCCGCTGCGCGAAAACTTCGAGCGCGAACGCCTGGAGCAACCGCCGTACGAAATGGATGCGACCCGGCGCGACGTGGTCCTCGCCGCCATCCGCGAAGTATGCACGCATCGCGTGTGGTGGTTGTTTGCGGCGCATGTCCGTGTGGCGCACGTTCACGTCGTTGTGCAGGCAGGCGACGCACCGGAGAAGGTGATGAACGATTTCAAAAGTTACGCCACACGCGCTCTCAATCGTGCTGGAATGGATGCGAAGAATCGCAAGCGTTGGGCGCGCCACGGCAGCACGCGCTATTTGTGGAACCAGAAAGATTTGGAAGGAGCTATTCATTATGTCCTTTATGAACAAGGTGAGCCCATGTCGGTGTATGCCACCCCCGGCGTGCGCCGCTAACAGAGTCGCGACCGTGAGGGAGCGCCGAGTGCGTGAATCCGGGAGTGACAACCGGATTGCCAGGGCGCTTGCTCACGCGCGCGGCTCTGCTGGGAACGGAGCCGCGCGCGTGAGCAAGCGTTGGGGCAGACGAATGCCTAGGATCGGCTCACGCGCCAATCGCTTCCTCACGGTCGCGGCTCGGTTCGCGGAGCCGCGCGCGTTAGCAAGCGCCTTGCGGTTCCTCCTGCTTTCCGCAGTGTTCCTGCTGACGCCCGCCTGTCTCACCGCCAACGATCTCGTGCTCTCGAACAAATTCGGCGAGGTGACGGCGGAAATCTTCATCCCCGGCGATGTGCCGGTCTTGCGCGGGCTTTACGTTCACGCGGCCAATTACATGCTCAAGCCGGACGACCGCTGGGCTGAGGCAGGGCGCGCCATCGGCTTCGGACACATCGCGCTCGACATCGACCGCAAGGCGAACAATCGCCCGACGAAACTGCGCAAGGCACTCGACGCCGCGTTGCTGGAATTCGCCACGAAGAGCGGGCACAAGGAATTGCCGAATCTGCCGCTCGCGGGCACCGGACATTCCGCCGGCGGTTGGGTCACGCAAATCATTCTCAGGACTCCGGAGCGAGCCATCACCGCAGCCATCGACTGCGCGTGGGTCGTGGACTCCACGAGGCTGAATCCGACCGACAAGTCTGTGCCGATGCTCTTCACGCTGGGCACGATTCCCGACGATTTCAAAATGCTGCCGGACATCACGAACAAGTTCCTGCCCGCGCGCGCCGGCGACTGGCCGTGGGCGCTGGGTGTGCAGCACGGTTGCGCGCACGACTACGGCAACTCCGCTGCGATGCAGATTCCGTGGATGAACGCTGTCATCGAGGCGCGACTGCCGCGTGATGCGTCCGCGCTCGACGCGCCGCCGAAATTGCGCGACTTGAAACTCGAAGACGGCTGGCTCGGTGACACGACGAAGATTTCCAATCAATGGGCGTCCATCGAGTCGTGGTCAGGATTTAAGGGCGAGAAATCGCGCGCGGCATGGTTTCCCAATCGCGCCGTCGCCTTCGTCTGGCGAGCGTGGCAGACGAAGGATTCGCCCGTCGTGCTTGAGGCGTCTGCCGCTGACGGTTCCGCCAATCTGCCGGCGTGGAGTCAAAAATCATCGCGTGACTTGATGCTCAACCCGGGCGTGGACGTCCATCTCGGCGTGAATATTGGCGAAGGCATCGCGGTGAAGAAGGTGCAATTCCTCGACGGCGACATCGTGCTCGGCGAGATGACTGCGCCCCCGTGGCAATTCAACTGGCGCGGCCCGTCGCGAGGCGCACATGCGGTGCATGCGATCTGGGAAGGGAACGACGGTCGCCGGGGCGCGGTGAACCCGGCGCTAATCGTCGTGCGAGGAAAGGAGAGTGGCAGGTGAGCACGCCGGCAAATTCGGAGAGACGATTTGTTCAAGGTTCGCGCCTGACGCGCTTGCTGACGCGCGCGGCTCTGCTGGGCGGCACGCCTGGTAACAGAGCCGCGACCGTGAGGGAGCGATTTACGGCCACATGCCGGGTCATCACGCTCGTGTTCGGTCTGGTGGCTGCTCGCCCAGTCTCGGCCGCAGTCTTCCAGTACGCTGCACCCGTCGCAACCGCGAAGAGCGAGAGCCAGGCCTTCCTTTGGATTCCGCCGCAGGCGAAGCAAGTGCGAGGCGTCGTGATGGCGGGAATGACGCTCATGGAACGCGAGTTCGTAAAAGACGCGGTCATTCGAAAAGCATGCACCGATGAGCAACTGGCTATTGTCTTCCTCAAGTGCGGGCTGAGTGCGGCTGACCCGCAAAGGGTGCTCGATGATTTCGCGGCCATTTCCGGCTATCGAGAACTGTCCGTCGCGCCACTGTTCTTCGTCGGCCATTCCGCAGGCGGGCCGCAGGCGAAGGACTGCGCCATCAAATTTGCGTCGCGCTGCTTTGGACTCGTGCAATATCGCGGCGGCGTGCCCGGCGGTTCGAACTCGGTTCCACCGGGAATCCCAGCGCTGATGATGATCGGGCAGTTCGACGAATTCGGTGGCACGATGCGCAACGAGGCCGGGCGCGAAACATGGGAAGGTGGACGCGACCAGCTCGCAGCCTTTCGCGCTGAGAACGACCGCAACCTTGGCAGCGTCGTGGTCGAGCCGGGCGCGGGGCACTTCGCGTGGTCGGAGCGCAATGCGTCATATCTCGCGCTGTTCATCCGCAAGGCGGCGCAGGCGCGCATTCCGGCGACCTGGCCCGTCGATGCGGCGAAGCCCGTTGCGTTGCATGAAATCAATCCATCGAGCGGTTGGCTCACCGACCTCACGATCAAGAGCGCAGGCAGGTTCGCCCCCGCGCCTCACGAAAACCTAGCCGGCCCAAAGACGAACGCTGCGTGGCATTTCGACCGCGAGCTGGCGGAGGCGACGGTGGCCTATCACGAGGGCATCGCCGGCAAGAAAGACCAGTTCGTCAAATGGAACGACCCGTTCTCGGTCGATGCCGGCGCGCGTTTCTTCTTCAGTAAGATTCAGTGGGTGGGCGACGGGCAGATTTTTGAAGTGCATCCCGATTACGCGGAAAAATATCCCGGCCAATACAACGGCACCGGTCCGCGCTGGCCGCTGGCGGGACAGCCCGTGGGGCATTCGACAACGCCGATTCTCGTGAAGACTGTGAGCGGCCCGGTGACCGCAGTCGGCACGAATACATTTCGCTTGGCGTTCGATGGACTGGCGCCAGCGAGTGACGGCGGACGCGTCACGTTCATGGCCTTCAGCGAGGGCGACACGGAGTATCGCCATACCGAGCACGTCGGAATGTTGCCGCGCGGATTCGGCGGATTGAAGAATGGCAAACCGCAGGCCATCACGTTCGCGCCCATCGGAAGCCTGAAGCTGGACAGCGCGCCGGTGAAGTTGAACGCGACGAGCGATGCGGGTTTGCCTGTGGAAGTCTACGTGGCGCATGGTCCAGCGGTCGTGACGAACGGGATGCTGCGCATCGCCGAGTTGCCGGCGCGGTCAAAGTTTCCCATCGCCGTGAAGGTTGTGGCATGGCAATTCGGGCGCGGCGTGGAGCCGTTGGTGAAGACGGCGCAGTCGGCGGAGCAGACGATACAATTGAAAAGCGATGAATGAAAAAAACGTGAAGTGCGATGGAGCCACCCGAAATAGAGTCGCGCGCGTCAGCAAGCGAGCGAACCGCTCGACCAGTTCGTTGCGGTCAGCGCTCCCTGACGGTCGCGGCTCCGTTCCGAAGCAGGGCCGCGCGCGTCAGCAAGCGAGCGGGGCGCTCGGCTGTGTCGGTGCGTTAATCGCTCCCTCACGGTCGCGGCTCTGTTCGCCAGCAGAGCCACGCGCGTCAGCAAGCGATTCCACTTCACCACCGACAGGAAAGTTGGGTGCAGGAAAATGTTCCTTCCATGTTTTCATCCTGCATTTTTCTGTCTTCCTCTCCCTCCTCGTATCCTCGTCCGCACGAGCTGCCGAACGTCCGTTCATGCTCTGGACCCGCGACGAGTCCGCCGCCATCCGCCGGCGCATCGAGACCGAGCCGTGGGCGAAGACGCAATACGACGCGCTGCTCAAGGAGAAGGGCGTCGGCCAGCCCTTCCGCAATCTCTTCCGCATCGTTGTCATGGGGGACGAGTCGGTCGTGGACGCCGAGAAAAAATACCTCGTCAGTCTCATCGGCAACGACCCGCGTAAATTTCTCGGCGACACCGGCGGCGGGCGGCACTACGACCAGTACCTGCACGTGCTTCGTTACGACGCGCTTTACGACCGCCTCACCGACGTCGAGCGCAAGGGGTTGGAGGACACCTTCCGCGACTTCATCAAGCACCACCGCGAGGAGGAGAAGATGAAGTTCACGCGCACGAGCTGGCTGCCAAACATGCAATGGCCGCGCCCTCTCACCGCGCATCTCATGGCGGTGGCTTTGCGCGACGAGAAGCTGGTGCGTCAGTGCTTCAACTCGAACGGCGGCTGGAAGTTTTACTTCGACGACTATCTCGCGGACGGACGTTTCTACGGCGAGGAGTTCGGCAAACAGTATTCGATGATTGGCGAGATGTTCCTCTGGTGCCGCGGCGTCGAGCGCCTCGGATTGAATGACCTCGGCTTCGGCTACACCGGCAAGGGCGGTGCGACCATGCGGCGCTACGTGGAGAGCGTCGTGGAAATCGGCTGGCCGCGCGTGGAGATTCCCGGCGGGCTGCCGCATTACCCGCAGATCACCATGGGCGACGCGCGCAGCAGCGGCTTCGAGGGTGCGCCGCCGTATCTGTTTCAGAAAAGCATCGTGGAGGGATTTCTTGCGAACGGCAGTGGCGGCAACAAACGCTGGATGGCCTCGAACATGAACGGGCGCGATCACAAGAACACCAAGGTGGACAAGATGCTCGCGCCACATTGGTTTGAACTGGCGCACGCGAAGTGGCCCGACGCGCACTTCGATTATTTCCTCGCGCAGATGCGCGCGCCGGGCGAGGCGGCTTACACGCCGAGTTTGTTTTGGGGTTGCTCGCCGATTGTGTCCGGAACGGAGCCGCGCGCGTCAGCAAGCGTCGAGGGCGGTGGCGCATCACCTGCGCTCCCTGACGGTCGCGGCTCCGTTCAGAGCCGCGCGCGTCAGCAAGCGAGCCCGCCGCCAGCACCCAGCTACCTCGCTCCCGAACGCGGCTTCGCGTTTCTTCGCGCCGAGGAATCCCCGGCTTACTGGGAAAGCCCCGCGCCCGCCGTCGCTTTCCAGCTCGCGACCTACTATGTCCATTACGCGCACGATGCGTTTTCGCTGCTCGGCTTCCACGCCTTCAACCGCCCCATCTACCTCAACCGCCAGATCTCGAACGGCTACGGCGGCGGCTGTCCGTGGACCGACAGCACGCGCGGTCACTGCGGTGTGCTGGTGGACAACCAACAATTCCAACTCAACGACGCCGACCCGAAGAAGGACCACCCGCACTGGCCCAATCCCATCGGCGAAGTGCCGACGCGCAATTCCTTCGACCCGTTGGTGAAATTCATTTCCGCACGCGCCAAACCGGTCGGCGGCACGGTCACGCTCGATAACCGCCAACCCCTCGCCGGGAGCACCTTGAGCCTCGACTTACGCCAGGAGGAAAAAGAAGTCTGGCCCGGCGTTGACATGGAGCGCGCGCTCTTCCTCACGCGCGAATACCTCTGCGACTTCTATCGGCTGACGAGCGACAAGCCGCATCGCTACGACTGGCACGTGCAAGGCATCGGCAACCTCGCCGCCGACGCGAATTGGAAGCCGACCGAGGAACTGGGCTTGGCCGAGCTTTACGATTTGAACAACCGCGCCGTTGCCGCGCGACTTGCCGATCCCATCGAGCGCGAGCGTTACGCGCTGAAGGATGTGCGCAAGCTCGCACCGCGCGATGCCGCGTGGACGGCGACCGTGCTTCAGAACTGTGCGCAGCCGGACGTGTCAGGCAGCGTGCTGGGTGCGGCGTGGTACGATCGCCAAATCGGTGTCCGCGTCCACATGCTCGGCGAGAACGGCACCAAGGTGTTTGCCGGCAAATCGCCCGAGAGCCGCCGCGCGCCCGGCAAAGAGCCGAACAAGGGCGACAAGTCCAACCTGTCCAACGAAGTCGGCGGAACGACGCTGCTCGTGCGCCGGCAAACGGCCGACACCGTGTTCGCGGCCGTGCATGAGCCATTCGAGAAGAATTCGCCCCGACTCCAATCGGTCCGCCGCATCGCACAGAGCGGACAGGGCATTGCCGTGGCGCTCGCGGGCCAAGCCGCCAGCGGCATCAATGACCGCGTGCTCTACGCCTTCTGGGACAGCCGCACCGAACCGGTCACGCTGGAAGGCGACGGCGAGCGTTTCACTTTTACGAACCAGGCCTTCATCAGGATCAGAGGAGACCAAGTGGAGGTCGTCGGCGACGTGCGTTCCATGAGGCTCAAGGTGACGGGTGCGCCAAAATTGATCCTGAACGGAAAGCCCGCGAAGGCGGCTGTCGTCGGCGACATCCTTAGCTACACTGGCACTTTGTGAAACACATCACTCGCAGGTTCACTGTCCGAAAGCTGCTGGTCCCGCTGCTCGCTTTGCTGTGCTGCGGGCAGAGCGTTGCTCTGGCTGCTCCTGCTCTCGCAGAATACCCCGGCTGGCAGCACTCCGGCTCGCTCTACAGCCTCACCACTCGCGACGGTGCGAACTTGCCGGTGGGCGCAGTAGAGAAGGACTTCCCGCTGCTCGTGCGGTTGCACAAACACTTCTTTGACTTCAGCCAGGTGAAGGCGGATGGCGCGGATGTGCGGTTCTCAGCGAGCGATGTCGGTGCGCTGGCGTATCAGGTCGAGGAGTGGGATTCGGCCAAGGGCGCGGCCAGCATCTGGGTGCGGGTGCCGGTCATCAGGGGCAACGAGCATCAGGAAATTCGCGTGCATTGGGGCAAGGCAGATGCAGCCAGCGAGTCGAACGGTTCAGCAGTGTTCAACGAGTCCAACGGTTACCTCAGCGTGTGGCACATGAGCGGAGTGGTGAAGGACGACGCGCGGCAGGCGGCTCCTGGCCCTGGCATTGGCATTCAATGACTCGCTTTACTTCGCGAGTCCTTGGCAAAACTTCTCGAGGCGATCGAGTCCCTTCTCGATGTTCGCCATGCTCGTGGCGTAGCTGATGCGCATGTAGTCGTCCGCGCCGAAGGCGATGCCGGGCACGGCGGCGACTTTCTCCTGTTCGAGCAGTCGCGCGCAGAAGTCGGTGGAGGTGAGGCCGAGCTTCGAGATGTTGGGGAAGAGGTAGAACGCACCCTTGGAATTCACGCAGGTGATGCCGGGAATGTTGTTGAGTTTCTTCCACGCGTAGCTGCGGCGCTTGTCGTATTCCGCGAGCCAGCTCTTGAGGTGTTCCTGCGATCCAGTGAGCGCGGCCACGGCACCCTTTTGCGCGAAGCTCGTCGGGTTGCTGGTGCTGTGCGATTGAATGGCGTCGATGGCCTTGGCGATGGGTTCGGGCGCGGCGAGGAAGCCGAGACGCCAGCCAGTCATGCTCCACGCCTTCGCAAATCCGTGGACGACGATGGTGTGGTCGTAATGCGCCTGCGAGAAACTGGCCATGCTCTTGTGTTGCGCGCCGTCGTAGAGGAGGTGCTCGTAAATCTCGTCGCTCATGATGAGCACGTTCTTCTCGATGCAAACGTCGCCGATGGCTTTGAGTTCTTCCGGCGTGTAAACGCTGCCGGTGGGGTTGCTCGGAGAATTGAGAATGAGCAATCGCGTGTTCGCGGTGATGGCGGTGCGCAGTTGCGCGGGAGTGATCTTGAACTCGCTCTTATCCGTGGTGTGGATGAGGACGGGTTTTGCCCCGGCGAGTTTCACCATCTCGGGGTAGCTGAGCCAATACGGCGCGGGGATGATCACTTCGTCGCCCACTTCGCACGTGGCGAGAATGACGTTGTAGCACGAGTGCTTGCCGCCGCAGGAGACGATGACTTGCGAGGGTTTGTACGTGAGGCCGTTCTCGCGCTGGAACTTGTCGGCGATGGCCTGGCGCAACTCGGGGATGCCGCTGGACGGAGTGTATTTGGTGAAGCCGGCGTTGAGCGCGGCGATGGCGGCGTCCTTGATGTGCTGGGGCGTGTCGAAGTCCGGTTCGCCCGCGCCGAAGCCGACGACGTCGAGGCCCTCCGCTTTCATCGCCTTGGCCTTGGAATCAATGGCCAAAGTCAGCGAGGGCGAGAGCGACGCGGCGCGTTGGGAGATCTTGTAAGTCATAAAAGCCGGGAATGAATAAGGATGAGTGAGCTGGTGTGCAAGCGCGGGATGTGGCTTTGGAGTGCGATGACTTGTCATGTCATCGCTTTTTGGGTTTGGCGACTTGTCGTCAAACCGCGGCGCGACGAGTCGTGCCGCGAAAAAGCGGCGACAAGTCGCCGCACTCCAAACTGTTTCTCGTCGTTTCGATCGCATCCGATGAGTGGGATCTTTGCTCCTGGCGGGAGAAGCAAGAGTGCGCTGCCGCCTCCTCCACAAAATTTATCGAACAAATGCCACGATTCTGCATCTTACGGACATGCGCTTAGCGAGAGGGATTGTTTGTCTGTTGCTGGCAATGGGGTTTGGCGCGTCGGCGCAGTTCACGACGTTCACGAAGAACGCTCGCCACACCAAGGCGCGGCTCGTTCTATCGCATGAGGTCGCGAAGCCTGGCGAGACGGTCACCGCGGCCATCGAGCTCACGATGGACGAGGGCTGGCACACGTATTGGGAGAATGGCGGAGACTCGGGGATCGCGACTTCCATCCACTGGAGTTTGCCCGCGACGCTTTCTGCCAGCGCGATTCGATGGCCGGTGCCCGAGAAGTTCATCGATAAGGAAGTTGATTCCACGACGTTCGTCTTTCACGGCCGGGCGGTGTTGCTCGTGCCGGTGGCGATCGCATCAAACGCCCCGCTCGGCGCGATCGAGATCGACGCACTCGTGAAATGGCTCGAGTGCCAGACGGCGTGCGTGCCCGGGAGCAATCTCGTTCACGCGACGCTCACCGTTGGCAATGAATCGAAGCCGGGTGCCGAGGCCGCGTTGATCGTCGAGGCGCAGCGGAAGCTGCCATCGGCTCAGTTGCCAGGCCGGGCGGTTGCGAGATGGGATGGACCCGCGAGTGCAGCGAAACGCGCCCTCGTCATCGAGTGGAGCACCGATGCAGTCGCACCCGATTTTTTTCCACTCACGCAATCGAACTTCACGGTGAGCGCGAAGACGGAAATCGTTTCCGCCACGCCGGGCAAGTTGCTGCTGCGGAAGTTTGCGGAAAAACAGGACGGCGATTGGCCGGGCGAAGTTCGCGGCTTGCTCGTGCGGAAAGAAAGCGACGCACTGGCGGGTTATGAAGTCGCGTTGCCTCTTGCGCCTGGCGCTGTCGCCGGCACACCTGCCGCCGGCGCGCAGGGTAGTTTGGCGACGTTTCTTCTCTACGCGTTCATCGGCGGACTGATCCTCAACATCATGCCGTGCGTGCTTCCGGTGATTGCGTTGAAGATTCTCGGGTTCGTGCAACAAAGCCGCGAACACCCACGCCGTGTGCGCACGCTCGGTCTGCTTTACGCGCTGGGCGTGGTCGTCTCGTTCGTGGTGCTGGCGGGATTCGTGATCGGCATCAAGGCGACCGGACAGAAAGCGGGCTGGGGCATGCAGTTCAGCAATCCGCAATTCATCATCGTGCTGACCACGATCGTGACACTGGTCGCGCTGAATCTGTTCGGCGTGTTCGAGCTGACGCTGGGTGGGTCGGCCATGAACGTGGCAGGACAAGCGGCGTCGCGACATGGAAGCGCCGGCGCCTTTATGAATGGCGTGCTGGCGACCACACTGGCGACGCCATGCACCGCGCCGTTCCTTGGTCCGGCGCTGGGCTTCGCCTTCGCGCAACCGGCACACATGATCGTGCTGTTCTTTGTCACGATCGCGCTCGGGTTGGCGTTTCCCTACATCGTGCTGAGTTGGAATCCGAAGCTGCTGAAATTTTTGCCGAAGCCCGGCGTATGGATGGAGCGCTTCAAGAACGCGATGGGCTTCCCCATGCTCGCGACGGCGATGTGGCTCTTCACGCTGACGATCACGCATTACGGCAAGCGCGTGGTGTGGCTGGGAGTATTCCTCGTGGTGATCGCGTTTGCGGCGTGGGTCTTCGGTGAGTTCGTGCAGCGCGGTCGCAAGCGACGCAGCCTCGCGGTCATCGTCGTCCTCCTGCTGTTGGGAATCAGTGTGGGGTTCGCGCTGGAATCCAAACTGCGCTGGCGGCAACCGAGCACTGATGCCGGAAATGGATCGGAAAACTTGCAGGAATCGCCGGACGGAATCGCCTGGCAGAAATGGAGCGCAAAGGCTGTGACGGAACACTTGAGCGAGAAGCGTCCGGTGCTGGTGGATTTCACCGCCGAGTGGTGCCTCACGTGTAACACCGTGGTGAAACCTGCGCTGGAGAGTCAGGCGGTGCGTAACAAGGTGAAAGAGGTCAATGCCGCCGCACTGCTCGCCGACTACACCAAATTTCCGCCGGACATCGGTGCTGAACTCGAGCGCTTCGGACGCGCCGGCGTGCCGCTGGTCATTGTCTATCCGAAGGATTCCACGAAACCACCGATCGTCCTGCCCGAAGCGATCACGCCGGGCATGGTGGTCAAGGCGCTCGAAGCAGCGTCGAAGTAGTCTGTGGTGGAAATGGACGCGCTGCGACCATTGTGCCGCGTTCAAGCAGACGGAGAAGGTGCTCGCCAACCCGGAGTCAGTGAAACAGTGAATCAGTGAATCAGTGAACAGTGAACAGTAAGTCAGAGAAGAGGGCTTAAAGGCGAAAGACTGATTACTGATTCACTGATTCACTGATTCACTGATTATCTCTCCTCCGTTTGACACCGCGCCGCGCTTGCTGTCATATCGCGCAAGTTTTCAAAGCACTATGAACGCTATCCGACTTTCGTTGCGCTGCGCTGTCGCCATCGCGTTTGCGCTCAATCTCGTTGCACTGCAAGCGAAGGAGGTTGTCGTGCCGAAGTGGGGACGCTTCGAGCAGAGCTTCACCAGCAAAGTGAAGTATGCGAATCCGATTCAAGACGCGACACTCACGGTTATCTTGATGTCGCCGCTGGGCGAGACGAACAAGGTTTACGGTTTCTGGGATGGCGATAAAACATGGCGCGTGCGGTTCTCGCCGGACATGCCGGGCAAATGGGGCTGGGCGACGATCTGTTCGGACGCGGCGAATACGGGGCTTCACTTGCAGTCGGGCACGTTCATCTGCACCGCGCCCACCGGCAAGAACGCGCTCGAAACTCACGGCCCCGTGCGCGTGGCGCGCGATCACTTCACGCTCGAACATGCCGACTCGACGCCTTTCTTCTGGCTCGCGGATACAGCGTGGAATGGCGCGTTGCTCTCGACGCCGAAGGATTGGGAATTCTATTTGAACGAACGGAAGCGCCAGAAGTTCACCGCGGTCCAATGGGTCGCGACACAATGGCGCGCGGCGCCGGACGGTGATGCTTCAGGGGCTCTCGCGTTCACTGGCAAAGAAAAGATTTCGGTGAACCCCGAGTTCTTCCGCCGGCTCGATGCCAAAGCGGACGCAGTCAACAAGGCCGGGCTCGTGAACGTCCCGGTGTTGCTCTGGGCGATTGCCGGTCGCAGCGCGAGCAATAATCCCGGCGCGTTCCTTCCTGATGATCAGGCGATCCTCCTCGCGCGCTACATGGTCGCGCGATGGCAGGGGAATGACGTGGTTTGGATTCTCGCCGGTGACGGTCATTATTTCGGCAGCCAGGGCGAAAAGTGGAAACGCATTGGCAGCGCGTTGTTCGGCGATATTCCTCACGCGCCAGTCGTGATGCATCCGCAGGGGCGCCACTGGATTCAAAACGAATTCAAAGATGAAAAGTGGCTCGACATTATCGGTTATCAGAGTGGCCACGGCGACAGCGATGACGCGCTCAATTGGCTCGCGCGTGGGCCACTGGTGCAATCATGGAACATCGAACCGCACCATGTGCTGATCAATCTCGAGCCGCCATACGAGGGGCATCTGGCTTACGATTCGAAGAAGCCGCTTGGCGCCGATCTCGTGCGACGCACCCTGTATTGGTCGTTGCTCAATGGTCCGACGGCAGGCGTCAGCTACGGCGCTCACGGAGTCTGGGGATGGGATGACGGCACCAAGCCGCCGACCGATCACTCCGGCACCGGAACGCCGCTGCCGTGGCACCAGGCATTGCGCATGCCCGGCGCCGAGCAGATGACCAACATGGTGAACTTCTTCACCTCGATCGATTTCCAGCGGCTGCGTCCAGTGCCGGAGATGGTGGTGAACAATCCCGGCCTGCAAAGCGCGCGCAAATACGTGGCGTGTGCGCGCACGGAGAAAAAAGATCTCACGGTCGTTTACGTGCCCGAGGATCGCACGGTGGAGATCAAACTCGAAGCATTGCCACCTTCACCTGATGTGAAGTGGTTCAATCCGCGAACTGGCGAATCCACCGCCGCCGTCGCCGTCGTCACTGACACCGCCGCGCAATTTCCCACGCCAAGCGAAGGCGATTGGATTCTTTGGATGCAGACGCAGACGAAGAAGTAGCGCCTTCGGTTGAAAGCTGGATTCACCGCAATTTTGAATGCTTTCCAAAGCCACTTCCGTTCACTCGGCCGTGTGGCGAGTGTCGGTGCCTGATTTGACACCCTTCGCCGCTTCTGCCACAAACGGCCCCGCAGCCTAAACGCGGCGCTTCTGAAGCCGCGTGCGTGGGAACCAATTCCCGGTCGGAACCGGGAGGGGGCGTAGTTCGGTGCGAAACGCCGGACAGGTCACTTTCAAGACCCAGCCCGTCAGCTAACCTCGTCGGCAGTTGGAAGCACGCGTGAAAGTGGTCGGAAGTCGAACGTCGAGAGTCGGGAGCCAACGGGTTTCCGGCTCGAATTGTTTTCAGACATCGCCGTTATTCGCCGATTTCTCGAGGCGAAGAAGCGCGTCACCCATGTTCTATGAGCAAAAGCAGCGGTGAGTCGACCGTCGGTGCCACAACACCGACGGAAGGTTCAACTTCGACGCACGGACATTCTCCTTGTCCGCGCGGCAAAGCGCTTGTGCTCCTCGCCTTTGGTGCGCTCGGTGTTGTTTACGGGGACATTGGCACCAGTCCGCTCTACAGCGTGCGCGAGTGCTTTTACGGACTGCACGGCGTGGCGGTGAACCGCACGAATGTGCTCGGCGTCCTTTCTCTCATCTTCTGGGTGCTCACGCTCATCGTCTCAGTGAAGTACATCGCCTTCGTTCTGCGTGCGGACAACAAAGGCGAAGGAGGCGTGCTTTCACTGATGGCCCTTGCGATGCCGGAGAAACGCGGAGAGAGACCCCGCGGAATTCCACGGCTGGTGATTGCCCTCGGCGTTTTTGGCGCGGCGTTGCTCTACGGCGACGGCATCATCACGCCAGCCGTCTCCATTCTCAGCGCAGTGGAAGGCTTGAAGGTGGCGACACCCAAGTTCGATCCCTATGTGATTCCCATTGCGGTCGTCATTATTGTGGGACTCTTCGCCGTGCAACGCAGCGGCACCGCTCGCATGGGTGCGATCTTTGGCCCCATCACTTTTGTGTGGTTCATCGCCATCGCCGCGCTGGGCATCAGGGGCATCGTGCGGGATCCGTCGGTGTTTGCAGCGGTGAATCCCTGGTATGCGGTGAACTTCATCATGCACGCCGGGAAACTCGGCTTCTTCGTTCTCGGCGCCGTTGTGCTTGCCATCACTGGTGGCGAAGCCCTCTATGCCGACATGGGCCATTTCGGCCGCCGTCCCATCCGCGTGGCGTGGTATGCGCTCGTGTTGCCATCGTTGATGCTCAACTACTTCGGCCAGGGCGCATTGCTGCTGACCGATCCGAGCGCGAAGGACAATCCCTTCTACAATTTGTGCCCGCCATGGGCGCTGTATCCGATGGTCGTGATCGCCACGAGCGCCGCCATCATTGCGTCGCAAGCGCTGATCTCCGGAGCGTTCTCACTGACGATGCAGGCGATCCAACTCGGCTATTCGCCGCGCATGCAGATCGATCACACGTCGTCCGAAACGCGCGGACAGATTTACATGCCGCACCTGAACTGGATTCTGATGTTCTCCTGCATCGGGCTGGTGCTCGGGTTCAAATCATCTAGCAATCTGGCCGCGGCGTATGGCGTGGCGGTGACCTTCACCATGTTTGTCACGACCATCCTGTTCTACTTCGCGGCACGACGGTTGTGGGGATGGAAGGCGGTTCCCACCGCGTTGCTTTGCGGCGTGTTCCTCATCATCGAAGGAACACTCTGCATGGCGAACCTCCTGAAGATCACGCATGGCGGCTGGTTCCCGATTGTCGTCGCAGTGCTGGTTTACACGGTGATGACCACGTGGAAAACCGGACGTCGCGTCCTGGGCGAACGATTGCGCGGCAGCATGATTCCGCTCACGCTTTTTCTCGACGACATCGAAACCACCGCGCCACACCGTGTTTCGGGCACGGCGATTTTTTTGTCCAGCAACGCCGAGTCCACCCCGCTCGCCATGCTGCACAACCTCAAACACAACCGCGTTCTCCACGAGCAGGTGATCTTTCTCACCATCATCGTTCAGGACGTGCCTCACGTGGACAAACACGAACGCGTGCAGGTGGAAACTCTGCGGCCGGGATTCCATCGCGTCATCGCCCATTACGGTTTCATGGAAGATCCGAACGTTCCGGACGTCCTCAACCGTGCGCTCAAACGCGGACTGAAATTCGAATGGATGACCACCACCTTCTTCCTCAGCCGCGAAACCATCATCCCGACCAAACATCCCGGCATGGCGATCTGGCGGGAGCGCCTATTCGCGTTTCTCGCCCGCAACGCGCAACGGCCAACCGATTTCTTCCGCATCCCGGCGAATCGCGTGATCGAGCTGGGAATGCAGGTTGAGATGTGAGGCGGCGCGTGGCCACTGAAAAAGGCGCGCCTGCCGAAGGTTGAACTTTGAACTCTCGCCTTTGTGCGCTAATCTTCCGGTGTGATTTCCGTTATCCGTCAGCGCCACGGAAGAGCTGTTGCGTGTTTGCTTTTTCTCTTCGCTGCCTTCCTGGCCGTTGCTGATTCCTCTCACTTGCGCCTGCGCAATGAACCGATCGTCACGCCGGAAAAAGGCGCGGCGCGCGCCGCGGCGAAGGCGATTGAACTCCCGCACACCGGTTTGTTCCTCATCCAATTCACGGGCCCCACGAAAAATGAATGGCTGGAACAACTGCGCGCGGGCGGTGTGTCCGTCATTCAATACGTTCCCGACAATGCGTTCGTGGCTCGCGCGAGTGGCGCGCGCTTGAAGGAACTCGAGCAACTGCCGTTCGTGCGCTGGACCGGCCCCTTCAGAGCCGAGCACAAGCTGCACGCCAAGGTGGCTTCGCTAAAACAAGGTCTCAGCGACGTCGACGTGAGCGTGATGCTGGCGCCGGATTCCACACCGCAGCAACTGGCGTCAGCGCGCGGCCTCTTGAAGCGCGTGGGATCGCAATCCTCGTTGCGCATCGGACACATCTGGCGCGGCACGGTCAACGCGGCGCAACTCACCAGACTCGCAGAATCCGACGCCGTCCTCTGGGTCGAAGCGGCGCCGAAGATGAAACTGGTGGACGAGACCGCGTCAAAAATCATCAGCGGCGACAGCGGTGGTCACGCCACTCTTGTGCAAGCACTCGGTTACGATGGCAGCGGCGTAAAGGTGGCGGTGGCGGACAGCGGTCTCCACGTGGGCGATGTGGATTTGATGCATCCGGATTTGTTCGGGCGTGTGGACGCGCTGTTCTACTACGGATCGTTGACCGACGCCTCGGACGAGCACGGGCACGGCACGCACGTGGCAGGCATCATTGCCGCGAATGGCGCCACGGGTGAAATCGACGACTACGGCGCGCTCTGGGGACTGGGTGTCGCACCGGGCGCGCACATCATCGCGCAAAGAATTTTCGACGGCGAAGGCGGCTACGAAGCGCCACCAAGTTTTCAGGCGCTCACGACCGACGCGATGAACGCCGGCGCAGACATCGGCTCGAACAGTTGGGGCGACGACACGCAAGGCCGCTACGACGTGGGCGCCGCTGAATTCGATGCGTTGGTGCGCGATGGCAATACCAGCGTGATTGGCGACCAGCAATACATCCTGGAATTCTCTGCCGGCAACGCCGGGCCCGGCCAGCAAACAGTCGGCAGTCCCGCTGTGGCGAAGAATGTGATTGCCACCGGCGCATCGCAGAACGATCGCTTCGATTATTTCCTCTACGCCGAAGGACGCGAGACGATGGCTGACTTCTCGAGTCGCGGGCCGTGCGAAGATGGGCGCATCAAGCCGGATCTCGTCGCGCCGGGCACGTGGATTTCCTCGCTGCGTTCGCCGGTGGGCAACGACGAATTCGCGTGGGGCGACATCTCGCAATATTACATGTTCCAAGGCGGCACCAGCCAGGCTGGCCCGCACGCGTCCGGCGCCGCCGCAATTTTCGTTCAATACTTTCGCGAGACACACACCAACGCGACTCCGTCCCCCGCGCTCGTCAAAGCCGCGCTCATCAATTCCGCATGGGACATGGACGACGCGATCGAGACCGGTCCGACGCCGAACATGGATGAAGGCTGGGGCCGCATCGATCTTGAGATGTTGCTGAGTTCTTCCCGCACCTACGATTACATCGATCAATCGGTGAAGCTCACCACGGGTCAGGAATTCGAACGGCGCATCGTGGTGATCGATCCCAATGAGCCGCTGGTCATCACGCTGGCTTACACCGACGTGCCCGGCTTTCCCGGTGCGTTGATCGCGCTGGTGAATGATCTCGATCTCGAAGTCGTGGCGCCAGATGGACAGGTGTTTCACGGCAATCAATTTGATGAAGGTGAATCGATCGCCGGCGCACCCGCTTACGACAACCTGAACAACGTCGAGGGCATTTACATCAGTGAACCGATGGTGGGCGAATACACCGTGCGCGTGAAGGCGCGCAACGTGGTCTTTTACGGCGGATCGAGTGAGCAGGATTTCGCAATCGTCTCCTCGGCGTTGATGCCTCAGCCGGGACAGGGCGTCGTGTTGCTCGATCGCCCGAGCTACACCGTTCCTTCACAGATCCACATCAAGGTGATTGATGCCGATCTCGGCTCGCAGCCGACTGTGAACGTCACATTGATGAGCGCCAGCGAGACAGGCGGATTTCTGGTGGCGTTGAAACCGGCGCAATCTCCTGGCACCTACACCGGCACGGTCGCGACGGCCAGCGGCGCTGCTGTGAACGACAACCAGTTGCAGTTCGCGCATGGAGATTGGATTCGCGCCGAATATTTCGACACCTCCGCAGGCGCCACCCGCACCGCCAGCGCGGTCGGCGATTTGGAACCGCCCATTATCAGCGGCGTCATGACGACGGATCGATTCGGCCAGGGGTTGATCGTCTGGACGACGGATGAGCCGGCGACATCGCTGGTGCGATTCAACACGAACAGCACGCTGAGTCGCGCCGCGACCAACACGGCGCTGGTGACGGAGCACGCGGTGGAATTGACGAACCTGATCGTGGGGCGTTCCTACCAGTACGCCGTCTCGTCCACCGATGCGGCAGGCAACACCGCGACCAACAACAGCTTCGGTACAAATTTCGTCTTCACCGCGCCGACCGCAGCGACTGTGCTGCTGGTGAATGCCTTCACGGAGGATCCCGATCCCGAAACGCCACCGCTGCCGCTCAGCACTTACACCGATGCGCTCGCGGCCGCCGGCGTGAGCTTCGACGTGTTGAACGTGACCAACTCATCGAGCTCGCCGACGTTGCTTCGCCTGTTGCCCTACCAGGTGGTGATGTGGCGCATCAACGACAGCTACAACATCAGCGACACGCTCACCGCGCAGCAGCAGGGCGTGATCACGCAGTATCTCGATGCGGGCGGTTCGTTCTTCATGGCGTCGATGGAAATCCTGAGCCGGCTGGGCGCGTCAGCCTTCAGGACAAATGTGTTTCGCGTGGTGCGCTTCATCCCGAACACTTTGATTTTCGAGCCGTGCCCGGAATGTGACGAAGACCACGGCGTGCCGGAGATCGAGGGCGAGGCGAGCGATCCGATCGGCGAAGGCGTGCAGGTGGCGCTCGACTACTCGATGCATCCGATGATCGACCTTGGCTTCCTCACGCTGGGCCCGGATTTCTCGGACATCTTCGGCTTGAAGCGGTCGGCGAACCCAGTGTTTTACGACACGATTTCTGGCGAGCCATGCGCGATGAGTTTTCCGCGCGTGGGCAACGAAAGCGCCGGGCGCGTGGTGTTCTTCGCCTTCCCGCTGGATGCCATTCCCGCCAGCGGCACAGGACCGAACTCGCGCGGCATGATTCTCCGGCGCGTCCTGCAGTTCCTCGTGCCGGGACTTGATGGCATCGGAACTCTCGCCCTGGATCGTGAGGGCTACACGATTCCTGACACGGTGACCATCGAAGTGGCGGATGCGGACCTGGCAGGCGCAGGCACGATGACCATAGACTGTTATACGAGCACGGTGACGGATCACATTCCGGTCACGCTTACCGAAACGGCGCGGCGCGGATTGTTCCGTGGCACTGCGACCCTCGCGAGCATGGCGGCGGCTCCCGGCCCCGGAATATTGCGCGCGTCCGAAGGCGCGGTGGTTTACGCGACTTATCTGGATGCCTCCGGCGGAATCACTCTGGAGGCGACCGCCGTGGTTGATTTGAGCAGGCCGGTGATCAGCGCCCTCACTGTCGCGCCGGATTACCAGGAGGCGGTCGTGAGCTGGGAGACCTCCGAAATCACCGACGCGCTGGTCGAATTCGGCGAGGGTCCATTTCTTGGCCGGACGCTCTATTCTGATGATCTCGATTTCAGCCACGTCATCACGCTGCCGCAATTGGCGCCGGACAGCGTTTACTATTTCCGTGTGACCTCGCGCGACGCTGCCGGGAATGTGGCGATGGACGACAACAACGGCCAGCTCTACACCTTCCGCACGTTGCTGCCTTTGCTGCCACCGGTAACGCAGAGCTTCGATTCTGGCGCGAGCGATTGGAGCGTTTTCAACGGCGATGACTCGCAAACAGAGTGGACGCTTGGTGTGCCGGACAATGGTGTCGAAACGAGCGCGGTATCGCCGCCGAACGCCTGGGGCAGCAGTTTGAAAGGCGACATCGCGGACACGATCGACACATTCCTGATCAGTCCGGCGATTGAACTCACGGGCGGCAACGCGGCCACGCTGCGATTCCAGACGAGCTACGATTTCAGCGATCGGACGGGACTTGATCTGCTCGAGTACGGCGAAATCCTGGTGTTCACAAACAACAACGACTTCACGACCGTCGCGACGTTCGAGGACATCTCGGGCGGCTGGTATGAGGAAGAAGTCGATCTTTCGGCATTCGTCGGACAGATCGTGTATCTCGTGTGGCACCATCAGTTGCTCGCGTTCGACAGCGCATCGAGACCGGGCTGGCTGATTGATGACGTGTCGCTCACGATGTCCACGGCACCGCACGGGACGTTGCGTGTGACGAACAACTTGTCGCAGGGAGGATTCACCATCGCCGGGCCGATCAGCACTTCGATCCAGGGCACGAGCTACCTCAATACAAACGCACCGCCTGGAGATTACACGGTCACGTTCGCGCCGGTTCCGTTCTACACCACACCTGCTGCGCAATCGGACTCACTCGTCGCAAGTACCACTCTTGTGTTCACCGGCACTTACACATTCCCCGATGCAAACTCGAACGGGATTTCGGATGCGTGGGAAACAAATCAATTCGGCAGCGTTTCGCCGGGACGCACGCAATTTACGGATACGGACGGCGATGGCATGACCGACCTTGCCGAGTTCATGGCGGGAACGAACCCGACGAACAGTGCGTCCGCGCTGCGCTTCACTGTGCCAGTGACACAGAACATCGGCGTGACGCGACTCGATTGGCCGACGGTGCCGGGTCGGAGCTATCGCGTGCATGGCAGCTCAGATCTCGTCGCATGGTCGGTGGCGCAGGATTGGATGCGCGCGAATGGAACCATTCTCTCCTTCACCGCGCCTTCCACGAACGGCTTCAAATTCTTCCGCCTCGAAGTGAAACCGTGATCGTGCGACAACCGCGCGCATGAAACGCCTTCCACACGCTGGACGATGGTGGCTCGCGGTCACGCTGCTGTGGGTGTTGGGCGGGTTGGCATTCGTCTGGTTCCACGGCGATCTCCAGCGCCAGGATCGCAACCTGCGCACGGTGATCGTCCTGCTGATCGCGTTCTTCTCGCTGCTGCTTTGGGTGCCGTTCGGATCGGGTTGGCGACCGCGCGCACGATGGACGGTTTTCATCGGGACGATCGTGATCATCGCGCTGTGCCGTTTCACGCTGCGCATTCAGGGCGTGACAGGCGACCTGATTCCCATCGTGGAATGGCGATGGAAGAAATCGCCCACGATCGTCGTTCAGAAGATGTCATCGCCAGACGCGTCCACTGCGACTCTGACGAACAACTATCCGCAGTTCCTTGGCCCGAATCGCGACGGTGTGCTGCGGGGCCCACCACTTGCGCGTGATTGGAAACAATCGCCGCCGCAGGAACTGTGGCGTCACGAGGTGGGCGCCGCGTGGTCGGGTTTTGCGATCGAAGGCAACCGCGCCATCACGCAAGAACAGCGCGGTGAAAAGGAGTTCGTTGTGTGCTACGACGTGTTGAGCGGCGCCACGTTGTGGATGCACAGCGACCCATCGCGCTACGCGACAACGATTGCCGGCGAAGGCCCGCGCGCGACACCGACGATCTCATCGAATCGCGTGTTTACGATGGGCGGTCGCGGCATCTTGAACTGCCTCGATCTGGTGACGGGAAGGGTCGTGTGGCAGCACAACACGATCGCCGAGTTCAACGCGAAGGTGCCCGAATGGGGTGTGGCGTGCTCGCCACTCGTTACGGAGCGCGCCGTGTTTGTGACCGTCGGTGGAGCAGGGGCAGCGATGGTCTCTTTCGATCGCGAGACGGGCGCGAAGTTGTGGGCGAGCGGTCAGGACAGCCCGCACTGGTGTTCGCCCGCGCGCGCCACACTCGGTGGCACATCGCAGATCATTGTCTTCAGCGAGAACGTCTCCGCGTACGACGAGCAGAGCGGCAAAGTGTTGTGGCAGTATCCGTGGCGCAGTTCGTTTCCGCACGTGAGCACGCCACTGGCGTTGTCCGGCAATCGCGTGCTGGTTTCCCAAGGGTACGGTGGAGGCAGCGAGTTGCTTCAGATCACGCACACGAACAATCACTGGCGCGCAACACAGGTGTGGAAGTCGATCCGATTGAAATCCAAGTTTGCGAACCTGATCTCACTCGACGGTTTCATTTACGGACTCGACGACGGCGCGCTCGTGTGTCTCGACGCGAGCAGTGGTGAATTGAAATGGAAAGGCGAACGCTTCGGGCACGGTCAGATGATTCTCGTCGGGAGCGTGCTGCTTCTGACCGCGGAGAGCGGCGATGTCGTGCTGGTGGAACCGAATCCCACCGAGTTCCGCGAACTCTCTCGCGTGAAAATTTTCTCTGGAAAAACCTGGAACCCGCCCGCACTCGCCGGCGACTTGCTGCTGGTTCGTAACGATAAGGAAGCTGCGTGTGTGCGACTTCCGCGAAGCAGTGATCAGACACCTCCCACGCGCAGGTAAGGCTGTAGCTTCAGGGCTAACTCCTCCGGCAATCGCTTCAACTTATCATCCGTTCCAGTGCAGGCGTGGATCGTGTGCGCTTCGATCAGCAACTCGTCGCGTTGATTGAAGATGCGGTTGCCGAAGTTGAGTCGCACGCGCGCGACTTCGTTCATCCACACTTCGATGCGCAGCAGATCGTCGTAGCGTGCGGCACCTTTGTACCGAATGTGCGCTTCGATCACGGGGAAGATCGTGCCGGCGTCATGGAGTTGCTGGCAGGTGACGCCGAGCGAGCGAACGAATTCTCCGCGCGCGATTTCGAGCAGGTCGAGATAACGCGCGTAATAAATGTGGTTGCCGATCGTACACTCGGAGTAACTCACGCGATGGGTGTGCGTGAAAATTTTGCCTGACATGCGCGCGAGCTTACGAACGCGGCGCCGCACAGCAAACGGAAAACCAGTTGCGCCAACGAGGTCCGCAGCTATGTTGCGCACGCATGGATTGGCAGCAGATCACCGCGCTCGCAATCGTTGTCGTCACGGCAGCGATCCTGGTGTGGAGTCGCGCCCGGCGGAAGAAATTCAGCTTCCAGCGAGACACACATTGCGGTTGCAGCGGCAGCGGTGGCTCGAAGTCCTCCATCATTTTCCACGCTCGCAAAGGTGAACAACCGCAAACCATCGTGAAGATGAGATGAATGCAAACTTGCGCCGCAGTATGCGCTGGAATACTGTCGTCGCAGTACCGCAGCACACATGAAAGTGAACTCCTCGCTCTACAGTTGGAGCATCGGAACAAAATCGGATGACAAGGGCGCCACGTCTCATTGGGTGCCCAACACGGACGTTTACGTCACCGAGGAGATGCTCGTCATCAAGGTCGAGCTCGCAGGGATGCGCAAGGAAGACCTGGAACTCACCGTGGAAGGAAATCAGCTCACCATCACGGGACATCGTCCTGATGGCTGCCGCGCGCCGAAGTGCAAGTTCCTCGTCATGGAGATCAAGTATGGCTCGTTTCAATGTGTGATCGAGTTGCCCCCCGGATACGATCTGAGCCTCGCGAAGGCTGCTTATCAAAACGGTTTTCTCCGCATCGATGTGCCGCAAGCAATCGGCGCGAAGAAAAAGAATATTTCCCTCGTCGACAAGCAGAAGTGATTTTTCATCTGGGTTTTAAAGGGGACGGCGGCATCTCATGTCAAAGGACGAATCGATGACTGCACCCGACACTGAGCTAATCAGCATTCTTGGAACGGACAGCGCTTCCCCGTCCGACACGGCGATCACGCGCGCTGCGAACAAGCTTCCGAATAATCTTCCCATTCTCGGCGTATCCGACGTCGTGATCTTTCCCGGCATGGTCGCGCCGTTGCTCGTCGAGAGCGACGAGAGCACAAAGCTGATCGATGACGTGGTGGAAGGCGATCGCCTGCTCGGTCTTGTGTTGCAGAAGAAAGCCGAGTTGCAGAACCCGACTCCTGCGGACCTTCACAAGCACGGCTGCGCAGCGCGCGTGTTGAAGATGCTCAAATTTCCGGACAACACGATCCGGATTTTGATCGAAGGCTTGTGGCGCATCCAAGTCACCAGTTACGCCAGCGAGAAGCCTTACCTGCGCGCCAAGTTTGAGGTGATGCGCGACACGTCGGCGGAGAGCGTCGAGGTGACCGCCCTGGCGCGTCACGCCTCACAGCGGTTTCGTGAAATCATCAAGTTAAGTCCGGCGATGCCCGACCAGGTAAAGGTCGCGGCAATGAACACCGAGAACCCGGGCCCGCTCGCGGACCTGATCGCGGCGAACCTGAACCTCACACTGCTGGATCGTCAGCACTTGCTCGAAACGCGGGACGTGAAGGAACGCCTGGAGTATTTGCGGCCGCTGCTCGATCGAGAACTCGAAGTGGTTCAATTGGGTTCCAAGATTCAGAACGATGTCACTAGTTCGATGGCGAAGAGCCAGCGCGACTTTTTCCTGCGCGAACAGATCCGTGCGATTCAGCGCGAACTCGGCGAAGGCGATCCGACCGCAAGCGAAGTCGCCGCCCTGCGCAAGCAGCTTGATGAAAATCCGTTGCCCGAAGAGCCGCAGAAGGTCGCGCTGAAGGAGCTGGATCGGTTGTCGCAAATGTCGCCCGCCGTGGCGGAGTACACGATCAGCCGCAACTACCTCGATTGGTTGCTCAACCTGCCTTGGAATAAGACAACGGCAGACACCCTTGACTTGCGTCACGCGGAAAAGGTTTTGGACGAACAACACTACGGCCTCGGCAAAGTGAAGGAGCGTCTCCTCGATTACCTCGCCGTCATCAAGCTGAAGCACGATTTGAAGGGGCCGATCCTGTGCCTCGTGGGTCCGCCTGGAGTTGGAAAAACTTCGCTGGGCAAGAGTGTTGCCGACGCGCTCGGTCGCAAATTCATTCGCATCGCGCTGGGCGGTTTGCGTGACGAGGCGGAGATTCGCGGGCATCGCCGCACTTACGTCGGAGCCATGCCCGGTCGAATCATTCAGGCGTTGCGTCGCGTGGAGACGCGCAACCCCGTCGTGTTGCTCGATGAGCTGGACAAAGTGGGCTCGGATTATCGCGGTGATCCGGCGGCGGCGTTGCTCGAAGTGCTTGACCCGGCACAGAACAACACCTTCACGGATCATTATCTCGATGTGCCGTTTGATTTGTCGCAAGTGCTATTCATCACCACGGCGAACTGGCTCGACCCCATTCATGCAGCGCTGCGCGATCGTTTGGAAACGATTCGTCTGCCGAGCTACACCGCGGCGGAGAAACTCCAGATTGCCAAGCGACACCTCGTGCCTCGCCAGATCGAAGAGCATGGATTGAAACGCCGTGGGGTGAAATTCCCGGACGCCACATTGCGCAAGCTCATCCAGGAATACACTCACGAGGCCGGCGTGCGTCAGCTCGAGCGAGAGATCGGAACGCTGGCGCGCAAGGCGGCGCGGCGCATCGTCAGTTCGCGACATCACAATGGCTCGCTGGTGATGAAGCCGGAAGCGTTGAAGAAACTGCTCGGCCATGCGGAGTTCACGCAGGACGACGCGGAGAAAATTACCGTCGCTGGCATCGCGATGGGACTCGCGTGGACTCCCGTCGGTGGAGAAATTCTTTTCATCGAGGCGACACGCATGCCGGGCAAGGGCTCACTGATTCTCACCGGCTCGCTCGGCGATGTGATGAAGGAGAGCGCACAGACGGCGCTGAGCTACCTGCGCAGCCAGGCGAAGCTGCTCGGTATCGATCTGAAGGATTACGACAAGTTCGACATTCACATTCATGTGCCGGCCGGCGCCACGCCGAAAGACGGACCGAGCGCGGGATCGACGATCGCGGTCGCGCTCACGTCACTGCTCACGCAACGACTCGTGCGCGCGGACGTGGCCATGACGGGTGAGATCAGTCTGCGCGGACGCGTGCTGCGCGTCGGAGGCATCAAGGAAAAGGTGCTGGCGGCCGCGCGCTCTGGCGTGAAGACCTTGATTTTGCCGGATACAAATCGCGGCGATTGGTCGGAGGTTCCCGACGAAGTGCGTAAACACCTCAAGGTCCATTTCGTGAAAGACATCGCGCATCTGGTGTCGGTCGCGCTGGTGAAATGAAGCTATTTCACCTGGTCTTTGCTTTGATCCTCGCGACGCGTCTCGATGCGGCGATCATGCCTTCGCTCAACGACGACAAAGCGGGCGAAGAGCTGGCATCGAAGGTCCGCACGCTGGCTCCCACCGAAAATGCAGAGTTCCGTGGATCGTTCGAATTGGAGCGCGCGAGGTTCGACGATCGATTGGTTCCCATGACGTCTCAAGTGCTGGTGACGAACGACGGCTGGCGGCAGGTTTATATCGCTGAGACACCGGCGGGCCGCGAGACGCTTACGGTTTTGCATCGCGCCCGGAAACCGTCCGTGTTCTCGCACGAGCTCCCGGGCAAGGAATCGGTGTCGCTCGTGGGCGATCGCGCGACGAATACATTTGCCGGATCCGACTTCGCGCTTCTGGATCTTGGCTTGGAATTCTTCCATTGGCCAAAGCAAGTTCTGCTCGCGCGCGAAATGAAGAAGGGCAGGGGATGCAACGTGCTCGAAAGCCGCCCGGCAATCGTGAGTCTCTACTCGCGCGTCGTGACGTGGATCGACCAGGAAACGACCGGCGTCTTGATGGCCGAGGCGTATGACGCACAAGGAAAGCTGTTGAAGGAATTCGAGATTCGAAAATTCGACCGCAGCGCCGGGCAGGTGCGCGAAATGGAACTCCGCAATCGCCAGACCAAAGGCAGCACTCGACTCCGTTTCGAAACCGACGCTAAATAGCGCCGTGACCCGGTTGCTCATCATCTCAGCGATGGCGTGTGGAGTGATCGGTTTCTTTGTCTGGCTGGGTTCCTACTGTCTGCCTCCGCTCGAACGACGCAGTGACGCCACACGCCTCGTCGCGCGTTTGATCATCACGCTCTCGGGACTGCTGTACGTGATCTATTCCGGCATCGACACCATTCGAACCGGCAACACGTGGCACTTCATGCGCAGTATGCTGGCCTTCGCTGTCGTCGTCACATTGTGTTGGGGAAGCTCCATCTCCGCATGGTTCGCGAGTTTCCTGACTTCGGCATTTGATGGCGGCAGTGAACAAGGCAAACCGCAGCCGCTTTACTCCTCTGCCGAAGCGAAGCGAAAACAGGGACACCTTCGCGAGGCAATGTATGCAATCCAGGAACAACTCGAAAAGTTTCCGAATGATTTCCGTGGCCAGATGTTGCTGGCCGAAATTCAGGCCGAGAATGCGAATGACCTGCCTGGCGCGGAAGCCACGATTCATCGGATCTGCTCGCAGCCCAAGCACCCGCCGAATCAAATCGCCGGAGCCCTGCGCACACTGGCCGACTGGCATCTCCGTTTCGATCAGGATGTGGACGCGGCGCGCGCGGCCCTTGAAGAAATTGTGCGGCGCTTTCCCGATACGGACATCGCAATCAATGCCTCACAACGTCTGGCGCACCTTGCTGACACTGCGACACTCGTGGACGCGCGCGCTCCTCGCACCATCGTGATGAAACCAAGCAGCGACGTGCCGGCCCACAAAATGAATCCCAAGGACGTGTTGCCGGTCGAGATCGATCCCGAGGCTGAGGCGGCCCGCCTCGTGAAGCATCTCACGGCTTTTCAAAACGACACTGAGGCACGTGAAGAACTGGCAAAAATTTACGCCGACCATTACGAACGGCTCGATCTCGCCACCGAACAGCTCGAAGTCCTGATCGGTGCGCCAACAGAGTCGCCACGCCACGTTGCGCGCTGGCTGAATCTGCTCGCCGATCTCCAGATCCGTTGCACCGGCAACACACAGCTCGCAGCCGCCACACTTCAACGATTGATCGAACGTTTTCCCACGCTGCCGTTCGCCGATGTTGCGCGCGAACGGCTGGCCTCGTTGAATCAGGAAGTGAAACGATACGATAAAAGCCGAGTCGTGAAACTCGGCTCTTCGTAAACTGCGCTCGCGGCGCAGAGCGGTTGGAATTTATTTCGCGTTCGGCGCGGGTACCGGCGAGAGCGTGCCCGTCGCGAGTCGAATCGCGATCTGCTTGTCGATTTCGCCGGCGAGATCGAGATCAGTGCCACCCATCTTCGTTCGGCATTGCACCGTCAGACGCGTCGTTTTCTTGTCGAGTTCTTCGACTTTCACCCGGACGGTCTTGGCGTCGACGCGCGCCGACAGGGTCGATTGCATCACGTCTTCGTTCACGATGGTGCCGGTCGCATTCAACACGTCTTTGGCGGCCGCCCAAACCTGAAGCACCGGCCGCTCATAAAGCCGCACGATGCGATCCTTGATCAACGGAACACCCGGTTCACGCCGTCCGTCCACTCCGGTGAAGCAGCCCGTAAGCGCGAAACCCAAAACTGAAATTGCAACGATGCTGAGGAACTTTGTTCTCATTGGCGGCCATGCAATCACAACCGGACTTCGCGTCAAGCCTGCTTTGAATTTCGGCGCATAACTTGACTGCCGAATGCGCGCGCCTATCCTCCGCGCGTGCCGCTGAACAACACCAGGCCGACGAACGCGCAACTACACTTTGCGCGCAGATCGTTTCCTTTCTGATCGCATGAGCCGCAAACCGTCGCTGTTGGTCATCTTCCTGACCGTTTTCATTGATCTCGTGGGTTTCGGCATTGTGCTGCCGCTGCTGCCGCAGTACGCGGAAGGCGCGACGGGCTATCAGGCGAACTGGTTCGAACTCGGCCTGCTCATGGCGGCGTTTTCTGCGATGCAGTTTTTCTTCGCGCCAGTGTGGGGACGTCTTTCGGACAAGATCGGGCGTCGTCCCGTTTTGTTGTTGAGCACCGCTGGTGCAGTCGTGTCGTACGTTTGGTTCGCGCTCGCGGCTCGGGTGGACGGCGGGGCGGGCGTGTGGCTCATCATCGGCTCGCGCGCATTCGCCGGACTTTGCGGTGCCAACATCACCGTCGCTCAAGCGTACATCGCGGACATCACAACGCCGGAGCATCGTTCCAAGCGCATGGGGCTGATCGGGATGGCGTTCGGGCTGGGCTTCATCTTTGGTCCGCCGATTGGCGTGTTGAGCTTCAATTGGCTGGGGCCTGCCGGCCCGGGTATTTTTGCAGCGGCGCTGTGCGCGTTCAATTTGATTCTCGCCTTCTTCATCCTGCGCGAGAGCTGGACGCCCGCCGAGCATCACACTCAGCCGGCTCGTCCGCATTGGGAACAGTGGAAGCACACGCTCTCGCAGCCGACGGTGGGTTTGCTCGTGATCATTTTCTTTCTCGCGACATTTTGTTTCACTGCATTTGAACTCACGCTCGGTTTGCTCGTGGCCAACAACTTCGGCTTGCCCCTCAAGACTCCGCCCGCCGTGAAAGTCGCAGGCATTCTCCTCGCCTACTCCGGAGTTATCAGTGCCTTCGTTCAGGGTGGACCGATCGGACGCATCGTGAAGAGCATGGGGGAACGCAAGCTCATCGCGATCAGTCTCGTTCTCACGGGGCTTGGCCTCGCGCCGATGCCGTTCATTCACGGCAGCGGTGAGCTCACGTGGCGGTTGCTTTTCAGTGGAGGTGGCGAGGCCTGGTGGTTGCTGCTTGGAGCGCTGGCAGTGCTGGCAATTGGTTCTGGTCTCACGCGGCCACCCCTTTTCGGTCTGCTTTCGGTTCTTACTCCCGCGACCGAACAAGGTGTCACGATCGGCATCGCCCAGGGAGCGGGCAGCCTCGCGCGCATCGCGGGCCCGATGTTCGCCGCCTTCGCTTACAAGGCGCACCCTCATTTCCTTTATCTCACCTGCGGCGGCATTTGCGTCGTGACCGGAATCGTGGCGTGGCAATTTCTCGTTCGCCCGGCGCGGCAAGCGTGATGGATTAGTCCAGCACCGAAGCAGACAAGGAAGTTCTTCGTTAAGTCGCGCCCGCTTTACTCGGTGAGTTCGCGCAGCAACGCCAGATTTTCCACGTCTTCGTGCAGGTCTTTCGACTTCGGAGTTTCAAGGCAACCAGGAAGATTCTTGAAACGCGGATCGCGAACGATGTGGCGAAAGGCGTCGCGCCCAATCTTTCCCTTCCCAATGTGCTCGTGGCGATCCACGCGCGATCCAAGATCCGTTTTGGAATCGTTCAAATGGAATGCGAGGACTTGTTTGAGGCCGATGAGCTTGTCCACTTCCTCGATCGCGGCGTCCCAGCCTTTGGGTGTGCGGATGTCGTAGCCAGCCGCAAAGAAATGCGCCGTGTCGAGACAGACGCCCAACCGTTGCGGTCGCTCGACGGCGTCGAAAACCGCAGCGAGGTGCGCGATACGATGGCCAAGACAACTTCCCTGACCAGCAGTGTTCTCGAGCGCAATGCGAACGGGTGAATCTCTTGTCGCGCGGAAAACTTCGTCGAGCCCGCTCACGATCTGAGTCAGGCACTTTTCCTCTCCAGCGCCGAGATGCGCGCCGGGATGCATGACGAGAAACGGAACGCCGAGTTGCGTCGCGAGATGAATCTCCTGAATCAACGAATTGATCGACCTGTCGCGATTCTCGCAGGGCTGCGCACCGAGGTTGATCAGGTAGCCGGTGTGGCCAAACACCACGCGCAATTTTTGCGAGGCAAGTTCGTTCGCGTAGAGCGCGAGGTCGTTTGGCTCATACGGCTTGCCGAACCACTGCATGTTGTTTTTAACGAAGAGTTGGACGACATCGCAGCCGATCCCCGTGCCGCGTTGCAGCGCCTTCCAAACGCCGCCGCCTGTGGACATGTGAGCGCCGAAGAGCATTGTCGATGGAGGATTTGCGAATGGTGATCTACGCGCGAGTCGGAGTTGGGAAAGCGTTTCGCGGATTCACCACCGGTACGTAAATCGAAAATCGCCCATCGCAAATTCAATGCGGTTGCTTGATCGTCACGTCGCCCTTCTCCACGCGCACACAGCACGTCAGGCGAAACTTCTCGGGGTCTTTGTTCCACGCATCAAGCACGTCGAGTTCTTCGGCGGTCGCCTCGGCCAGATTCTCCATTCCACTCACGACCTCGACAACGCAGGTGCCGCACGAGCAGTTGAAGCAGCCGGCTTCCATCTCGACGCCAGCCTTCTCGCCGGCTTCAAGCAGCAGTTCGCCGGGTTCGACTTCGGCGGAAAGATTTGCGGGTAACACAGTGACTTTGGGCATACGACCTTTGCGGGCGAACGTTTACGACGCGCCCGCAGCAATGTCAACGAACGCACACGAAACGTTTGCCGCGCGGTCGAAAACACTTTCCTCACCTACGCCGTCCCGTATCTTCTGCCGCGCATGAATTTGGAAGATCACCTGGGGGACATCATCCGCAAAGCTCGCAAGGCCTCGAACGTTGCGCCTGAAGTGGCGGCAAAAGCAGCCGGCCTGAGTATTGACGAACTCACAGAGTTGGAAAGTTCCGGCCAGCCAACTAAATCCGTGAACTATACCGCACTGGCGCAGGCGCTGAAGCTCAACGCACCGAAACTGGAACAGATGGCGAAGGGCTGGCTTCCGAGACCGAAGGAAACCAGCGCCTGGCGCGAACTGCGCATGATCTCGACCGAGCAGGGTGGCAACACTGTGAATTGCTATCTCGTCTGGGATGAGGTTTCGCGCGAGGCGGCTCTCTTCGACACCGGCTGGAATGCGGAGCCGATCTTCAAAATCGTGGATGCGGAACAACTTCTGTTGAAGCACCTGTTCCTCACACACACGCACGAGGATCACATCGCGGCGATGGGCGCCATCCGTGAGCGTTTCCCCAAAATCTTCATCCACACCGATTCAAAGACCGCGCCGCCGCAGCACAAGAACCGGCGCAACGATTGCGTTCACCTCGGCAGCCTTCGCATCACAAACCGCGAGACCGTCGGCCACGCCGAGGACGGGGTGATTTATCTGGTTGGAAATTTTTCCGAGGACGTTCCACACGTGGCAATCATCGGCGATACGATTTTCGCCGGTTCACTCGCGACAGGAAATCTTTCGTGGGACCAATTGAAGGAACGCGTGCAATCCCAAATATTTTCTTTGCCTCCCGACACATTGCTTTGCCCCGGTCACGGACCGCTGACGACAGTGGCGGAAGAGAAGGAACACAATCCGTTCTTCTGAGGAGCGCGGAGCTCCGGCTCTGCGCGAAAAATTCCGCAGCGTGGCAGCGCATTGAAGGGGCATTTTGGAAATCTGCGCCGCTCTCAAAAAGAGGACTTGCAATCGGGGCGCATTCTCATAATTTCACGGCGCTCTTCGGACGGAAGCGAGCGTAGCTCAGCCTGGTAGAGCGTCACCTTGCCAAGGTGAATGTCGAGGGTTCGAATCCCTTCGCTCGCTCCAATTCTACCAGCCACTTACGGGGTTCACCCGCCACTTTAGGCCAGATTTGTGACAATCTGATTTGGTCAGTTCGCTCGAACGGTCTTCATCCCCTGGCTTTTGAGACGCCCCGCAGTCACTTGCTGGCTGCGGGGATTTTTTTCTTCCGCCGTTTCCAAACTTTGCGCGAGTTCGCCAAACCTTGCCGGAGACTGGCGACCACGTCGCAACACTCCCATTGAACGCAACCCCAAAACGCATATAACATCTTATTGAAGAGACAACCGCCAGTTGAATTCGCCCGCTACGGCGCTGTAAGCCTGCCGATCCGCTACAGCCCGGTAAAGATGCGCGTTCGGGACGAGTCCGTTCCCGCAGTTGAAGGGGTGCCTCCGGTCTACAAGGAAAAGTATGGCGGAGTTGCAGAACCGCTAAGCGAATGATTTGTAGAGGCCTGCGATTTTGAGCTGGACAAGTCCTTTCATTTTTTAAAAGGTGAGCCGATGAAAAGAGCACATCGGCCAAACATTTCGCCCGAGCAGCAGCAATTG
>JBBRBM010000046.1:0-33893 GCA_038205745.1 Verrucomicrobiota bacterium | reverse complement strand
TCTTGCTTTGATACTTCGTTTGGTGCAGCGGCTTCATTTTGGGCTGGAGGTAAAGTCCGCCGAAGGCTCCGATCACCAGCGGCACCATGAACAAAGCGAACGTCCACCTCTGAAAGCGGCGGCGCGTGTAAAACATTTCTGCACAGAAAAGCGCGAGTGCAATCACGCCGCAGATCATGTTCATCAGGAAATACCGCTTGAGAAAAATCTGCGCGACGATGCCCGGGTAGTAATCCCCGAAAGTCGCCTTCATCTCGGGCGAGAACACGGCGGTGCCGATGCCGAGCGTGAAAAAAATTCCAGCGCCGAGCCACACGGCGGCGTTCATCAATGCGATGAATCTCAAGACGACAAGCACGCGCGCAAGGTACGAATCACATGCCCGGATGCCAAGCGGCGATTGTGCTGCGCAGAAACCTCTTGGCACATGGCGAGTCGTCCTTCACGTTCACGCGCCGCCAGCACGGCATGTTTACAATGAATTCGTTATCGACTGTCCTGATCAAACCCGGCGAAGCAGATCGCGTCCTCGCCGGCCACCCGTGGATCTATCAAGGCGCTGTCTTGCGCACCACCGCACCGCCGAATGATGGCGATCTCGTCCAGGTGAAAGATCATCGGCAGCGCTTCATCGGTGTTGGATTTTGGAATGGGAAGTCGAAGATTCACATTCGGGTCCTCGCACCGGAGCGAGTGGAAGTGAATGAAGCTTTCTTCGAGCAACGCATTCGTGCCGCGCTCGCCGTGCGGCAGAAACACATGCCCAAGGCGACGTCGTTCCGCGTCGTGAATGCCGAGAGCGATTTCCTCAGCGGCCTGATCGTGGATAAGTACGAAGACGTTCTCGTTGTTCAGATTTCCGCGCTCGGCATGGATGTGCGCAAGGCGTTGATCGTGGCCGCACTGCAAAAGATTTTTTCTCCGCGCGCGATCATGGAGCGCAGCGATGTGGCGTCGCGCAAGTTCGAAGGTCTCGGCGAATCACGGGGAGTGCTTGCAGGCGAAGCTTCCCGAGAAATCGAAGTGAAACTCAACTCGCTGAAGTTTCTGACTGACCTCGCCGGCGGACACAAGACCGGCCTCTACCTCGACCAGCAGGAGAACTGGCGGCGCGTGGGCGACCTGTGTCGCGGCGGGAACGTCCTGGATTGTTTCACCTTTGCCGGCGGCTTCGCGCTGCACGCGGCGCACGCAGGCGCGGCGCATGTTCACGGACTTGATCAAAGCGAAGAAGCAATCGCCGCCGCGACGCGCAACGCCGCTGCCAATGGCATTGCGGAAAAATGCTCCTTCGAAGCCGCGAACGTTTTCGACTGGCTCAAAGCGCAGACTACGACAGGGCCGAATGAGAAGCTGATTCCACGCTACGACGTGATCATCCTCGACCCACCGTCCTTCACGCGGAACCGCGCGTCAGTCGGGGATGCGTTGCGTGGCTACAAAGAGATTCACGTGCGCGCGCTGAAATTGCTCAAGAGCGGTGGCACGCTCGCGACTTTCTGCTGCTCGCACCACGTGGACGCGGGATTGTTCCAGGACGTGATTCTTTCTGCCGCCTTCGACACGCGCCACGTACTCCGCCGCGTCGCGACGTACGGGCATTCACCCGATCACCCGATCATTCCATCGATTCCGGAGACGGAGTATTTGAAGGGCTTTGCGTTTGAAGTGGTGCGGTAGAATGGAAGTGTTGGTGTGACAGAAATGCTAGCGTCCCCACCAACCCTTGCGTTGCGCTGCCTGTTGCTCGGCGGTGGGTTCCTCCGGTTCCTGTTGCGCGCGCAGTTGTTGCACCAGCAACTGACTGCGGGCCGCGGTGAATGCCATGATGAACTCGTCGTAAGTCGCGAAACGTTCGCTTGGGTTCTTAGCCATCGCAATCATCAGCGCGTCGCTGGTTTCCTGGGAGATTTCCGGCACGACAAGATTCGGCGGCGTGAGCGGAGTATTCACGTGCGCCGAGATCACTTCTTCCACGGTCGGTGCTTCAAACGGCACGTGTCCGGTGATGGCGTGGTAAAGCGTTCCGCCGAGCGAATACATGTCGGAGTGAAAGTTCTCGCGCTCGCGACGAACTTTCTCCGGGGCCACGTAATAAGGCGTGCCCCAAATCACCGCACTGTCTGCCGACTCGTCCTCGGCATCGCGCGCGAGGCCGAAGTCCACGAGCTTCGGCTCGCCCTCGGCGTTGAAGAGGATATTGCCCGGCTTGATGTCGCGGTGCAGAAGTTTGTGCTTGAGCGCGGTGTCCAGTGCGGAGGCGATCTTGATGCCGACGTCCAGGACGTTTAACTCCGGCACCCGTGTGTCGCGCGAAATCCAAGTGTCGAGACTGCCGTGGTCGGCGAGTTCCATCGCGATGTAAGGTGCGCCGTCATTTTCATCGAACGTGTAGATGTGAATGATGTTGGTGTGATTCAGCGCAGCGCTGGCTCGCGCTTCGCGATAAAAACTCGCCAGCACTTCTTCATCCTCGGCCATCTCGCGCTTCAGCATTTTCACAGCGACCAAGCGTTGCAGCGACAAGTCCATGGCTCGGTAAACCGTGCCCATCCCGCCTGACGCGACCACCGAGCGCAGCTCGAATTGGCGCAGCCGCATCGGCATGAACACGGGATGGCCGCAGCGCGTGCATGGAATCGACTCGAAGGGGGCGAGGTCTGATGGAATGAAAACTTTTGAACGACAGCCGCCGCACTCAACCATCTTGAGTGGCTTCCGTTCGGGAGTTGCGGCTTCGCTCACGTGTGGAGAGTAACATTGAGGTGACGGCTCTCAAGTGTTTCTCGGGGAAGACCAGTTTACAGTAATCAGTGGGTGGCGTAGCGGCCTTTCCATTACCGATTAGTGATGCACCGGTCTCATGTTCCTTGACTCGGCGCACCCTTTCGTGTTTCTTCCGCGCCTGTGCAAATGATGCCGAACATGATTGTAACGAGCTCCAAGCGCTGCCAGGGACGCCTGTCCTTCTGGCACGCCCAGCGCGCCGCCGGCATCGTGAAGGAGATTTTCTAAAGCACTCATCGAGAAGATTTCACAAACCCACGATTGCTGAGGCAGTCGTGGGTTTCGTGCTTTCAGGAGGCATTCCCGACACAACGGACAGATTTATGAACAGAAAGAGAACAACACTCCGACCCCGGTTCGCGCCGGAGACTCGGTACGAGGTGGCGCCCGCTCCGGCGGCGCATTTTCGCGCCACGCGCGACACCGAGTTGGAGCAACTGAAACAACGGCTGCTGCGGACGTCGCTGGACGGCACCGTGCAGGTCGATCTCTTCGCGCCTTTGCGTCGCGCGGCCAACGAGGCCGCCGCCGTTGCGTGGATGACGGCCTTCCCGCTGCTGTTCTTCCCCGGCTTGTTCGAGGAGAAGATCGAGGCAGCAAGACGCCAAGTTGCGCGCCAGCAGAACGTGCGCGCCCGCAGCCGTGAAATTGTGGGGACGATGGCGTGAGGATCAGTTGCAGGTTGAAAGTTGAAGGATGCAGCTTTGCGCGGCGGATTTGCCGCAGCATCCGCAATCTGAATTCTTCAACCCGCGACCAAGTTGGTGCGGCGCGCGGGGACGAGAGTCCCTGCGCGTCCGCGATGCAATCTCATTTAACGCAACTTCGACATCACCGGCGTCAGCGCATTCTCAATGCGCTCGGCGATCTTCGCGTAGCCGGCTTCGTTCGGATGCACGTAGTCAGACATTAGATTGGGAGAGCCGAGCACTCCGTCGAGAATGTCCTGCACGAAGAGCACCTTCTTCTCCTTCGCCAGTTGCTTGAAGGCGCTCGCGTTCCGGTCGCCAACGATGCTCGCCCCGCGCACGCCGATCAGCACCACGAAGCTGCCATGCGAGTGAAGTCGATCGATCATCACGCTGAGGTTCGAAATCATTTCCTCGCGACGCACGCCTTGCAGCACGTCGTTCCCACCGAAGCAGATCAACACGACACGCGGAGTCAGTCCTTCCACTCGCGGCAACCGATTCAATCCCTCGGCACTTTTCTCGCCGGAGACGCCGAGGTTCTGGATCGGAATGCCGAGGCGTTTGCTGAGTTGCGCGGGATAGCTCGTCTCCGCGCCCGCACCATAGCCTTCGGTCAAGCTGTCGCCGAATGCGACCCACGGGCCGGTGGCCGTTGGCGGCAGATTGACGTAGCGCGGATTGAAGCTTTGCCAGAGGAAGAATCCGAGCAGCGCAACCGCAACGAAACTTAAGAAAAAGACCTTTTGCCGCGAGATCGTCACGATGTCAGCGAGCCTGCGGAACGTTGCGCTTGATCCGCTCACGCGCTTGCTCCGCAATTTCTGGATCATCCGCCTCAGCCAGCGCTTTCATTTCTTCGGGATGCTTTTCCACGCCATCGGCAACGATCGCATAGAATCGCACGGACGGATCGCTGTCCGTGAGCAACTTCGCGAATGCTTTCTCGGCATCTGCGTGCTGTCGCAGTGCCTTTAATGAGAAGACGACCGAGCGCCGAAGTGCCTCCACCGAGCCCACTGCCTATCCGCTGCGGGCCATGATTCGAAAGGCGCATCAACGGAACCAGCGACGCGACGCGTTCGCCTGCCAACGCGGAACGATCCCGAATGCGAGCAGCCAGTTCCTCGACGATTGGTTCAAGCGAAGGGCCATCGCGAAGCGCGGCGAAGGCGTCGGCGCGCAGTTTCTTTGCAAGCGCGTCCGCGTGTGTTCGCCGCGCAACAAAGAAGTCGTTGGCGACCTCCAGTAATTTTCCCAGCGCCTCGACTCGAGTCGCAGGCTCGCGCAAACGCCGCAGCATTTCGTCCAGTTCCGCATTCGATTTCGGCGAGAAGAGTGGGCGCTCGCGCGGCAGTTCAGGAATTGGAGGAATTGGCTTTCGCAGTTCGACCGCAGAAAGATCGGCTGGAGTCACGCGGCGGTCCGCTGCGGTTGATTCAACTTTTCGAGCGGACATGGCCGGACGTGGCGTTGCTTGAAGGTGCTGCACCGCATCTTCGGCACGTTGGCGATACTCGGGTGTCGGGTGCATCCCGGCAGCAAGATCTTCAAGCCAGCGGCTCAGAGGCCGGCCATTGTAGGACGGATCTGGAAGTGTTGGTTCAGCCGCGAATGGCTGCGAGGTCAGCGCGTCGACGAGTGTCGTTCCCGCAACGAGAAGCGCCGCGAAACCGCAGGGAAGCGATTTTCGACACAAGAAGTTCATGTGCGTTGAACACCGACTCATCTGAGTCGGCGCGAAATTACTTTATGGCGACGGCTTCGGAGGTCGGCGTGGGGACGACAACTTGTTCCCGTTCGAACCACGTCCGCCAGCCCTCTTTGAGTTCCAGGCCAAGCCACTGGGACAAACCTTTCAGCAGTTGTTTCCCGTTCATCCCGTTGCGTTCGAACGTGAAGCCGCCGAAGAGGAACCGTTGCCGATCGTTCGTGCGGCCGAATGTTCCGAGCTCACGCCGTTTTCGGGCCATGGCTGCGAGGCGGCGATTGTATCCACTCATCAGCTTGAACACCGGCCCCGAGCGCGACGTGATGAAGACGCCGTAGTCGAGCGCCTTGTTTCCTTGCCGATACATGAGCCCGGCTACGCCGAGGTAGTAGAGCCCGAGATCGAGCAGGAACGCGGTACGCATCAACTCGAAGTCACCGAGGTAATCGTACTTGTCCTTGTAGAGCGCGCGGAACCAGCAGTCATAGCTGTGGGTGAAGTCCTCGTTGTATTTCTTGGCGAGCATCGCCGCGTCTTCACCGTGCTGCTGCGCGAGAATCATGTTCGTGGCGCGCCAGGTCGTGAACGCCATCCAGTCGAGTCCCGGGCTGTAGAACGGATCGAGAAAACCCGCCGCGTCACCAATGAGCACAAAGCCATCCCCGGCGAGGGTAGTGCTGAAGTACGGAAGATTTTTGCGCCAGTGAACATCGCCTTCGGTCCAGGTCGCGTCGCGCATGATCTCGGCGGCGACCGGATGCTTGCACAGAAACGTCTTCAGCCGTTCGCCGAGCGAACCCGCTTCCGGCCAATCCACCCGCCGCTGATCGAACACGACGCCGATGCTGACGTCGCCGCCCTTGAGCGGGATGCACCACGCCCACCAGCCGTCGCCCATGAAATGATTCGTGGCCGTGGCGCGGATGCCGTGGCATTGCAACGACCATTCTGGAAACTTTTTCGCAAGTTCGTGGCCGTCCCAGTCCTGCACGTTGCGCCAGCGCGACCAGACGGAAGTGGTGGGATGCTCGGTGTTCGGACGCCACCAGCCGTTTTGCCGCGCGAGATACGCCGCAGGACCGGACGCATCGATAATCCAACGCGCGTGGAAGGTTTCGGTTTGTTCGTCGTGTTTGATGACGAGCGTTTGCTCGCCGCCGGCGGCCAGTTCCACGGACTGAACACTCGCCGGACGCAACAACTCGACGCCGAGTTCCACGGCGCGACGAAGCACTTCGGCATCCAGCGTCGATCGATCCACCTGATACGCCGCGACACGCGCGAGGTAACGACCACCGATCTCGCTGCACTGATCGAGGGTTTGCGTGCGCTCGTTGGCGAACCAAAAGCGCATCCCTTGCTTCACGAGATGCGCTTCATTGAGATATTGCGTGAGGCCGAGAACACGTCCGAGGAAGTAGGCGCTGACTTCGACGGTGGCTTCACCGACTTTGCGCGGAAAGGTCGTCGTCTTTTCAATGATGAGGACGCGCAGCTTGGGTTCCTCGCGTAGCAGCACAATCGCCGCGGCTGCCCCAGCCAGCGCGCCGCCAATAATGGCGACGTCGTACGAACGAGCTGGCCCGGGAGAAGTCACGTTAGTCGACGCGATTGATGTGCGTGTCGCGGTGAACAACTTTGCCGTCCTCGGCATGGACGAAAATCTGGCCGACATCGACGGTCTGGCTTGGATTGCGCGCTTTTTCCGCCCAGAAGGTGACCTTCCAGACGGGGACATCTTCCCAGCGCTCCAGTTGCATCTTCGAATTGGTGAGTTTCACTTTGTCGAGGAGCCCATCTTTCTGCGCGATTTTCAGCGCTTCATCGGAATCGATTTTCAGCTTCGAGCGATCAAGCACGTTCTTGTAGCTGCCCGCGCGCTCGAATAAACGGAACGGACGTTGCACGTCAGTCTTCTTGCCGCCGTCGAAGCGAACCTCGGTTGCTTTCATGCGCGCATCGACATCATAGAAGACAATCCACCATGTGCTCGGCGTCAGGCCGCCGATGGATTTCTCGGAGCGGATCTGGACCACCTTGTCCTTGGCGTCCTCGCCGACGTAGCGGTTGCCTTCCTTGATCAATTCGAATGCGCTCGGGTCAGCCGCGCGAGCGACGAGCGCGAACGCGCAGAGCGCGACAGTGCTGAAAAAAGTTTTGTTCATGACGGTTGTCTTCATCGGCGCGGAATGTAGTCGGCGCTGGGACGCCGCTCAACAAACAAGTGTGTTCGCAAGTCGAGGCGGGAAAAATCACAATTCGTCTTCGCGTTCTGCGTAGAACAACTGATGCGCGCGATCGTAATCTGCTTCGGCCACCCGTACCCGAGCGGTGCGATTCAGATCATCTTCATCGGAGGATTCGCCGGGCGCGATTTCCTGCGTCGCGACGATGCCGTGTTTCTCCAGCATCACCACCAGCATCTCGGTGTTGATGACCGGGCCAGTGTAAAAAAGTTTCAGTCCCACGCTGCGCGAGTCTGGCTCGCCGCAGTCTTGGATGTCACTTCCTTGTCGACGGGAATGATCAGCGGCCCGCGTCGATTGCCGCGCTCGACGAAGATATTCACGCCGGCCAGACCGAGGTCGATGCAATGGCGGAAGGCTTCCATGGACGTGGCAAAGTTGCGCGCGGTCGCCGCACCATCGACCCAGTTGTTGGGTTCGCGGAGGAACCTGCGCGTGTGAGCATCTTGGATGTGAATTCTCATTGCTGCCGTTTCTGTACCACACAATGCGGACGGCGCGCTTTCGGGTGTGCAGCGGAAAGTGAAGTGAGGAGAAACCCTGAACGGAGACACAGGCCATCAGTGCTGGCGCAGCAGTAATATTTCCGTCTCCCACTTTTTCTGGAACAGGATCATGTCGCGCTCACTCAGGATTTTTTGCAGCGAGACGTAGCCGGTCGGGTCGGCGGGCGCGTGGTCATGGAACTCGCGGTAGAATTTTGTGAGCTGCATGCGTGCATCGCTCACTCACAAATGAGGTCCACCAAATCGAGCCCGTGTTGCGTGAGCTGCCAGCCTTTGCCGGCGCGCGTGACGAGTTTGCGGCATGGATGCTCCAGTTGCTCGGCGGCGTTCACCGAGACGACACTGAAGCGGGTTTTGGTATTGAACTCGCTCGCTGCGCGCGGCGTGATCTGGATCGGAACGCCGTTGAAATCCATCGCGAGTTCGTAGCCCGCGATGCCTTCGGCCTGGGCGACCGGATTTGCCTTCATCAGCATCGGGTAGCGCTTTGCGAACGAGAAGTTCGTGTCGCGCACGAGAACGCGGCACAGCTCCGGACGGCTGCGGACAAATTCGAGCAGGCTGAACTTCGCCCCTTTCGCCTGTTGTTCCAGCAATACGAGTCGCGGATCAATGCCGACGAGGTTCATGCCATTCCACATGCCGTGGTCGTCAGGATCCTTCGGATGATGCTTTTTGTACCACGCCGAAAAGCGGTCGCTCAGGAGCAAATCAATCTCGAAGTGAACGTGCGCGCGCTCCTGCGAGATGCGTTCGCGCGTGTTGCTCGTGCGGCCCATCGTGGCAATCACCTCGCCGCTCCGCACCGCTTTACCGACACGCAAGTCATCGGCGAACCCGCTCAGGTGCGCATAAAGCGTGAAGACTTCCATGCCCTCAATCGTGTGGCGCAGCACGACGTAGTTGCCGTAGTTCGAAGTGCCGACGCGTCTATTGATATAGGCGACCGTGCCGTCGCATGACGCCATCACCGGATCGGCCGGTTCGCCGCGCCTGGTTCTTTGAATGGAGCGGATGTCGAGGCCCTCGTGCATCTGGTTGCCGCCGGTGCGCACGCAGCCAAACATGCCGCTCATCCACGGTTTGCCCGTGGTGCCGACGACGAATTTTTCTTCACTGCCCTTTTCAAAGATGGCGCGGTTCGCGGTGGGCAGTTGAAACGGTTGCGCGGACAAGGCGCACACGCTTGCAATGATGACTAGAGAAACAAGCTTCATCGGGAGCACTTAACGATCGATCGAGGACGGGAACGGCCAGTTCTCCTTACGCTCGAGTTTATGCACGACATTGTTCAACCCGCGCACGATACGCTCGGCTTCTTCACGGCTCGCATCCGGCGTGAAGGTCAACATGCCGGTGCTGTTCTTGCCCGTGATCTGCGGCGCCGCGAGCCAGCGTGCCTGACCGAAAAAAGTGAAGATGGCGAGGTGCTTGCCGCGATGCGTCACGGACGTGCGTTCGAGAATCCAGCCGCCGCGGCGATCGAGCTTCAGTTGGATCGCGAAGGTGCCATCGGCGACTTCCAGCAGGGTCGCGCTGTCGACGTTGCGTTCATCGAGGATGGGCTCGCCTTCCACGTTAATGCGCATCGGTGCGGCGCGATGCACTGTGATGGCGGAGGAACGGTCGCCGGTTTGATCGGCTTCCACGTGGATGCGGATGTTGCTGATCTCTTTCTTCTTTTTGCGCTCTTCGCTGGTGGAACAACTGGTGAGCGCGAGCATTGTGGTGAGCACGAGAAAGAAATTGAACACGTGCCAGCGACTCTTCATATTGCGGGTCCAAGCAAACGCATCAGCGATTTAAAGTAAAGCAACTATGGGCAAGCAGCACAACAAAGTCGAAAAGCGCAGTCGCAAGACCGCGTATCTCAAGCGCAAAGCGAAATTGGTGAAAACCGCAAAGGTGAAAAAGCCGAAGAAGGCGTAAGCAGTTTTTGGATTCACGAAGGCGGACCCAGGTGGTCCGCCTTTTGTTTTGTGCCTTCGCACAGGTGCCATCAGGCCCTCGCTAACCGATCAGTTCATCCACCTTCGTGGCGATGCTGGCGCCGCGCATGAGCGATTCTCCGACGAGGATTGCGCGTGCGCCGCTGTGGGCAAGGCGTTCGACGTCGCGTCGCGTGTGGATGCCGCTTTCGGCGACGAGCAACACTTCGTCGGGCGTGCTCACGCTGCCGAAGAGATGTTCGGCGAGCCGCTCCGTGGTGCCGAGGTCGACGGAGAAGGTTTTCAGATTGCGATTGTTCACGCCGATCAATCGCGCCTCGATGCGCAAGGCGCGTTCGAGTTCCACTTCGTCGTGAACTTCCACCAGCGCCGCAAGACCCGCTTCGGTTGTGAGCCGGTGAAAGCGTTCCAAATCTCCGTCCGATAAAATCGCCACAATCAGAAGAATGGCGTCTGCACCGCACTCGACGGCTTCGAGAATCTGCCGCTCGTCGATGATGAAGTCTTTGCGCAGGAGCGGAAGACTGACGGCGGCGCGGATTTGTTTCAGGTAAGCGAGCGAGCCTTGAAAGAATTTCTCATCCGTCAGCACGGAAAGGCAGCTCGCGCCCGCCGCTTCGTATTCTTTCGCGATGCGGACTGGATCGAAGTCCGGACAGATCACGCCGGCGGAGGGTGATGCTTTTTTAACTTCCGCAATCAAGGCGACGGAGCCCTTGCGAGGATGTCGGAGGTTGTTGGTGAATCCGCGATGATCGCCACGCTTCGTGAGCGCGTCCTTCAACACTTGAACGGAGATGACCTCATCCGGCAGCGCCGCGACTTCGCGCTTCTTCTGCTCAACGATGGTATCGAGAATGTTAGCCACAGCGCATTACTCCTCTTCGTCCTTCACACCCTGAATCCGTTTTGTCGGGCAGCCCGCGCGGAGCCAGGCGTTCACGAAGGGATCGAGGTCGCCGTCCATCACGGCTTGGACGTTGCTGGTCTGCACGCCGGTGCGGAGGTCTTTCACCATGCGATACGGTTGGAAGACGTAGCTGCGAATCTGGTTGCCCCAACTCACGCTGCCTTTCTCACCGTAGAAGCGATCCATGTCGCCCTTCGCCTGGTCGATCTTCAATGCATAGAGCTTGGAGACGAGCATCGCCATGGCGGTGGCTTCGTTCTGCACCTGGCTGCGCTGCGCTTGAGACGCGGCAACCAATCCGGTCGGCAAATGCGTAAGGCGCACCGCGGTCTCCACCTTGTTCACGTTCTGACCGCCTTTGCCGCCGGAACGAAACGTGTCGCGCAGAATCTCAGTCTTCGGGATCACGATGTCAGCTTCGAGGATGTCACTGAGTTCAGCGACGACATCGACGCTGGCAAAGCTGGTGTGGCGCCGCTTGTTGGAATCAAACGGCGAGATGCGCACGAGGCGATGCACGCCGCGTTCAGCCTTCGTGAAGCCATAAGCGTTCTCGCCTTCCACGCGGAACGTGACGCTCTTCAATCCCGCGGAGTCTCCGGCGAGCGCGTCGGTCACTTCCCATTTCCAGCCGCGACTGTCGAACCACCGACCGTACATGCGCGAAAGCATCTCCGCCCAATCCTGCGCCTCGGTGCCGCCCGCTCCGGCTTGAATGCTGAAGATGGCGTTGCGCGCGTCATGCGGACCATTCAGCAGAAAGCGGAGTTGAAGCGTGTCGAGGTGCTGGTGGAACTTGACGAGGTCGGCGTCCATCTCGGACTGCAAGCTTTCCTGTTGCGTGGCCGGCTCGGCTTCGGAGAGCTCGAGCATGGTGCGGATGTCGTCCAGATGTTTCTCGGCGCCAAGGAGCGGTTCGGTTTTCTTGCGAAGCGTGGACGCTTCGTCGATCAGCTTTTGCGCCTGCTCGCGATTGTTCCAGAACGTGTCGGCGGACATGCGCATGTCGAGCTCCGCCAGACGCCGTTGTGCGCCTGGTACGTCAAAGAAACCTCCGCAAGTGCGACACAGTGTCGGCGGCGGCTTCAAGCTGGGAACGCGTCGTTTCGAACATGGCGTCGGAACATATATGCGCCCACCAGCGGATGTCGAATGTGGAATAGCGGGTTAGCCACAGAGGCGCAGAGACGCAGAGTGAGGAAAAGTGCTGTCTCTCAGTGCCTCTGCGTCTCTGTGGCTAATCCTTATTGTTCTTCCGCATTGCGACGCTCACCGGTTTCTGAGAGAAGTCGCCCAATTGATTTACCCCATGTTGTGTTTACGCCGATGGATCGTTCCGCTCGTCGCGATTTTGTTTTGTCTCGGTCGGATCGCCACGGTGACAGCGGCTGAACGCCAGTGGCACCCGGAGAACGGCTACAGATGGGACTCGCTGGAAACTGCCGTGGGCGGGAAGACGGGATTCACTTTGTTGCCGCCGCAGCAGACAGGCATCACCTTTACCAACGAACTCGATGAAGCGAAGGGCGCATCGAACCGCGTGCTCTACAATGGCTCTGGTGTGGCGGCGGGCGACGTGGATGGCGATGGGTTGCCCGACCTCTACTTCTGCAGCCTGGCCGGACACAACGCCCTCTACAAAAATCTCGGCAACTGGAAATTCACCAACGTCACGGCGGGCAGCGGCATCGTTTGTCCTGGCGACAATTATCGCGGCGCGGTGTTCGCGGACATCAACGGGGATGGCGCCCTCGACCTGCTGATCACGACCACGGGCACGGGCGTCCTGTGTTTCACAAACGATGGGCGGGGGAAATTCTCCGACTTCACCGGCGCGTCCGGTCTTGCGAGCAAGCACGGCAGCGTGACGCTCGCTCTCGCGGACGTGGACGGGAATGGGACGCTCGATCTCTACGTCGCGAATAATCGCACCGACGACATTCGTGATCGCGGGCAGGTGGACCTGACGATGGTGCGCGGACAACTCACCGTGCCGCCTTCGTTGAAGGATCGATTGCTCGTGGTGGACGGGAAGGTTTTCGAGTACGGCGAACCTGATATTTTTTATCTGAACGATGGCAAAGGCCACTTCTCTCCAGTGCCGTGGACCGGCGGCGCGTTCCTCGATGAAGATGGCAAGCCGCTCACGATCACGCCGATGGATTGGGGACTGACCGTCACCTTCCGCGACATCAATGGCGACAGCGCGCCGGACATCTACGTTTGCAACGACTATTGGTCGCCTGATCGCATCTGGATTAACGACGGCAAGGGACACTTCCGCGCGATCGATCGACTGGCGATCCGGCACACCAGCGCGAGTTCAATGGGTCTGGACTTCGCAGACTTGAATCGCAGCGGACACATGGACTGCTTCGTGGTGGACATGTTGAGCCGCGATCATCGGTTGCGCAAACGCCAGACGCTCGCACAGACGCCGATGCATTCCATGATCGGCTCGATCGACGACCGGCCCCAAGTGATGCGCAACACCCTTCTGATGAATCGCGGCGATGGGACGTTCGCGGAGGTTGGGGATTACGCCGGATTGACCGCGTCTGAATGGGCGTGGCAACCAGTGTTTCTCGACGTGGATTTGGATGGTTACGAGGATGTTTTAGTTCCCACCGGGCACGTGAAGGATGTGCAGGACATGGACGCATCGAGCGCCATGCGCGCCAATCAGCCGCCGCGCGGCAGGCCCGGGCAGATGGTGGAGTTCAACGGCAGGATGATGACGGTGCATGAGGCGTTCATTGCGCAGAAGTTGATCAACTCACGATTGTATCCTCGCCTCGAGACGCCGATCGTCGCGTTTCACAATCGCGGGCAATACCGCTTCCAAGAAGCGACGAAAGAATGGGGACTCGACACTCCCGGGATTCATCACGGTATCGCGTTGGCGGACCTGGATGGTGACGGCGCGCTCGATGTGGTGGTGAACAATCTCCAGGCTGCGGCGGGAATTTATCGCAACACGACGACTGCGCCGCGCGTTGCCGTACGGCTCAAGGGCGCGAGCCCAAACGCGCAAGGCATCGGCGCGAAAATCAAACTGCTCGGCGGCGCGGTGCCGATGCAGAGCCAGGAAGTGATCAGCGGCGGACGTTACATGGCCGGCGGTGAGGCGATGCTGGTCTTCGCGGCGGCTAAAACCGCGAGCACCATGACGATCGAAGTCACGTGGCGCGACGGAAAGGTGAGTCGTGTCACTGGAGTCGCCGCCAATCGCATTTACGAAGTCGAAGAAGCGAGCGCGTCTGCCTCGACGCCTGCGAAATCCGCAGCACCTCTGCCGCTGTTCAAAGACGTGAGCGGGCTGATCGCTCACACGCACTTCGAGGAAATGTTCGACGATTATGAGCGCCAGCCACTCCTGCCGTTCAAGCTGAGCCAGCTTGGACCTGCGATGGCTTGGTACGATGTTGATGGTGACGGTCACGACGACCTCGTGATCGGTACCGGGCGCGGTGGCGCGCTCTCGATTTTCCGCAGCGATGGCAAAGGTGGATTTTCAAAGTTGGCGCCGCCCGCTGGCTTGGCGTTGCCAGACGACACGGCGGGCATTGTGGGTTGGACGCCGTCGCCGGGCCGCCGGGGATTGCTGGTCGGCGTTGCCAGCTATGAAGACACGAATCATCCGGCCGTCGCCCAGATCGAATTCAAGGACGGCGTTCTCAAAGCGGGCTTGGGTCTTCCAGGAATTGCTTCCAGCACTGGCCCGCTCACCGTGGCGGACATGGATGGAGACGGTGACCTCGACGTGTTCGTGGGTGGACGCGTGATCGCCGGACGTTTTCCTGAAGCGGCTTCGTCGCGCCTCTTCCGCAACGACGGAACCCAGTTGCAACTCGACCCTCAGAACTCAGGTGTACTGGCGAATGCGGGACTCGTGAGCGGCGCCGTGTGGAGCGATCTCGACGGCGATGGTTTTCCCGAACTCATCCTCGCGTGTCAGTGGGGACCGATCCGCGTCTTCAAGAATTCTTCCGGGACACTTCGCGAAATCACCGCCGGGCTCGGCCTCGACAAGTTCACCGGATGGTGGAACAGCGTGACCACCGGGGACATCGACGGCGATGGCCGGCTCGACATCATCGCGGGCAACTGGGGACTGAATACTCCGTGGCAAGCTTCGCCAGAAAAACCCGCGCGAATTTATTACGGTGACCTCGGCGGTGCCGGCACAATCGACTTGATCGAGGCGGAGACTGATCCTGACACTGGCAAGATCGCGCCAGTGCGGATGCTGAATTCGCTCGCCGCTTCGTTGCCGTTTCTGCGTGCGACGTTCTCCAGCTACAAAGCGTACAGCGAAGCGAGCGTCACCGACGTGCTTGGAGGGCGGGCGGCGCAGGAACTTCGTGCCACGACCATGGCTTCCACGCTCTTCCTGAATCGCAGCAATCGATTTCAGGCGGTGGAGTTGCCGTTTGAAGCGCAGTTCGCACCTGTCTTCTCCGTCAACGTTGCTGACGCGGACGGCGACGGGCACGAGGATGTTTTTCTCAGCCAAAACTTTTTCGTCACTCGTCCCGAAGTGCCACGTCTGGATGCGGGCCGCGGGCTGTGGTTGCGCGGTGATGGCACTGGCAAACTCCAACCCATGACCGCGGCGGCATCCGGCATCGCGGTCTATGGTGAACAACGGTCCGCGGCACTGTGCGACTTCAACGAAGATGGGCGCATCGACCTGGCTGTTTCCCAAAATGGCAACGCCACACGTTTCTTCGAGAACACCGGAGCGAATCCCGGCCTGCGGGTGAAATTGCTCGGGCCTCCGGGAAATCCCGCCGGTGTCGGCACAGTGATACGGCTCGAATCGGGCGCACGTTTAGGTCCGGCCCGGGAAATTCACGCTGGCTCTGGCTATTGGTCGCAGGACAGCGCGGTGCAAATCATGGCGGGCGCGGAGCGTCCCACTCGAATTCTTGCGCGCTGGCCCGGTGGCCAAAACACCAGCACTGAGATTCCTGCCGGCGCTCGTGAAGTCACGGTGACTGCGGCCACGCGATAAGACGCGTTCGTCACTGCGCCGGGAACCACCACAATGCAGCGATCCCACGCGAACTGGATTCAGGCGGCAGTTTCAACGCCCCGCCTCGTAGTGAATGACAAACTGCTCGATAGTGCCGAGGGGGCCGAAGTCACTCTTGCGGGCGGTGACCACCACCACCGGCGCATGGGCGCCTCACTCACCACGCGCGCGTCAAGCTTCTCCGCCTTCGCGAGGTAAGTGTTGCTTCGAACGGACGGAAGCCATGGAGCCTCATCGTGTTTCGGCGGGGAGGCGGCGCAGACCTGAGCGTCTCGCCCAAAGGCCTACAGGTATTCCGGGAAGGTGACGGTGCCCTAACGCTAATTTTCGGCGCCGACTTGGTGCTCGCACTCAGGACAGATGCAGTGGCTGATCTTCGGCAGGGCTTCAGACAGCATCAGTCCGAGCTGGTCCACGGCCTCTTCAATCTCCACCCATTGCGCCCCAACGGGGATGCGTTTGCACCATCCGCATATCTTCAAGAACTGTTTGCCGCGAGGCACGGTGGCGTCGAGCAGCGGCATGCGGGGGCGCTCGTGTTCCTCTCCGGTGAAGGTGCGGAAGAGAACGGCACCGGCGCTCTCGGGCGCGATTTCCATCCACATGAAGCGGCGCACGGTCGGCGCATCGCAACGGAAAGTGACGTGCGCGGGTCGGTGCCTGGTGCGGACTCGCGCAACGATGACTTTGTAAAGGTGTGCCGTGGTTTGGTCGGTGATGTGCGGCCATAGCGAGGTGCCGAGCACGTCCGCATTTTCGAAATCGTTCTGACGGGCGAACTCGAACCAGGCATCGTCGGTGAAGACGATTCTGTCCGAAGAATCAATTCGGTAGCTGACGCTATGAAGAGTCACATTAGAAAGTGGCGCAACGGGTAGGCGCCCCGGCGGCATGGGTGCCGGGGCGCAGCCAGCGAATGATTTACGCCTTCCACCCGTCGCGATAAGGGCGCTGCACCCAGGCGTTGAGCTCGGGGATGTTGGTCACCTTCATGTTCGGGCCGTCCCACAAGACCTTCTTGTTCACGCCGGCCTTCATGGCCAGGTTGCCAAGGATGGCGAATTCGGTGAGACGGGTGCCGTAGTCGAACGGCACGGAAGTCTCGGTCTTGCCTTCCTTGATGGCGGAAAGGAAGTCCACGAAGATGCCTTTGGGCCGCGGCAAGGTCTTCTCCGGCGCCTTGGTTTCGCGCATCTTTTCGTAGGGCACGATGTGCATCTTATCGCCATAGGTGCCGGTGAAGATGACGCCCTTGTCGCCCACGTAGAGGGTGCCGCTATCGCCAGCGTCGAGGCCTTCGTCGGGATACTTGGCGCGCAGTTCGAGCAGCACGGCGGGGAAGTTGCGGGCATCGCCCTTCACGGCGCGGAGTGTGCCGGAAGGTTTCTCGGTCGTGGTCGGGTTCAACCCTTCGTACCAGAAAGCTTTGAACGCGGGCATGTCACCGCGAGCAGGGATGTCCCAGCGGACGCGGCTGCCGGTGGGGTAACGTTCATCGCTGCCACCGCGCATGTTCTCCACTTCAATGCTGGTCGGGTGCTCGCACTTGAGCGCCCAGAACACGCCGTCGAGGACGTGGCAACCCATGTTGCCGATGGAGCCGTTGCCGAAGTCGTACCAGCCGTGCCATTCGTGCGGATGGATGTCGTCGTGGAAATCGCGATAGGGTGCGGGTCCGATCCATTCGTCCCAGTGCAGTCCGGCGGGGACAGCCATCTTGGGCGGGCGCGGGCCTTCGCCGCCGTTGGCGCGATTGGTCCAACTGTGCGTCTCGGTGACGTTGCCGATGACGCCGCTCCAGATGTATTCGCAAAGTTTGCGGTAACCGTCTTCGCAGTGACCCTGGTTGCCCATCTGCGTGGCGACCTTGGTCTTCGCGGCCATGGCACGCATCGCGCGGGCTTCGCCGATGTCGTGGCAGACGGGCTTCTCGCAGTAAACGTTGATGCCGAGTTGCATGGCAATCAGCGACGGCAACGCATGATGATGATTGGGCGTGGCGATGAACACGGCGTCGATGTTCTTGCCGAGCTTGTCGAACATCTTGCGGTAATCGGTGAAGACTCCGAGCTTGTCGGCATCGCCGCCTTTGCCTTGCAACCACTTCTTCACGGAGGCGTGCTTTTTTTCATCGACGTCCACGATGCCCACGAGTTCTTCGTCCTTGCACGCGGGCAGGTGCGAGCCGGCGCCACGGCCACCGCAACCGATCTGGACGAAGCGGACTTTGTCCTTCGCATTGGCGGCATTCAGGATGTTGAAAGGAGCGGCAGAAAGCACACCGGCGGCGAGCGCCGATTGTTTCACGAACGAGCGACGAGAGAGATTTGTTTTCACAACAGTTCAGTGGTTGATGGGAGATGTCTTACGGCATGGCGGCGCGAACGCACCAGAAGAAACGGGGCGTCTGATACAGCGAACATGAGCGCGCGGGTGAGGGTTTCTCGGGCGACTGCCAGCACCGGAGCGGAATGGTGTCCCGCGAAGCTGCGAAGGTGGCGAAGTGGGAGGAAGAAGACTTTTCTCCCTTCGCTTCCTTCGCCTCTTCGCGGGACATCTTCAGGTTTTACCGGAAAGTGTCTTGCTAAAAAACGGCTTTGCCAACGATGTCGTTTTTGGCGACGGCACCGAGCATCGAGTAAGTGCGGTTGTCGCCCATGTAGAAGTATTCGTCCGGGCCGAGTTGCACCGGGTCGAGCCACCAGAGCAGGGGACGCTCGACGTAAGGCTCGTGGAGCGGTCGGCCGTTCACGATCACCGTGCCACGGTAAAATTCGATGTGATCGCCGGGCATCCCGATGATGCGCTTGATCAAATACTCGTTGCGCGCCATGCGGACGCCGACGACGTCGCCACGCTTCGGGGGATGAGACAGGTAAGCGAGCTTATTGATGTAGGTCGGCTGACCGTCGCGATAATTGGGCGCCATGCTGTCGCCGGCGATCACCACCGGCCAGAACACCCATTCACGAATCGCGAACGTCGCGAGGCAAAGCGATAAAGCGGCGAAGAGAACTCCTCGTCGCGGCGACCAGCGTGGACGGGTCAGTAATAGCGCATCGTTCACAACACCTTATTCGGCAGGGCGGCGGATTCTCTTCAGCTCCGAAGCACGGAGCTTTGCGGTGGCTGGTCGCTGCGTTGACCCTTTGAAGCAATTGGCGAATACTCGGGCCATGAAAGCGATCACCTTCACGGTCGATCCGTGCGCGGAGACAGGCGGCTTCGTGGCGCGCTGGGACGACGTTCCAGGCCGCGGCGGCATCACGACCCAAGGTGACACCCTCGCGGAATTGCAGGCCATGATTGCGGATGCGGTAAGCGGTTATTTCGAACCCGCTTCGCGGCCCAAGGAAGTCCGCCTCCATTTCGTCCAAGACCCGATTGTCTCGCTCGCGTGAAGCTTCCGCGCGACGTGAACGGGACCGAAGCGGCCCGCGCCTTGCAGCGCCTTGGATTCGTCATTCAGCGTCAGACCGGCTCGCACCTGATTCTTCGGCGTGAAGGGCGTACCGTGGTTGTTCCTCAACACAAGCCACTCAAGCCCGGAACATTGAAAGGTGTCATTGAGCAAGCAGGAGTGTCGTTGGAAGAATTTGTTCAAGAACTCTGAGATCGTTGAGCCATGCTCTGGCCGTTCAGTCGTGAGCGTCGGCACCGGTGGTTAAGCCGCGGCAACGGTTCACGGGAAATCCACTTTGCGCTGCACGCGGCTTTCTTTACGCTCGCCCGCTCATGAACAAAGTGCGTCTCGGCATCATTGGCCTCGGCAATATCGGCAAGCATCACGCCGGTTATCTTCTCGATGGGAAAATTTCCCGCTGCGAACTCGCTGCGGTCTGCAGCGTGGTGCCGGCGGAACTGGATTTGTATCGCGGGAAGGGACCGAAGCTTTTCGCCGACGCGAATGAGTTGATCAAGTCTGGCACGTGCGACGCGATCATCATCGCCACGCCACATTTTCAGCACACGACACTCGGGATCGCCGGGCTCGAAGCGGGATTGCACATCATGGTCGAGAAGCCGATCTCGGCGCACAAGGCGGACGCGGAACGGTTGATCGCGTGCGCGAAGAAATTTCCGAAGCTGCTTTTCGCCGGGATGTTCCAGATGCGCGTCGAACCGCGTTACGCGAAGATTCAAAATCTCATTCAGACCGGTGATCTCGGCGCGATCGTGCGCATCAATTGGATCATCACCGACTGGTTCCGCACTGAAGCGTATTACGCGAGCGGCGGCTGGCGCGCGACCTGGAAGGGCGAGGGTGGCGGTGTGTTGTTGAACCAGTGTTTGCATCAGCTCGACATGTTGCAGTGGCTCGTCGGGATGCCGTCGCGCGTGCGCGGGTTTTGCCAGCTCGGGCGGTTTCACAACATTGAAGTGGAAGATAACGTGACGTCGTATCTCGAGTGGGCCAACGGCGCGACGGGCTCGTTTATCACATCGACGGGCGAAGCGCCGGGCACGAATCGATTCGAGATCGTCGGCACGCGCGGCAAACTGGTGTTGGAGAACAACAAGCTGAACTTCACGCGCAACGACGCGGACATGATCGAGTTCAGCAAGTCGGCGAAGAGTGGCTTCACCAAACCTGAGGTGTGGAACGTGGAGATCCCTTTCGAGAACGCGCCGAATGCGCACGCCACGCTGGTGCAGAATTTCGTGGACTCGATTCTCGACGGCACGCCGCTCATCGCGCCCGGCGAGGAAGGCATGGGCTCGGTGGAACTGGCGAATGTGCTGCTGTATTCGTCGCTGCTCGACATGCCGGTAAAGCTGCCGATGGACGCCTGCTCGTTCGAAGTGAAGCTGCAGGAGTTGATCGCGAATTCGAAGCACGAGAAGAAGGTCGTCACAATTGCGACTGACGATTTTACGAAGTCGTTTCGTCGTTGAGCGACGCGGGACGTGCCGTTCGTTTCAGGGAGCACACGCGCCCTCGAGTGTTCCGACCGGCGCCCTCGCCGGGCGGATGAGGAACGTCAGTCACCGAACCGCGGGTAGGGCGACCCCCACCGGAGTGTTCCGCGAGGGCGCGGGCGATTTCATCCCTCGGCATCGTTTCGTATAGGCGTTCGGCCAAACGCCAAATCAGACGGAGTCCGCTTGCGTCAACAAGGGGCGGGCAGGAAAGATCATCGCATGATCCGCTTGATTGGATGGAAATTGGCCCGCGCCTCAGCGCCGAGTCACTTGCCATTACTCGATTCAAGGATAAGGAACGAGACATGACGGTTCGTTTTGGTGAGCCGACATCGCGCTCGTTCGATGCATACGGACTCGTGGAGTTGACGTGGGTTCATTATCGCGACCGCCCGGATCGGCGGGGCCAGCCTGAAACGAAGGCTCTCCATGTAGCGCTCGATGAACACGGCGCGGTCGCTGATTACATTTTGAAGGACACGGATCCCAGGTTCTTTATTCCGAGGTAAGGCATGATCTGGAGCCTTCTTTTCACCCATCCGCTTGTTCGCTTCGACCTCGCTGGTGGCCGGCTTTTGGCCGCCGCACCACAAAAGAGAGCCAAAAAATTTGAAAAGAAATTGAGTCGCGGCGTGGATTACCCCATTGTAGGCGGCTAAAGCCTGGGAATTCAGAAAGGGAAGAGCTATGAGCAATTTCAAACCTTCGTGGTGCAACAGCGCGGATCATCTGTGGAGTCCAAGTCGTCGTGACTTCCTCCACGTCGGTGTGGTGGGCGCGTTGGGCTTGAGTCTGGGTAATCTGTTCAAACTGGAAGCGGCCGCCGCCTCACAAAAGGGAGCGACCAGTAGTGGCAATCCCGCCGCGAAGTCTGTCATCCAGATTTATCTTCCGGGTGGCATGGCAGCGCAGGAAACCTTCGACCCGAAACCGCTGGCGCCCATCGAGTATCGCGGGCCGCTCGGCACGGTGAAGACGAAGTTGCCCGGCGTGGTGTTCTCTGAATTGATGTCCAAGACCGCCGAGATTTCCGACAAGATTTGCGTCGTTCGCTCGATGACGCATGGCGAAGCCGACCACGACCGCGGCACGCACAACATGTTCACCGGCTATCGGCCCAGCCCGGCGATCCATTACCCAAGCTTCGGCAGTATCGTGTCGCACGAGTTGGGTGCCCGGAACGATCTTCCGCCTTACGTTTGCATCCCGAGCATGCCGAACTCGTTTGCCGGCACGGGTTATCTCGGCTCGGCTTACGGACCGTTCAGCCTTGGTTCTGACCCGGCGAATGCCGCCTTCAAGGTTCGCGATCTCAATCTTCCGCAAGGCGTGGACGAAAAGCGTTTTGCGCAGCGCAAGGATCTGCGCGCCGTCGTCGATGAACATTTCAGCCAACTCGAGAAGTCCGACGCGCTCGATGGCATGGACTCTTTCTATCAACGCGCCTACGCAATGCTTTCATCCGAGAAGGCGCGCGCCGCGTTTTCGATCCAGGACGAGCCGGACAAGTTGCGAGATGATTACGGCCGCACTGACGCCGGCCAGCGCATGCTGCTCGCGCGCCGTCTCGTGGAAGCGGGCGTGCGTTTCGTGTCGCTCACTTACGGCGGCTGGGATCATCACGACAACATCAAGACCGCGATGACGAACCAGATGCCGAAGTTCGATCAGGCGTTCGCCACATTGATTCGCGATCTCGACAAGCGCGGCATGTTGGACAGCACGCTCGTGATGGTGACGACGGAATTTGGCCGCACGCCGAAGATCAACAACACCGCCGGTCGCGACCATTATCCGAAAGTCTTCAGCGTCATCCTCGCCGGTGGCGGCATTAAGCGCGGCGCAGTTCACGGCTCGACCGATCCGACAGCGAGCGAGCCCGATCAAGATCCGCTTTACGTGCCCGATCTCGCCGCGACGGTTTACAATCAACTCGGCATTGATCCGGACAAAGTGCTCTACGCTCCCGGTCCGCGTCCGATCGTCATCGTGAAGGACGGAAACGTGATCAAGGAATTGCTCGCGTAATTTATGAAGGCGCTGCTCGTTGGTGTGTCGCTTGCGGCGCTGGTGTTCAGCGCGCGTGCGCAATCGCCGAGGCTCAACTCCGTTCTCCCTGCTGGCGGCCAGCGCGGCACGGAGGTCGAGTTGAAGCTTTATGGCGCTCGTCTCGACAACGCCCCCGAGATTATTTTCGGCGACCATGGTCTTAAGGTCGCGAAGATCGAATTGGCCAGGACCAATCAAATCAAGGCGCGCGTCACGATCGCGCCCGATTGCCGTCTCGGCGAACACCAGCTTCGCCTTCGCACGGCGGGCGGGTTGTCTGAGCTGCGGACTTTTTGGGTTGGCGCTTACACGAACATCGCCGAGTACGAAACCAACAACACATTGAAGCAGGCGCACCGCGTCCCACTGGGCGCGACCATCAACGGCAGTTCCGGTGGGGAAGACGTGGATTATTTCCGCGTCGATGCGAAGCAAGGCCAGCGCGTCTCCGCGGAGGTTGAAGCGATGCGTCTCGGACGCACGATGCTCGATCCGTTCCTCGCGATTCGCGACGCGGACGGAAATATCCTCACGCAAGCCGACGACACCACGCTGCTCGCTCAGGATGCTTACGTCTCCATCGTTGCTCCGAAGGACGGCGCGTATTTCATCGAGATGCGCGACGGCACTTACAGCGGTATTGGTGCGATTGAATATCGTCTGCACGTCGGCGCATTCCCTCGGCCTGCGATGATTTTCCCGCTTGGCGGCAAGGCCGTTGACGAGGTCACGTTCAAGTTCATCGGCGATCCCGCGGGTGAGTTTTCGCAAAAGGTGAAATTGCCCGCCGTGACTGATGAGAAGGTCGGCGTGTTCGCGGAACAGAATGGAAATGTTGCTCCGTCGCCGAACTGGGTTCGTGTTTCATCTTTCGACAATGCCCTCGAAATGGAGCCGAACGACAAACGTGAAAGTGCGAGCGGTTACGGTGAAGCGCCGATCGCGTTCAATGGCATCATTGCGAAGAAGGGCGATGTGGATTGGTTCCGCTTCCATGCGAAGAAAGGGCAGGCGCTCGACATCAATGTTTACGCCCGCCGTCTTCGCTCACCCCTCGATTCAGCGATCGAGGTCACCGATGCGAAGGGCGCTGTGCTCGCCTCGAATGACGATGGTGCGGGCGCCGACAGCGTTGCGAAATTCACCGCGTCGGCGGATGGCGAATACTTCATCAAGATTCGCGACCAGTTCGATACCGGCGGGGCGGACTTCGCGTATCGGATCGAAGTAACAACGCAGACGCCGAGCGTCACCATGAGCATTCCGCAGGTCGCACGTAATGATTCGCAGACGCGGCAGTTCATTACGGTGCCGCGCGGAAATCGTTTTGCGACCATGATCTCGGCGAAGCGCGCGAACTTCGCGGGCGATTTGAACTTCAGCGTCGCCGACCTGCCGGGCGGTGTAAAAATGAGCAGCGAAACGTTGCTCGGGAAACTGGATCAGGAACCGCTCGTGTTCGAAGCGGCCAGCGACGCGCCCATCGGCGGCAAGTTTGTCGAGCTTGTCGCCAAGCCCGCAGGCACCGGCAAATCCGTCGAGTCGAAGTATCGTCACGACATCGAGTTCATCTCTGGACCGAACAACACTTATTACTACGCGACGCACGAGCCGAAGCTTTACGTCGCCGTGTGCGAAGCCGCGCCGTTCAAGCTGCGCATCGAGGAACCGAAGGCACCGCTGGTTCAATACGGCTCGCTCGATTTGAAGATTGTCGCTGAGCGCCGCGCCGGTTTCGACGAAGCGATCAATGTGAAGATGATGTGGAATCCGCCGGGCGTCGGCTCGTTGCCGGACATCACGATTCCGAAAGGTTCCAACTCCGCGATCTATGCGCTCAACGCCAAAGCCGACGCGCAGCCGAACAAATGGAAGATCGCCGTGCTCGGATCAGTCGGTGTTGAGAATCGCGGTGATCGCGGCGGCGCGACATTTGTCTCGTCATCGCTCACGACGCTTGAGATCGCCGAGCCATTTGTCGTGGGAACGATGAGCCCGGTCACAGTTTCGCCGGGGCAGGAGACGAAACTGGTTTGCAAGCTGGACCAGAAAAAACCGTTCGATGGCAAAGCGCGCGTGCATGTGCTGGGTTTGCCCGAAGGTGTCACGGCAACCGACGCGCAGATCACCAGTGCGGACAAGGAGGTCACGATCAAGCTGAAGATCGGCGAGAAAGTTTCGCCAGCGTCTTATCGCAATTTCCTTTGCGCGGCGGATGTGGTTCACAATGGGCAAACGATTCCGCACAACCTGGCGAGTGGCGCGGTGATTCGCGTGGTGCCTCCGAAAGCGGGAGCGACGAAGCAAGTAGCAGCGAAGTAGCATGAAGTTCCCTTGTCCTCATTGCGGTCAGCGGTTGTCGGCGGAAGCGGACATGATCGGCCGTCAGATCGTGTGTCCGACTTGCACGAACACGCTGACAGTGCCGGCTGAGGAGTGCGGAAGGCATCTCGCTGGCGAAACTGTGACTGGGAGCCAGCAAGATGCTGGCGGCACGTTGCGGCGGAAGCGCCGCGCGCCGGTGGTCCTGCTGGCGGCGGTGATTCTTGTCCTCGCGGTTGCAGCGGGAGCAGTTTTCTTTTTGCGCGGCAAAGGTGGTTCGCCGCTGAACATGCTCGCTTCGTTGTCCGGACCAGCGCCAACGGAACTGCGCGTTTACCCAACGAACATCAATCTCACTACGAAGAACGATCGGCAGTCGGTCGTCGTGCAGGCGATCTACGCGGATGGACTCACGCGGGACGTCACAGCGGAAGCGGGTTTCACGCTTGGCAATAAGGCGCTCGTGAAGATCGATCATGGAACGCTCTTGCCGGTGGCGGACGGAAAAACGGATTTGCAGATCAAGTTTGGCGGCAAGGAAGTCACGATGCCCGTCTTGGTCGAGCAGGCGAAAGTCGAGCGCCCGATCAGTTTCAATCTCGATGTGATGCCGGTGTTCATGAAAGCTGGCTGCAATGCTGGAAGCTGTCACGGCGCGGCGCGCGGCAAGGACGGCTTTCGCCTTTCGCTGTTCGGCTTCGACGCGGACGGAGACTATTTCCGGCTCACGCGCGAGAACATCGGACGTCGCATCAATCTCGCGATTCCCGAAGAGAGTCTGATGATCGAAAAGGCGCTCGGCAAAGTTCCGCACGGTGGCGGCGAACGTTTCAAGGCGGACAGCGAGTTGTGCAAGACGTTGATGCGCTGGCTGGAGGCGGGAGTGCCGAAAGATTCCACGAATATTCCGAAGGTCGTGGGCGTGGAGTGCATGCCGAAACTCGCCGTGCTCGAAGGCAGCAACACAACGCAGCGCGTGACGGTGCGGGCGCGTTACTCGGATGGCACGGATCGCGACGTGACTTCGCTCGCGGTGTTTTTCAGCAATAACGATCCGGTGGCGAAAGTTTCGGATGACGGCGTGGTGAAGGCGGGACAGCGCGGCGAGGCTTACATCACGGCGCGATTCGAGACGCACACGGTCGGCGCGCAGATGCTGGTGATTCCCAAAGGGCTGAAGTTCAACTGGCCCGACGTTCCCGAGAATAATTACATCGACGAACTCGTGGATGCGAAGCTGAAGAAGTTGCGCATGACGCCGAGCGAATTGTGTGATGATGCAACGTACATTCGCCGCGCCTACATCGACATCATCGGCGGACTCCCGACAGCGGAGGAGGTGCGCGAATTCACCGAGCAAATGAGTGCGGGCAAACGCAGCGATCTCGTGGACAAGCTGCTCGATAGAAAAGAATTCGCGGACCTGTGGGTGATGAAGTTTGCCGAGTTGCTCCAGATTCGTTCGAACAACGACCAGTTCAGCTACAAGGCGGCGCTGCTCTATTACAACTGGCTGCAGGATCGCTTCGTGAAGAACACGCCGATCGATCAGATCGTGAAGGATTTGATCACAGCGGAAGGAAGCAATTTCAAGAATCCGGCGGCAAGTTACTATCAGGTCGAACGCGACACGCTGAAGACGTCGGAGAACGTGGCGCAAGTCTTCATGGGCATGCGCGTTCAGTGTGCGCAGTGCCATAATCATCCGTTCGATCGCTGGACGATGAACGATTACTACAGCTTCGCAGCGTTCTTCCCGCAGGTGGCGCGCAAACAGGGCGACGACCCGCGCGAGTCGATCATCTACGCGAAGAGCGATGGTGAAGTGCAGCACCCGATCACAAAGAAGGCGATGGCGCCGAAATTCCTCGGCGGCGACCGTCCGGAAATCAAGAAGGGTGAAGATCGCCGCGAAGTGCTGGCGAACTGGCTTGCATCGACGAACAACCCGTTCTTCGCGAAGAACATGGCAAACATTGTCTGGGCGCACTTTCTGGGGAAGGGGATCATTGATCCGGTGGACGACGTGCGCATCAGCAATCCCTCGATCAATCCTGAACTGCTCGACGCGCTCGGGCAGAAGTTCATGGATTACCAATACGATTTCAAAAAGCTCGTGCGCGACATTTGCAACTCGCGCACCTATCAGCTTTCAACGCGCGCGAACGAGAGCAACGCGCTCGATGACCGCAATTTCTCGCACGCGAGCATACGCCGAATGCGCGCCGAGGTGTTGCTGGACTCCATCAATGAAGTCACTGACAGCGCGGATAAGTTCCAGGGATTGCCTCGCGGTGCGCGTGCGGTGGAGATCGCGGATGGCAACGTTGCAAATTATTTCCTCACTACATTTGGCCGCGCCACCCGCACCACGCCTTGCTCGTGTGAAGTGCGGGTGGAGCCGAATCTTTCGCAAGCGCTTCATTTGCTCAACGGCGACACGACGCAAACCAAGGTGTCGAATGGTGGTGTGGTGAAAAAACTCCTCGCGAAAAACGGCAAGGACGTGAACAAGACGATCGAGGATCTTTACATGCGCTGTCTGGCGCGGGTGCCCACGGCGAAGGAACTCGCGAACCTCAAGCCGCACTTCGGTGACGGCAAACCAGACGAGCAGGTGCTCACGGACATCTTCTGGGCGTTGCTGAACTCGAAGGAGTTTATTTTCAATCACTGATCTGTGCGCCAAACGATTTACATCGAAACCAGTATTCCTAGTTTCTACTTCGACACGCGCACCACGCCAGCGATGATGGCCAAACGGGAATGGACACGCAGATTTTGGGACGAGGAGCGCCATCGATACGAATTGGTGACCGCCGCTCCGACAATTCTTGAACTGGAATCAGCGCCGTCGCCCAAGCGTGAGTTAACCTTGGGCCTTGTTGCTGAAATTACAGAACTGGAACCGCGTGATGAGATCCTTGATATCGTCGGGTTCTATCTCGATCACAAACTGATGCCGATGGAAGCGTCCGGTGACGCCGCGCACCTCGCCTACGCGTCGTTCTACGCTTGTGATCGTTTGCTGACTTGGAACTGCAAGCATCTCGCCAATTCGAACAAGTTCGAGCATATTGAGGTCGTCAATGCGCGTCTGAAGCCGAAGAAACCGAAGCTCATCACGCCATTGCACTTGTTGAACGATGAACTCGAATAAGTCCAAATACGACGACGGGCTTGAGTGGTTGCGCGATATCCGGCGCAAGATCTGGGACGAGTGTGATCACGATGTGAAGAAGCTGATGCAGCGATATCGTGAGGCGCACGAGCGGGAAGTCGAGCGGCGCAAACATCAAGGCATGGCGCTGCGCGAAAAACCGAATCAGTCATGAGCCGCGTTGGTATTTACTTCATTGCGTTCACCGCGACGGTGACGGCCGCCCAGGAGAAGGTCACATTCCAGGATCACATTCTCCCTCTCGTCGAGGCGAACTGCGCCAAGTGCCACAACTCGGACAAGAAAAAGGGCGACCTCGATCTCACCAGCTACGGCTCGGCGCTCGCGGGTGGGGCATCGGGCAAGGTCGTCGTGCCGGGCGATGCCGATGCGAGCAAGTTGTGGAAGGTGATCAATCACCTTGAAGACCCGAACATGCCGCCGAACCGTGGCAAAATGGCGGACAAGGAACTCGCCGTCTTTAAGAAATGGATCGCGGGCGGGTTGCTGGAGAATCTTGGCAGCAAGGCCATCGCGGCGAACAAGCCTTCGGTGGATTTAAGCCTCGCGGCATCGTCGATCGGAAAGCCGGACGGCCCGCCGCCGATGCCGGGTGATTTATTACTCGAACCCGTCGTTGCGGTGAAGCGCGCCACGGCGGTGACAGGACTGGCATCGAGCCCGTGGGCGCCAGTGTTCGCGGTCGCGGGCCAGAAGCAGGTCGTTCTCTATCACTCGGAGTCTTTGAACGTGCTTGGGATCCTGCCATTCACGGATGGCAACGAGCTTTATCAGCCGGAAGACGTGAAGTTCAGCCGCAATGGAAAGCTCATCGTGGTTGGCGGTGGTCACGCGGCGAGGGCGGGGCGCGTGGCGGTGTTCGACATCACGACGGGTGAGCGCATCATCATGGTGGGCGCGGGACAGGAATTTGATTCTGTGCTCGCCGCGGAAATCAGCCCGGACCAGAGCAAGATCGCCGCGGGCGGGCCGAGCAAAATGGTGCGCGTGTATTCCACGAAGGACGGTTCGCTGCTTTTCAAGATGAAGAAACACACGGACTGGGTGACGGCTGTCGCGTTCAGTCCCGACGGCGAATTTCTCGCAACCGGAGATCGCAATGGCGGCATCAGCATTTGGGACGCGGACAATGGCGTGGAGGTACACAACCTCGCCGGACACAAGTCGGCGGTGACGGCGTTGAGCTGGCGCGGTGATTCGAAAGTGGTCGCGTCAGTGAGCGAAGACGGCGCGGCGAAGATTTGGGAAACCAGCGAAGGCAAACAGGTGAAGACCTGGACGCCACATGCTTCAGGGACGCTTTCCATCGGTTACTCGCACAACGGGCGTTTCGTCACTTGCGGACGGGACAACCAGGTCGTGTCGTGGATGGCGGACGGATCGAAGGACAAAGGCTTCGTCTTCACAAACGAGCTTCCCGTGCGCGTCGTGTTCAGCCACGACGGCAGCCGTGTGATCGCGACCGACTGGATGGGCCAGGTGACCGTTTGGGAGACGAACAAGCTCAAGCCGGTTGCCGAACTGGCGGCAAATCCTTCCACCATCGCGGCGCAACTGGTCGCGGCGGAGGCGCGCCTCAAGGAATTGCGAAGTGGATCGGGCCATCCCTCGGCCGCGCAAGCGGCTGCGGAGGACGATCTCGCGCAGTTGCAGAAGCAGATCGCCGAAGCGAGCAATGTAGTGGCGCAGGCGCGGGCTAAACTCACGGTCAAGGAGACGGAGACAGATAAATTGAAAGCGGTGGTTGCTGCGAAGGCCATGCCGGAATTGCAAACCACGCTGGCGGCTGCCCGTGAATCCCGAAACACCGCTCGCACGTCATTGACGAATGCCATGACGACCTTCGACCTCAGGGCAAGGGAACTGGCCAAAGCGCGCGCCACAGCCGGAGAGATCAAGCCGGTGGATCCCGCACAGGAAATGGCAGAGCTCAGGACACGCATCGCGCGGCTGAAGGCAGGACAGGTTTACGCGAACGTTTATCGCGCGCGGCAATCCATCGCCGCGAAGAAGCGCGAGCAGGAGAAGTTGCTGGCGAGTGGATCGAAGGCGGAGAAGTCGGCTGCGGAAAAACTCGGCAAGGAGATTTCGAAACAGGAAAAGGAACTTCAAAAGCTCACGAGCGATTACGAGAAGATGAAGTCTGCGTCGCTCGATCCCGCCAGCAAATTGATGCAGCAGTCGAAGCTGTAATTCGCGTCGGTCCTTTCACGACGAATCAGTCGCGTGCCTCCGCTCTTGTGCTACGTTGCGGCGCAAGGAGGAGAGTTATCATGAAAAAATCCACTGAAGACAGAGTTGAAGGCACTGCTCGCCAGGTCGCTGGCAAAATCAAACAGGAAACCGGGCGCATCACGCGCAATCGTACCATGCAGGTGAAAGGCCTCGTGGAAAAACACGTCGGCAAAGCTCAAAGCGCTCTCGGGCGCGCGGAGAAGGGCGTCGAGGATTCCCGCAAAAAGTAACGAGAAGAATGCGGCGGGAGCCGGGCGTTATCGTCTGTCTCCCGCTGCAATTCCGACCATGAAACCACGTTCTTCAGACCCGCAATCACGCCGCCGGTCTTCTGAGATGCGCGGCGTAGTCAGGAAAATGACGGGCCGGCTCACGAACGATCCGAGGATGGAGCGTGAAGGCGAGTCGGAGATGGCGGGCGGCCAAGCCCCGACTCGGCTCAGGGTGGCGCGCAATCCCGATCCCCATCGAAGCGGCTAGGCGGCACTTGCATTCATGCGGATGGCACCCCATTCTGCGCGCCGCATTTTTCAGCGACTTAATGAGCACATCGCCAGACAGTGATTTGGATCTGAACCAGCTTTTCTTGCCCGCGTGGGCACAGCAGCCGGCGAACAAGAACCTGTACGAGAACCACCGCGGCGAAGACGCCCGCCGTGATGACCGCCGGGATCGTCCGCCGCGCCCGTTCGGCCAGCGCAATGATCGCCCCGGAGGTCCGCGTCCCGGCGGCGGTGGCCCACGTCCTCAGGGCGACCGTCGTGGCGGCGATGATCGGCGCGGCCCGCGAGGCCCGCGTTCGCAAGATCAGCGTGGCGGCCCCGGCGGTGAGCAACGTTCGATGCCCGAGCAGGCGCCATTGCCTGAATTGGACGTCCAGTTCCGTCCGGACGAAAACGGTGTCGAGTCGCTCGCGCGCCAGATCAAGATGACCGGCCGCGCGTATCCGCTCTTCGACATCGCACAATTGTTTTTGCAGAAGCCCGAGCGGCACAGCCTCGTGTTTTCGACGAAGAAGAAGCCTGACGGCACGGTCGCGCAGCCGTTGTTCGTCTGCGCATTGGATGACACCCTCTGGCTGTCGGAAGACGAAGCCGTTGCGTATGTGTTGGAGAAACACTTCGCAACTTTCTATCAGGCCGAGCGCACCGCCACCGAACCGCCCAAGGGCACTTACACCTTCGTCGGGCAGTGCGGGATGACTGGCGCGATCCTTGGACCGCCGAATTACCACGATTACCAGAACCAGCTTCGGAAGCTTCACGCCGAGCGTTTCGCGCGGATGCCATTCGAGATGTACAAGTCGCGCGTCCGCATCGTGCGTGACGAAGAGGTCGTGAAGAAATGGATCGAGGAGCAAAGCTGGAAGACGGAATACAACTGTCTCAACGTGCCTGAGCCGCTGAAGGTCGCCACGCGTGAGGACGTGGAAAAACATTTCCGCGCCACGCATCTGGCAACGATCATCCGCCAGGTCGAATCACACACCGTCTCCGGGCCGGCCAGCCGCTCCATGCGCAGCCGTCCCTTGCAGCAGCTTGTGCGCGTGAAGTGGGAGGATCAACGACGTTTCCCGCTCCAGCTCGCGACTTCATTGAGCCAGCAGTTCGCTTCGCGCGGGCTGCAGTTCTTCAAGGTCAACAAGAGCGTGACCCACGTCGCCGTGGCGCGCCCGACGTATCTCGAAGTGGAAACCAATCCGGTCTCCGAGAACGTGAAGCGCATCATCGACTTCATCAACGCGCATCCGAAAGGGACGCGTCGCCAATTGTTCGAAGCACTTGCGCCATCAGCGATGGCGATGGCGCAACCGGCAGTTGAAGGCGCGCCCGCGGTCGAACTCACACCTGAAGCCAGCGCAGTAATCACCGATCTTCATTGGCTCGTGCATCAGGGGCACGTCCTGGAATTCGCCAACGGCATTTTGGAGACCGCGAAGAAGCCAGCCCCGAGACCTGCTCCGACTCCAAAAGCGCCTGCTCCTGAAAAGAAGGAAGCAAAGCCTGAGGAATCCAAGCCCGACGAGGCGAAGGTGGAAGAGGGCACTGGCGCGAATGAAACTCAGCCGGCGCAACCGATTGCCGAAGTCAGTGAAGCGCCAGCCAGCGAAGCTCCAGTTGCGCAGCCTGAATCACCTGAGATTCAAACTGCTTCAGCGGCTCCCGATGCGGCAACTCCGAGTCCGTCTGAAGTCGTGCCGTCGCCGTCGTAATTTCGGGATTACGATTTCCGGTAAGCCTCCGCCAGCAGCGTGACCGGATGCGCCACGCGCACATTCACGCCCTGGCTCCGGCAGCCGTTGATGACTTGCAGTTGGCAGCCGGGATTGGCGGTGGCGACGACATCCGCGCGCGTGCTCTTGATGTGCTTCACCTTGCGATCGAGAAGATCATTCGCCATTTCCGGCTGGATCAAGTTGTAGATGCCAGCGCTGCCGCAGCACCAACTGCTCTCGGGAAGCTCGGTTAGTTCAAGATTCGGAATCGTCTTCAACAGTTGGCGGGGCTGCGACGTGATCTTCTGCCCATGGCACAAGTGGCACGACTCGTGGTAGGTGACCCGCAAAGGTTCCGCGCCATTCGCGCGTGGTGCCTGAATCCCGATTTGCATCAGCCACTCGTGAATGTCCTTCACCTTCTTGTCCCAAAGCTCGGCGCGTGCGGCATAGCGCGGATCATCGGCGAGCAAATGCGAGTAATGCTTCAGGTGCGAGCCGCAACCGCCGGCGTTCGTGATGATCGCGTCGAATTGATCCGGCGGGAACTGATCAATGCTGCGCCGCGCCAGTTCGCGCGCGAGTTCCAGCTCGCCGTTATGCGCGTGCAATGAGCCGCAGCAATGCTGTTCCGGCGGCGTGATGACTTCGCAGCCGTTGCGCGCCAGCACTTCCACCGTGTCGAGATTCACGTCGCTGAAGATCAGGTCTTGCGCGCAGCCGACGAGCATCGCGACGCGGTATTTCGTTTCGCCACGCGCCGGTGTGACTGGCGCAATCAACTCCGCCGAAAACTTTCGCTGCACCTGTGGCGTCATTGCTTCCATTTCCTGCAATCGCTTCGGCAGCAACTTCAGCACGCCGCTGCGGCGCAGCAACGTTTGAAACCCAAGCTGTTGGTACAACCGCATCACATGGCCGACGAGCAGCAGACGCCGCAAATCCATGAACAGCCACTTCACCGTGAACCAGCGGATCAATCCGCGCTTGCCGCCGTTCAACACGCCGACGCGTTCCACCTCGGCGCGCGCGTGCTCGAAGAGTTCCGCGTAGTTGACACCCGCCGGGCAGGCCGTCATGCACGCGAGGCAGCCGAGACAGAAATACATTTCCTCGCCGAATTCACGCGTCG
>JBBRBM010000045.1:0-33923 GCA_038205745.1 Verrucomicrobiota bacterium | reverse complement strand
GTGCCTGCCGGAAAAATCCATGCCCAAGCTCAAGGAGCTTTCCGAGTTCGTGAATGAAGTGGCGAACATCCGCCACGATCCGCGCGCACCGTGGGTGGGCCAGAGCGCGTTCGCGCACAAGGGCGGCATGCACGTGCATGCAATCGACCGCGTCTCCCGCAGCTACGAGCACATCAATCCTGAAGCGGTGGGCAATCATCGCCGAGTGTTGGTGAGCGACATGTCCGGCCGCACGAACATCCTGATGAAGGCCACCGAGCTCGGTTTCAAGCTCGCGCCCGATGCGCCGGAAACGCGCACCATCACGGCGAAAGTGAAGGAACTCGAAGGACAAGGTTACGAATACGAAGCCGCCGAAGCGTCCCTCGCCCTGCTCATCCGCGGCATCATGGATCACAAGCCGGAGTTGCTCTTCACCGTCGAGCAGTATCACGCCTCCATGCGCCGCGACGCCATGGAGTCTGTATGCGAAGCGACCGTGAAAGTCCGCGTCGGCGACAAGATTGCGCACACGGTCGCAGAAGGCGACGGCCCGGTGAACGCCCTCGACAGCGCCCTTCGCCGCGGGTTGGTAAGCTTTTTCCCAAAGCTCAAATCCGTTGAACTCACTGACTACAAGGTGCGCATCATCAACGGCGCGACCGGCACCGCTGCCAAGACCCGCGTGCTGATCATGTCGAGCGACGGCAAACGCGAATGGGGCACCGTGGGCGTGAGCAGCAACATCATCGAAGCCAGCCTCCAGGCGCTCGTGGATTCGATGGAGTATGCACTGTTAAGAAAATAGTTGCTGGATATACATCACGGCGTATATTTGCCGCCATGAAAGCGAAACGGACCAAAGCGCCGAGAGGAAACGAGCCTGCGATCATGAACGACGCCATGGCGCCGTACAGAGCGGCACCCGCGCCGATGGTTCGCACGCAGATTTATCTGAGCCAACCGGAATACGCCTTCCTTCAAGCTGAAGGAAAGCGCCGCGACCAACCCATGGCCGCAGTGCTGCGCAGTTTCATTGACGAAAAAATGCGTGTGCCGGAAGAGGTGTGGGAGAACAGCCCGTTGCTTCAAGCGCCCGTCGATGATCCTGATTACACGCCGCGGGGCGATGGCGTGGTGAATCACGACCATTACATCTACGGCGGCGAAAAGAAGTTTAAGAAGATCAAAGGCAAGTGGGCGCTTCAGCCGCCGCTCGAATGAACCCGGTGTTTATCGATGCATCGTTCTGGATTGCACTGCGCTCGCGAGAGGAACCGGAGCACGAGTCCGCGCGCGAATTGGCGCGGCGGCTTGCAGCCGAACGTCAGATTCTGGTGACGACCGATCTGGTGTTCGCCGAAATTCACGCTTACTTCTCCCGCTGGCGGCGATTGCGAGAACAAATCCTGTCCGACTTTTGGAACAGCGGGCTGTTTCAGTTTCAGGATACGACTTACGCCGACAAGGAAGAAGCGGTGCGCTTGTTGCGCGCGAATCAAGACAAGACTTATTCGTTTTGTGATGCTGTTTCTTTCGTTGTGATCAAGCGTTTGCACCTGCGGCGCGCCGCCAGCTATGACGAGCACTTCCGACAATTCGGCGGGGTTGAAGTCCTGAGTTGATCGTCACTCTCCATCATTCCATGAGCGAAATTTCAAAAGCCTACGAACCGCAGTCGGTCGAATCGAAGTGGTACCAGTTCTGGTTCGATCACAACTGTTTCACCGCCGACCCGGCGCGCGTCAGCGACACGCGCCCGGCGTATTCCATCGTCATTCCGCCGCCGAACGTCACAGGCGTGCTCACGCTTGGGCATGTGTTGAACAACACCATCCAGGACATCCTCGCCCGCAAGGCGCGCATGGACGGCAAGGAAGTGCTCTGGCTGCCCGGCACGGACCACGCGGGCATCGCCACACAAACGGTCGTGGAACGCACGCTCAAGAAGTCGGGCGAGATCAAGCATCGCAACGATCTCGGGCGCGAAAAGTTTCTGGAGCGCGTGTGGGAATGGAAGGAGAAGCACGGCGGCATCATTCTCCAGCAGCTCAAGGCGCTCGGCGCGTCCTGCGATTGGACGCGCACGCGCTTCACGATGGACCCGGAGTATTCGCGCTGCGTCACGCGCGTGTTCGTGGACCTCTACAAGAAGGGATACATCTATCGCGGCAAGCGCATGGTGAACTGGTGCCCGGCCTCGCTCACCGCGCTCTCCGATGAGGAAGTGATCATGAAGGAGCAGAAGGGCGCGCTCTATTACTTCAAGGTGGAAGTGGCTGATGGCACCTCATCTTGTAGTAGTCGAGGTAACGAGGCTCCATCTGATCGGACGGCAGAAATGGATCAGAGCCTCCTCACGTCGGCTGCTACGAATGAGGAAAGGAGAACCTTTGGCCCGGTCATCGACCATGAAGGCCGCACTTGGCTGACCATCGCCACGACACGGCCGGAAACGATTCCCGGCGACACGGCGGTGGCGGTGAATCCGAGGGATCCGCGCTACGCGCATCTTATTGGCAAGCACATCTTGCGGCCGTTACCGGCAGAATTGCCGCGCGAACAGAAACTCATCCCGATCATCGGCGACGAGCATGTGGACTTCGAGTTCGGCACGGGCGTGCTAAAAGTGACACCGGCGCACGACAAGGCGGACTTTGAAATCGGCCAGCGGCACAAGCTCGCAGTCGTGGATATCATGAATCCCGACGCGACGATGAACGATCTCGCGGGCGCGGACCTGCGCGGGCTGGATCGTTTCAAGGCGCGCAAAGTCGCCGTGGAAAAACTCACCGAACTCGGCACGCTGGAGAAGGAGGAGCCTTACACGAACAACGTCGGCTACAGCGAGCGGGCGGATGTGCCCATCGAGCCGCGCCTGAGCGAACAGTGGTTCCTGAAGTATCCGAGCGTGCAGCAGGCGCAAGCCTGCGTGGCCCTGGGTAGCACAGGCTACCAGCCTGTGCCGTCCGGCAACCTGCCGGACGGAACGGGTGAGGCGTCACGAAAACAGAGTGGCGTTGCTTCGAGTTCGAGCGCTTCCTCCATTCCGGTCGGCGGGTCGCCGACCGGCGCGGGCAGGTTGCCCGTGCCACCCACCGAGGCGATGAAGTTTTATCCCGAGCGCTGGGCGAAGGTGTACGACCACTGGATGACGGGCATTCAGGACTGGTGCATCAGCCGCCAGCTTTGGTGGGGGCATCGGATTCCGGTGTGGTACCGGCGGGACCCTCAAGCGCTACCGCCCGGTAAACACCCCTCGAATTTGGATGACGCTTACGCGGTCGAAATCTATTGCGACATTGAGCCGTCGCAAGGTGAGGGTTGGATACAAGACCCCGACGTGCTCGACACCTGGTTCAGCTCGTGGCTCTGGCCGTTCGCCACGATGGGCTGGCCGGAGAACACGGAGACGTTGAAGAAGTTTTATCCCACCACCGACCTCGTCACGGGGCCGGACATCATTTTCTTCTGGGTCGCGCGCATGATCATGGCGGGCTACGAGTGGATGGGGGAGATGCCGTTCCGCAACGTCTATTTCACCGGCATCATTCGCGACAAGCAGGGCCGCAAGATGTCGAAGTCCCTCGGCAACTCCCCTGATCCACTCGACCTCATCAATCAATACGGCGCTGACGCACTTCGCTTCGGCATCATGCGCAGCGCGCCGCAGGGCCAGGACTTGCTATTCGATGAGCAGTCCGTGGAACTGGGCCGCAACTTCTGCAACAAGCTTTGGAACGCCTGCCGATTTCGGCAAATGCAAAGCCAAAGTGCCCCCGGCGTCTCGCCGGGTCAGGGCTCGGAACAATCGAGTCCTGCTGAAAACAGCAACACCTCCACCCGGCAAGATGCCGGGGGCACGTTGAGTGGGGGCACGTTATTCGAAGGCGAAATCCGTCCCGAGTTTCTCACGAGCGATGACAAATGGATTCTGCTGAAGCTCGACCAGGCCATTCGCGAAGTCACCGACGCGCTGAACAACTACAAGTTCAACGAAGCCGCGAACGCGCTCTACCGTTTCTTTTGGAGCGAGTATTGCGACTGGTATGTCGAAGCCACGAAGGCCGTGCTGCAAGCGCCGCTCGATCCGAAGAATCCCCGCGCCGCCGCGCGCCGCGAAAACACGCTGGCTGTGATGGACTTCGTGCTCGGCAATACGCTGCGCCTGTTTCATCCGTTCCTCCCTTTCATCACCGAGGAACTTTGGCAAGGGATGGGATTCAACCACGATCTCCCGAAAGACCAGGGCGGCGACACGATCATGTTCGCCCGCTGGCCCAAAGCCTTCGACGCCGACTTCCGTGATCACTATGCGATCGACGATTGCTATCTCGAACGCGTGGAGAACAAGTACGAGGTCGTGCGCGTGGGCCGCAACCTTCGTCGCGAAGCTCGCATCGCCGGCAATGTGAAGCTGCGCTTCGTCCTCAAGCCGCTCGCTGATTTGCCGCCGCACGACATCGAAGTAATGAAGCTCCTTCTCAACGCCGAGAGCTTCGAAGTGAATCCTGAATTCATCGCGCCAAAAGCTTCGCTGCGCGCCGCTTCGCCGCTTGGGGAACTATATCTTCCACTGGAAGGACTCATCGATGTGGCCGCTGAACGGACGCGCCTTGAGAAAGAAGCCGCGAAGTTTACCGCCGAGATCGAGAAGGTCGTGGCGAAGCTCGGCAATCCGAACTTCACGCAGAAAGTTCCGCAGCAAGTGCTGCGTGAACACGAGCAGCGGTTGTCCGATTGGCAATCCAAGCTCGCGCAGGTGAAGGCCGCGCTCGATGCGCTGGCTGGTTGATCCTTGGCCGAAAATGATTTCGGTTTCGGGAACACTTGCTCCGAGTGAACCGCCGTTCCCTCCCATGAACCTGATTCTGGAGTGCGGAGACTTGTCACCGCTTTTGGGTTTGGCGACTTGTCGCCAAACAGCGGCGGGACAAGTCCCGCCGCAAGAAAGCGGCGACAAATCGCCGCACTCCAAAACAGGCGCCAGTGCCTTCGATTCAGGGGTAGAAAGCGCGAACCTGTCCCTCCAAATGAGGCGGAGCAGCGGACAGCCATGTCCGCTGGACGGTCGTTGCGCGGAAAGAACTGCGGACATTCGCTGTCCGCAACTCCCATTACGGCAACAACCGCGCCCGATAATTTCTGCGCGGCGCTGAGTTGGTGTCGCTCCAGGTGACGCTGCCCGTGATGTTGGACACCGTGGTTAGCGGCACCCAACCTTCGTTGAAGTTGGTCGAGACTTCGATCGAGTAGCCGCGGTTCAGCAGCCCGCCACTGAGCACTCCCGAGAAGACGTTGTTCGAGTATTGAACTGCGGTCACCGTCAGCGGCGAAGACAGAGAGAGCGCCGCGGGTGCGCTGGTGATGCTGCCGAGTGAGTTGGTAATGTAACAGGTGAAGCTTCCCACATCGCTCGGTCCGACATTCTGGCGAATGTAGGTGGCGGCATTCGCCCCAATGATGTTCCCGCTGTTGAACCGCCATTGATACACCAGCGCGCCGCCCTGCGCGGTGACGCTGAAGGTGGCATTCGCTCCGGCGGCGACACTCTGATCCTGCGGTTGCTGCGTGATGACGGGCACGCTGCGCACAACCAGATTCGCGCCAATGCTGGTGGCAGTGCCGAAGGCGTTCGAGACGATCACGTCATACACACCATTGTTCGCAGGCTGCATGTTGTTCACGGAATGCGATGCGGCATTCGCTCCCGCGATGGGCGCTCCGTTGAACCGCCAGAAGTAACTCAGCGGAGCCACGCCTGTCACGGTGACGTTGAAGCTGGCATTCGCACCGATGTTGTTCGTCTGGCTCAGCGGCTGGGTCGTGATGTAGGGCGACGTGTTCGACAAACTCAGGTGCATCTGCAACACACCGGTCGCGCCACGCCAGCCATCCGCCGCGATGTGATATTGCTGGCCGATGATGTTGTTCGTGAAGATCACGCGACTGCGCGTCACGTTGGTGCCGACCACGTTCGAGTCATCATTCTGCGCGGCCTTCACGATGTTCGACACATTCGGCGCAATGCCGGACTGATTGGTGTAAATCGCCATCAGCGTGTCGAAGGAGCTTTGGAGATAATCAATCGTGACCACGCCCTTCGCGGGCGCCGTCCAGGTAAGCCACATGGACCGTCCGCCGACATTCGCGTGCTGTTGCTCACCAGGTTCGACGGAAGCAGCGACGTTGGTGGCGAGCGAGAAGTTGGTAATTCCTGTGATGAAGCCGCGTTGCGCAAACATGTCGGCGAAATTGGTATTCGCCACCACGACGGTGAAATTCACCAGAGGCGACGCGGCGCTCAGGCCGAAGGCGTCGTAGGCAACCGCGTAAGTTTGATACGTGCCCAGCGCGGCATTCGTCATCAGCACGGTGAACGGCGCGTTGCTCACGCTTTGGAGGAGCAGTCCGCCGAGGAAGAAATCCACGCGCGTCACAGCGCCCTGGATGTCATTCGCCGCGGCGACGATCTGGACATCGCCTTGCGGAACAGTCGAGCTGTCAGCCGGCGAAGTGATGACGACGGTCGGTGCGGCGTTCACGTAAATGGAGATCGGTGCAGAAGAGCCGGTCGCGCCGAAGACGTCCACAGCCACAGCGGTGAGAATGTTGGTGCCGGCGGTCGCGTTCGTCCACGTGAACACGTACAGACCCGAGCCGATGACCTCGCCGATCTTGTTGGTGGCGTTCGAATAGAATTCCACCTTCGAGACTCCACCGTCTGGATCGCCCGCCGTGGCGCTCAGGAAAATATTGGTTGGGGAAACCGGATAGACGGCGCCATTCGCGGGCGCGGTGAGAAAGGCGCTCGGCGGCACGTTGTCATTGTCGAGAATTGTGACCGTCGCGCTGCTCGGCGATCCGACGATGTATTGCGAGGAAGGATTAATCGTGAGGATGACCGTCTCCTGCGCCTCAGGGGTGCTGTCGTCGATCGGATTCACATTGACCACGACCGAGGTGGTGCCGGCCGGCATGAACACGGAACTGGGGACGATCGCGCTGTCGATGCCGTTCTGCGCCGTGCCTCCGATGGTAAAGTTCACAGTAATGGCGGTGTTGCTCGTGACGGTGCGCGTGATCCTGAACTGTCCGGGGTCCGTGCCGGCTTCCGCCGCAACGGGATCATTTGCGACAATGGAGATCGCCGGAGCCACGGTCACGATGAGAGCGGCGTTCACACTGTTGGTCACGCCAAAGACGTTGCTCACCATGACGCTGTAGTTGCCGCTCGCGGCGGTTTGCAAGTTCAGCAAGGTGAGCGTCGCGTTGGTCTGGCCACCGAGGTTTGCGCCGTTGAAACGCCATTGATAACGCAGCGGGAAACTGCCGACCGCATCCACTGCGAACGTCGCACTCTGACCCACAAACACGTTGGTGCTTTGCGGCTGGGCCACGATGATCGGGGACGTGTTGAACGTCAACACCGCCACCGTGCTGGTGACTGAGCCGAAGGTGTTCGTGATCACGACGGTGTAGCTCGCGGCGTCGTTCGTCTGCGCATTCACGATGGTGAAAACCGGCGAGGTCGCGCCGCCGATCGGATTGTTGTCCTTGCGCCACTGGTAGGCGAGCGGTTGTGCGCCGCGTGCGCCGACGGAAAACGACACCGTGTCGCCTGAGACGGCGGACTTACTTTGCGGTTGATACACGATCTCCGGCAACCCACCGATTGTCAGGAACGCGTTCGAGCTGAGGATCACGCCGTACGGATTCATCACGCGCACGGAGTAACGGCCCACGCTGGCGTATTGAACGTTGGTGGCCTGGTAGAATTGATTCGTCGCGTTCGGGATGTCCACGCCGTTGAATCGCCACTGATACGTGAGCGGCGCCGCGCCCGTCGAGGTGCCGACAAAGAGCACCGTGGTCCCGGCGGTCGTCACACGGTTCGTGGGCTGCACGGTGAAGGCCGGGCGCACTCCGAAGGCAACGCCGTTCGTCACGCCCGCCGTGGGAACACCGGCAATCCAGTTCGTGGGATCATTCGCGTAAGCTGACGGCGAGATGCGCTGGAGCGAAATGCCGGCAGCGCCGTTCGTGTTCCAGTCCGCGGCACCCGGCCAAGGTGCGCGGTCGTAGTAATGAACCTTCTCCACGAGCAGGTATGGAATCTCATTGGCGTTCGGCGCATCGGGCCGGCGCAACTCGATGTTGTCATCGTCATTCGCGAGCTTGCCCGTCAATGGACCAAAGAGCGGGATGCCCGCGCCCACGCCATACTTCGAGCGAAACAGCGCCGTGAGTCCGGCATTCGTGCCCGGGTCGAAGCCCACCAGCAGCAGGTAACTGCGCGCTGCGAGAATCACATTCGTGGGGAAATCAAACTCCACGGCGTTACGAATGTGCCACGTGTTCGTCGGTGCGGCGGGATCGAAGAGCGCGACGTTCGTCGTCGCGAAATTGTAGAGCTCGATGAACTCGTCGAGCGTGTTGTCGTTCGTGCCGTTGTCAGGCGGATGAAAATGAATCTCGTTGATCACCACTGGACCCACGCGCGCCGTCGTGTTCGTCGCACCTATGCCCGTGCGGAACTGTTCGATCGTCGCAGGATTGTCCACGCCGAAACTGCGCGTCGTCATCGCGACGAAGTCGTAGCCGATGCTCGTCTCAAACTTGCCAAATGAAACGCCGTTGGCTTGCGGACCAAAATCCTCCGTCACGCGGAAGCCAGTGAGATTGCCCGCCGCATCCACGACGGAGAGGTGGATGGTATCTCCGTTGCCCGAACTCAGCGCAAAGCTATTGCCCAGCCCCGGCGTGGCGTTGAACTGGTTTTCGTACACCACCACGAAGCCGTTCGCCTGAATAATCGTGTTGTCCGGGAAGCGATATTTCTTCGGCTGCGATTTGGAATCGCTCAGGAACCAGCCGCCGATGTTGATCGGGCTCGCCGTCGGATTGAAAAGCTCGATCGCGTCCTCCAGCGGCAGATCGCTGTGGCTGAGCACTTCGTTGATGTAAATGTCGTTGAACGGAAGAAAATTCGCATTCGCCGGAGTGGGTGTGAGCGGGAATCGAATGATGTTCGACGCTCCATCCGGAAAGCGGCCTTCCGAGACTCCCGCCAATGAATTCGTGAACGAGATGGAATCAATCTTCGTCAAGCCATCGCGCGCAAAGAGGCCGATCGATTCGAGCGCGCCGTTCAGCTTGAAGTTCGTGTGATCCGCCCCCTTCTGCGGCGAACTGCCCGCGAAGAATTGAACAAACGCGCTCAGGTCCGTGCCCATGAACGAATTGGTCGGGATCTGGTATTGCGTCCGATCGTTGAGATTGTCCGTGAGATAAAGTCCCGCGATGTTCACCGGCTGCGAGTTTGGATTGTAGAGCTCGAACCAATCATCGCCACTTTTCGGCTCCGCCATCCACTCGTTGATGCGAACGAGAGAAGCATTGCCCAGCGCCGTCGCGATGTTCGGCGAACCTTCCGTCGGCAATGTCAGCACCCATGAACCCACCGCATTCGGCACGCGACCGATAGTGAAGTCCGCCGCCTGCAAACCAAACGGCACCGAGTCGAGCAAGCCCGGATGCGACAGCTTGTCATAGAGCAACACTTTGTCGCCGCCCGCATCGAAGCCGAAGCCCGTGTTCAAAAGCCCGCCCGCCAGAATCGTGGAGGCGGGCGCACCGGGATCAAACTTCACGACGAGATACGTGCCCGGCGCCAAGGTCACGCCCGCCGGGAAAACCCACCGGCGCGAATTGGCCGGATCATCCGTCAGACTCATGTCGCCCAAATCCACTGCCGCCGTGCTTGGATTATAGATTTCCACCCAGTCCGTGATTGTGCCATCCGCGTTGGTGAAACTCCGGTTGTTGGCCATCACCTCGTTCAACACCACGGAAAGCTGCGTGATGTTGGTAAACGATCTCACCGCACCCAGAGCCATGCCGAACACATCGTCACTGCTCGTGCCGACCCCGCAACAATCCGGCTGATGCACTTCCACCTCGATGATGTTGGTGCCGTTGATGGGACTCACGCTCAGGAATGGGATGACCTCCGCCGTCCCTTCACTCGTCTGATTGGCCGCCAATGAAGTGTAAAGCACCGGGTTGGCCGAAATGCGCACGCGCGCAGCCTCGACTCCGTTCAGATATAACACCGCACCATCATCCACGTAATTCGTGGACCAAAGCGTGAACCCCGGTCCATTCGTCCACACAAAGCGCGTGCGATAATACACCGTGAGACGCCCCCCGGCCTGGTTCGGAGCGGGAATCGCCGTGTTGAACGGGAACGGATAAACTCCCGGCGTCGTGTCGAAACCAAACAACCCCGTGCCCGTCGACCACGAGGAATCATTGAACGAAGACAACAGCCAGTTGCTCCCGAAATTCGTCCCCGAATTATCGTAACGCCACGTCTGGCTCGTCACCCCGAACAGTCCGACCGTCAGATTCGTGATCGTGATGATCACATTGCCGCCACCCGGATTCGGCGAACCCGGCGTGGGCTGCGCGAAAAATCCGCGCGTGTCCGCGCCATCCGGACTTCGCCCTTCCGACACATCCGTGCTCTGCGGCCCGTAAAGAATCAGATCGATCAGGCTCAGCATCGGCGAATAGAGCGCGATCAACCCGCGATCCGGCGACAACTTGAACCCGAGATGATCCGCGCCCTGCTGCGTATCACCGTCCGGCGTGAGCACCAGATAACCATTCGCAGGCACAAACGTGAGCGGCGGAAACTGGTGCAACGTCGCACTCGCCAGAGTGGCAACACTCGTGGGCGTGTCCGTCATGAAACAGCCACCGATGTTCGCCGGGACGATGTCGTAGTTGTAAAGCTCGACGAAGTCGTTGCCGAACGTGTGAGCCGTGAGCCACTCGTTGATCAACACCCGCGATGAATCAGCCATGGGATAACGCAAATTCGCACCGCCCAATGTTGGATACGCCAGCGACCACGACTGATCAGGCAACCGTGCGATGGAGAGATTCGCCAACTGAACGCCGAACACCACCGAGTCCAGCACCACGCCGCCACGCGCCGGGATGTCGTAGATGTAAACGCCATCGCCGCTCTGGTTCAGCCCGAAGCCGAGATGGAAATAGTTCGTGTCCTTGTCCGAGTCGGCCAGCAACAGGAAGTATTGACCAGCTCCGAGAACCGTTCCCGGCGGAAAGAAGAATTTGTACGGCAACGCAGGATCATCCGTTACACCCATTCCGCTCAGGTCGACGCTCGCACCACCCGGGTTGAACAACTCGATCACGTCCGGCGAACCGCCGTTGATTTCCACACCGCCCGTGTTGTGCGCCAGCACTTCGCTCAACTGCACCCGACCCGGCGCGACCGTGATCGTCCATGTGCGTGAAGCCGTCACGTGCGCGGCAAGCTTGGCGCTCGTCGGGTAAACAAACGTGTCGTCCTGATAATATCCCGCGTCATTCTTTCCCACGACGTAAACCGTGTGCGGCCCCGCACTGAGTCCGCTCAAGCTGATGGTCGGCTGCGTCGTGATCGGCAACTCGGCGCTCCATGCGCCGTTATCCAGCTTCCACTTGTAATGCGTGTAGCCCCAGAGGTACGGGTTCGTGCCCCAGTTGAAAGTGCCGCCCGGCAACACGCGCAGCGTCGCCGTTGTGGCAGTCGTGGTCTCAGGCGGTTCGCCGACGATCATCAGCCCGCTCGGATTCAGACCGCCTTTGTCGTACTTGCCGCCCCAGCCATTCCCAAGCGCCAGCGATCCTGCACGCGGCGTGAGCGCAGCCTTCACCGTCGCCCAGTCCGCATTCGTGATGTTGCTGATGAGTTGAAGATTCAAACGTGGATCGCCGACGATGTTATTGCTGCCCGGCCCCGCCCACGCGAACTGCATTATGTTGCTCTCAAAGATCACTGTGTTGTTCGGCGCGACGTAGTTGGCCGTGAGTTGCGGCACATCCCAGATGATATTGTTCGCGATGTAAGCCCCGGCGCCGACGGCGGCATTCGGCGGCCCAAGCAGTTTGTCCGTGAAGTTGAACGCCGCGATGTCGTTCGTCATCCCGCTGCCGTTCTCCTTCGCGACATGGACGAGCGTGTTGTTGACGAACAGAAACCGATTGCCTTCCTTCACAAGCACCGCGTGGTCGACGTCGTAGAAGAGGTTGTTGATCACCGTCCATTCCGAGTACTGGCCGGCCACGTCCACTCCACCGGAGATGGCGCTCGCGGTGTCGAACGGATCGTCGACGCGATTCGGATCGCGATGGGCGTGCATGAAGATGTTGCCTTCGATCCACGCGTCGGTGCTGTCGAGATCGAGATGATCGTCCCCTGCCCCGTCGAACACGTTGCCGATGATCTGGAGGATCGGGCCGGGACGCTGGCCACCGGTGAAGTCGATCGTGTCGTTGAAGCCGAAGGTGTGGCCGAAATAGTTGTCGCGGAAAATGCCGTAGCCGGCCGCCTGAATTCCGTTCACCCCGTGCAACATTTCCGGCGCACTCGTGGCCCACGGGTAAGTCGGGAAAACGCTGTTCTGAACGATGAACGAGCTCGCGTCGAACGAGATGTATTGCTGCGCCGGCGTGTTGGCCCACGTGCAATGGTCGATGAAGATACGTGAGTTGTTCACGTGCAACTGCGCCGTGTGGCCGCCGATGTCAAACGCCGCGCAGGAATCGAAATCGATGAAAGCGAGCCGGCTCTCCACATTTCCAGTGTTGATGAAATCAAGGCTGCGCCAATTCGCACCGCCGGGCACTTTCGTGAAACGGATGTGCTGAAGGTCGGTTCCCTGCGCAAGCAATTGTCCGTTCACAGTCATGCCCGCACCGGAAGCGAAGAAGAGCGTCGCGCCCGGCTGAATCGTCAGATTGATTCCGACGGGGACAGTAATGGTTCCTGTCACGTTGTAAGGCCCGCCCGCAGCCGTCCAATTCGCGTTCGTGCTGATCGTGCCTGCGACATTGACGCCGCCCGCGTTGAACCAGATGTCGTAATTCGTCCGCGCAAACTCGACGCCGTTCGTGTCGAGCGATTGGACCAGCACGCGATTGATTCCCGGGACCAGTGAGACGTTGTTCGTCCAGCGCGCCGACCACGCGACCCACGTCGCGAGCGATCCATTCACCAGCACGCTGCGGGTGCGAATCGCATCCGACTGGCCAGAGATCAGCGCCAGAGGATTCAGGCTCTGCGGAAATCCGGAGACGATCGGCAGCGACGACGTGACGGTGATCGAGAGCGGAATTTGCAAACGCACAGCGGCATTGCGATTGGTCCCAAACGTTTTCATCGCCGTGACAATGTTTGCGGGAACCCACGATCCCAGTTGTTCGTCCAGCGTCCGGGCTATCTCTTCATTTGAGAATGAAGTTTCCAGCAGGCGCTTCAGGGTCGTGTAATAGATCGGTGCGAACTCGGGGTTCAGCATGAACCGGTTTAGAACGAAGGTGTTGTTGTTTACGTTCGCGGGGCGGCCGTTCACCGCAGGCACCATGCGGAATATATTCGTCGTGACGGCGCCGACCGTGTCGCCTTGTCCCATCACGGTATCCCAATCATGTCCCACCAAAAGAAACCGCGGATCAGTGGAGCCGCGATAAAGCGTGTAGTCGTCACCCGCTCCGGTCGCCAGACTGGTTTCCTCGCTCTTGGTCAGGGTATACACCGCGAAGTAAAGCATCCACTGCTCGACATTCGCGACCTGCCGCACCGCCGCCACGTAGCTGCCGTCTGGTGTGTTGTTCAGCACGTCCGTGAGGTGAGCAAGATCAGACCAATCGTTCTCGCTCGTGTTGTTTTGCTTGGCGTAACCAGCACTGATGTAGCTGGATGGGTTCAGTCCCAGATAAGAAAGGTTCGCGTTGTGCGGCCCGCTGCTGGCGCGATAAATGTTGCCTCCATTGTCGAGCGGGAAGTGTTCATCCACGAAATCTCCGCTGATGGTTTCGACCTGGATGTACGACCCGTACTGGCGCAGGCCGGCGTTGGCGGGATTTCCGGCGTTGAGGCGCAACTGAACGACACGCGCATTTTCCGTTTGCAGCCCAGAGCGCGTCGCCAGCGCATATCCAGCGAGTTGGGCGTGGGTGAATTGCGAGTTCAAGCTGAACTGCGACACGCCGTGCCACTTGGTGTCGTTGGGAATGTTGATGCGATGATTCGGAGGAATCGCGCCGCGCGAACCCGCGCCACGCTCACGCATTCCCACCAGATAACGGACTTCCGAACCAGCACCGTCGACGTTGACGAACGTCGTGTTCATCTGTGCATCGCTCTGGCTGTCGGGGTTGGCGATGACGTCGCGCTCGGCCTTTTCGGCAGCGGTGAGCACGAAGCGATACATGGGCTGCGTGGTGCCGTTGACGGAGTTGTCGAATTGAAACAACGCGTTGGCGACCTGCCCGCTCGGCCCCACCAAATCGAAGGCGGGGATGGCCGGTGCCGGCCAGGTGCGCGTCTTGGCGGTGATGCCGGTGGCCTCAACATAAAACTCGATGATGGTTCCGTCGCCCTGCGGCAAAAGGATCGCTCCGTAAACGCCGTCACCCGCGAGGCCGTCTCCGTGCGCTCCGTCATCGAACATGGGCGCGGGAGCAAAGGGTGTGCTTTGCGGATTGGCGTCGATCCGCCAGAATAATCGCACCACGGTGCCGTTGCCATTGGGGTCGATGATGCGCGCAGTGACCGAAACGCTATTGGTTGATTTGGGAACGGGCGGGTAGTGGGCCGTTTCGAGAATTAATGGCGGGGTGTCGGTCGCGAGGATCGAATTCACCGCGCCAGGAGTTCCGCCGAATGGAACACTCGCGTTCCAGTTCTGTCCTGAAGTGCTTCCAGAGGGGCTATTGATGTTAGGGTTGATCCGTTCCAGGGTCTTTCCGGTGCCATCGTGCGGGGCATACCAATCCCAACCGCGATGGTTGGCCTGGAGTTCGCCTCGTTTGCGAATGCCCCAATCCCCTTCCGTCGCGTAGGTGACTTCATTGACCTTGTTGCCCAGCGCATCTTCGAGGCGGATGGTGTCGCCGCCGTTCTTCAAGGTGCCGATCCAGTTGCCGATGACTTTGCCAGCAGCGGCGACGGACGGATAATTCACCGCGAAGACATTCGAGCGCGCTGCGATGACGAGGTAAGCGCCGGGCGCGAGCGCGAACGAATTGCTGAAGGTGAAATTCACGCCCTTGGTGAAGCGCCAGCCCTGGAGGTTCACGGCGTTCGTGTCGTTGTTCCAAATCTCGATCCACTCCTCATTCGTGCTGAGAGAAGCGGGCTGATACATGAACTCGTTGATCAGCACACCGGCCCGCGTGGTGAATGGCAGGAGGAGTGCAATGGCAAAAAAGAGGCGAAACGGCTTCATACACGGTTGAAACATTTGAAATTCTGAAACGCTATTGAACACAGCTTACACCCGTTGCTTCAAGAATTCTTCGGTGAAAAGCCGTTCACTACCAACCCCATTACGGGCGTCACGCCCTTCGATCGCACGTCACAAAGATGCCACCCCATATTCTACGGCACCGGGCGCGCGCGGTAGAAGCGCATGGGGACGTTGGTGGAGGTGGGGTCGGTCACGGGCAGGGAGTTGCTGGTGAGGGTCACCGTGGCAAAGTTGCTCCAGGCCGTGAGGTTCGGTGAGAGATCCAGGAAGTAGCTCCGGTTGGACTGGCCTTGGAGAATGAACGTGGCCGCGCCGTCCGACAGCAGGTGCGGCACGCCCAGGACGGGCGCCACCACCACCGTGAGCCGCGCCGCGCTGCTGGGCACGGAGCCGCCCGCGTTGCTCACCACGACAGAATAAAATCCTTCGTTGGTCACTTGCGCCGATGGAATCACGTAAGTGGCACTGGTCGCGCCAGGAATGTTCACGTTGTCCTTGCGCCATTGGTACGCGAGGGGCGCGGTGCCGGTGGCGGCCACAGTGAAGGTGGCCTGGGTGTTGACGGTCACGATGACGTCAACGGGGTTTCCGGTGATGGACGTCGGGACAATGACCGTGAGCGACGCCGCGCTGCTGATGACGACGCCGGCTACATTGGAAAGAACGACGCTGTAAGTCGTCGCATCGGTTGGCTGCACGTTCGGGATAAAATATTGCGCTGAGTTCGCACCGTTGATGTCCACGTTGTTCTTGCGCCATTGGTAGGAGATCGGACTGGTGCCCGTCGCCGTCACGTTGAACTGCGCCGAGTTCCCGGCGATCGCGACCGTGTTCGTGGGTTGCGCCGTGATCGACGGCGGCACCAGCACCGTCAGAGTCGCATCCGCGCTGATGATCGGCCCCGCCAGATTCGTCACGACCACACGATAGGTTCCAGCTTGTGCCCCCTGCACATTGCTCAACACCAGCGTGGGGTCCACCGCGCCCGGCAGATTATTCGTCCCGCGTTGCCACTGATAACTGAAGGGCCCCGTGCCCGCCACGCCCACCTGGAACGTCGCCGTGCCACCCGCCACCACAGTGAAATTCGTCGGCTGCGACGTCACCGTCGGCGCGATGTCACCGACGTGTGAATTCGTCGCCCCCACACTGGCGGGCTCCGCCTTCCAATTCGCAGGATCATTGCCGTAAAGCCCTGGGGCAATCCGTTGCAACGAAGCCCCGCCACCATCCGCCGCCGTCGGCCACGGTGCTGTGTCCGAATACGCCACCCGATCCGCCAGAATCTGCGGTACATAACCCGCGTCAGGATGCGGTGCCGCCTGCGGCGCATCCGGCTTATAGAGTTCCACCACATCCCCGCCATTGCTGAGCTGGCCCTTGAACGGCCCGAAGACCGCTCCGTTCGATCCATAACGCGCGCGAAAATTCGCCAGCGCCGCTGCATTCGTCAGCGGATCAAACCCCACGATCACCATATAACCTCGCGCAGGGATGAACTGAGGCGCGTTGAACTTGAACGAAATTCCCCCGTCAATCCTCCACGTGTTTGCCGGATGCGCCGGATCATACAACGGCACCGCGCTCCCAGTCATATTGTGCAACTCGACGAATTCCTCACCCGAGCTTTCGCTCAAATTGTTTCCCACGATCGTCACCGGATGATAGTTAACCTCGTTAAACACCACCGGCCCCACCTTCGCGTAGCTATTCGACAACCCGACACCGCTCCGGAACTGCGCCACGTCCACTGGACTGTCCGCGCCGAAAGTGCGCTGCGCCAGCGCCGTGAAATCGTACCCGACACTGGTCGCGAACCGGCCGAATGAAACCGGGCCACCCGCCACAGGGTTTTCCGCCGCGCCGAATGAAACCTGTGCGCGATACCCCGTGAAATTTCCGTTCGTATCCGTCTCGGAAACATAAACCGTATCACCGCGCGCAGAGTTGAGCGTGAAACTTGGCGCGTTGCCAGTGGCGTCCGGGTTGAGTTGATTTTCATAGAACACCACGAACTGACCTGGCGCGAGCGTGGTGCTCGCGTTCGCAGGCACTTGGAACTTGCGCAGCGGATTCTCCGAGTTGCTGATCCACCAACCCGCAATCGCCACCAAATTACTCCCCACGTTCTGCAACTCGATGGCATCCTCGAACGGCAGGTCGGTGTGCGTGAGCACTTCGCTCACGACGATGCTGGCATGCGGCAGATAATTCGCTGCGTCCGGCGTGGGCGTCGTCGGGAAACTCACGAGGTTGCTGGTGGCCCCATCGGGCAGGCGTCCCTGCGACACTCCGAGCGCCTGCGCGCCGAAGCTCACGCTGTCGATGATCCCGAATGCGGGCGTGTAGAGGCGGATCACTTCACCACCGGCGTCCAAATTAAAACCAACATGGTCGTGACCCTTGCCGCGATGCCCATCCGCCGCAAATTTCACCCATCCGCCAGCCGCCACAAAACTCAGCGGCGCGGCGACGGTGTTGGACAAACCGGCCAGCGACGGATCGTCCGTGAGATAAACGCCGACGATGTTCACCGGCAATGGATCGCGATTGTAGAGTTCGAACCAATCATCGCCGCTCACCGGATTGGCCATCCACTCGTTGACGACCAGATTTGTCACGGAACCCAGCGTCGCGATGGGCGCATTGGCCGCGCCGGGAGTGGCGTTGGAGAGCAATTGCCACTGGCCGCCCGCAAGGCCGATCGGCATGTCGGTGATTTGAAATCCGTAATCGACCCCATTCACCGCCTGGCCGTTGGTGTTGAAGAGGTAAACCGCGCCGCTGTCACCGTTGATGGCGAAGCTGGCGTTGAAGACCGGGCCATTCGTTTGCTCGGCGTGAGCATCGTCGCACCATACGACCAGGAAGCCATTGGCGCCGATCGTCGTCGCAGGAGCGAAGCGGAATTTGATGCTGCCCGCTTCATCGCTCAGGCCCATGCCGCCCATGCTCGCGGGCGCCGCATTGCTATTGAAGATTTCAATGAAGTCCGGCGTGCTGCCCCACGGCACGTAGGTGTTGGAGTTGCGGGCGAGCACTTCGTTCAGTGCGGGGCCAGCGTAGTTGTTAAGATAGTTGCTGGCGCCCGGGCTTGCGCTGGCTGGGAAGGAAACGATGTTCGCCGAGCCATCGGGATAACGCCCCTGCGTCACACCTTCGATCTGCGCGCCGTACGTCACGCGTTGCAGCTCACCGCCTGAATTGTCATAGAGCACAATCGCGTTCGGCGTCGATGGCAGTTTGAAATTCAAGTGATCGAAGCCGAAATTCTCATCTGCGATCAACTGTAGAAAACCGCCCGGCGCGATGAAACTCAGCGACCGAATCTGGAAGGTCACGTTGCTGTTGCCGAGATGGAGGTTCTGCAAGGCGACCGGCGCGCTGCCTGAACTGTTGAACAATTCCACCCAGTCATCCGAGCCTGGAACCGGATTGGCCAGCCATTCGTTGATCGCAAGCGATGAGGCTGGGGCGAGAGCTGCGGCAATATTCGGCGCATTCGTCGTGGGCGTGGCTAAAGTCCATACGCCGCCAACGCGACCGATCGAGTAATCCGCGATTTGCGGACCGAAGGAGATCGCATCAATGCGCGTCGATGACGCGTCGTAGAGAAACAGGCTGTCCCCTTTCCTGCCGAGCGCGAAACCCGTGTGCAGCCCGGGGGTGGCGTTCGTGTCGCACCACACGACCAGGTAACCACCCGCGGGGATAATCGTGTTCGCGGGGAAGACAAACTTCTTCACCGTGCCATCGTCCGTGACGCTCCACCCAGCGATGTTCGTGGCGCTCGCACCGGAGTTGTAGAGTTCAATCCAGTCCGGATAGGTGCCGCCGTTGTTCACCGCCGTTAGATTTTCCGCCATCACTTCGTTGATGAAGACCGTTGGAATCGGCGGCGCGCTGTTAATGCTCCCCGGCGTGCCATTTTGATTGTTGCTCGCACGCCAGTTCGCGGGATCGTCGGGATTGCCGTTAGGATTGATGATCTCAAGAGAGTGGCCGTTGCCATCGGCCACCACATCCCATCCATTCTCGTCATCGTAACTGACCGAGAGAACCACGTTTCCAAGCGGGTCGAGCACAGAAAGCTTTTCGCCACCGTTCGAAAGATTGCCGCCGAACCATCCTGTCACATTGACGCCGGGATAGCGGACCTTCCATGCGTTGGTGATGGCGTTGTTCCCGAGTACAATTCGCTGGCCCGGCGCAAGCGTGTATCCGACCGGGAACGTGAAGCTGATTCCGACGAACGAATGGAGACCGAGGTTAAGCGGAGTGCCTCCCACGTTCTGCATCTCGATGTACTCATAAACATCCCCACCGCTGGGATTGTACATAATTTCGGTGACGCGGAGCGAAAGTCCGAGCACGCCCACAGTAAAGTTCGCATCAAGCAACGGGCTCCAGTTCGTGCCATTGAACAGAGCGCGCGCCTTGACGTTCATCGAGGCGTTCAGGGTGATGGCGCCGGTGTAAGCCTGCGCAGATGACGCTATGGTATTGCTGCCAAAAACGCGCGGGTCCAGTCCGTTGGTGGTGAAATAAATCGGGTTCGTCGCGCCGCTCATCGTGAGCGCGAAGCCTGGAGCGACGCGGCCGCCATGCTGGTTGAACACCGGCGCTGTAACATTTGGGAACAGGTTCGTCGTGCGAAGCTGCGCAAGAAACGGCGGCAGACGCAGCGGAAAATAGTTCGTCGCCGTCCAGTTCACGTTCGATGTCCAGAAATCATTCTTAGTGTAGAGATAGTATGGTGCGGTGCCTCCGCCGTTCGTCGTCGTCACATCGCGGCGGTTATCGCCCCAGCGCGCAGACTCGGCCACGATCGCGCTATCAAGTTGCGCCGCGCGAGCCAGCCAGCGCGGAACCGTCTGGTTCGTCGTCAATGCGCCGCCGTTGAAACAGTGCTTGTAAACGCGATCCGCGAAAAGGAGCCGATACTCGGAGTTGTAGATCAAGTTGGTGTGCAGTCCCGAAGGCAAGTCTCCATTGGCGGTGGTGCGGTTATCGTTCGTTCCCTCGATATAACGCTCGGCATCCCAGACCAAATACTCGAACAGTCCTCCTGCGGAACGACGATGCACCGCGTTCCAGTTGCCGTCATATCCCCAATCCGCGTTGGCTGCCCAGAAATTCAACAGCATGTAGTCCACGAAGTTCGTCATGTCCACAAGACGAGTCGCTGCGACATAGTTGGCCAACTGCGTCATGTTGCTGCCTTTGATGAAACTGGTCATCGCGTTGTAGGCATTGATATCGCCATCAATGGCTTCCGTCGGCTTCGACACGATCGAATCAAACTCCGATGCATCCCCACCGTAGTAGCTTGCCGCGAAGTCGGAATCCGCCCGTTCGCTGAAGTCGTAGATACCCCAATAGAGACCATTCAAATAAAGATGAATGTAGCGGCTGTGAGCGGCTGGCTGTCCCATGGCGCGAAAGCAGTCCTTGCCAAACGCGTCTCGCATGCGCGTGCCACGAACGCGCTGGACGGGATCCCAATGTGTCCACGAATCGTTGAAATCGGACCGCAGCACGATCGTGTTGTAGCTATCGACCGGCGAGTCAGGGAAAACGGAATAGTTCAATCGCCCTTGGCCGTAATCTCCCTTGAACATCAATCGCATCGGATGCTTCGATTGCTTGCCTGCGTCGCGAGAGGCGTTGCCTTGCATACGAACGCCGCAATCGATCTGAAAACCCGGCTCACCCGCTGCGACGATGAATTCTGCCGAGGCGGCACGTTCCCACTTATAACGATCTGCGACACCCGGATCGGAGTTGACGTAGATGCCACTGGTCGAATCGAAAAGATCGCTCGGCTTCAATGAAAGCGAGAGCACCGGCAGCGCCGTGAGCGCTGGCTTCATCGCTGAAGTGTAAGCAGCATTCGTGATGATCTCGGGATCCATTTCGTAATCGGCCGGAAACTGAATCGACGCGCCGCCTTTGGAGCCAACCGGCCACCAGATGGGCGGGTAACCCGGCGGATTCGTTGGCTGCGCCAGGACGCCGTTGAGAAAGATGTAGCTGTAGGTCGCGATCTGCGACGGCAACATGTTGGTCTGGTACGCAATGATGCGGAAGATGGCCGTGTTCGAGATTACCATAGGTCCGCTGTAAATCGTGCCGACCGTTTCACTCGGCCCAGTTCCGTCGGTCGTGTACCGCATCGTTGCTCCCGGGAAATCACAGTTCGCCACCAGCGCAAACGGCGCATCGTAAAGCCCGCGCGCGGCATTGACGTGCGGCTTGGGAACGACCTGTGTAATGGCGCTTATCCCGTTGCTCGCCAGAGGTGTCGGCAACGCGTAATAGCGCCAGCCATTCGATGCCGTCAGGCCGTGGCTGTAATCGTTCCGTTGCTCGGGGTATTCCGGATTGAAATCCTGGATCAAACGCCGCGGAGAATCGGCGCTCAGCAACGCCAGATAATCCCCGAATAGCCCGAGCTTAAAATTGGTGTGTAGTTGATTGGTCTTCCCGAGGGCGTTGAGACCGCCGACCACCGTGCGGTTTTTCTCGGACGCATAAACGAGGAGAAATTTTCCCGCCGCCAGCGTCACGTCAGGAAATGTCCACAGCCCGGGAATTTCCCTGTCATGGGTCAGCGACCAGCCGAGCATGCGGACGGAATTGGTGCCTCGATTGTAGATCTCGATCCAGTCCTGAATCTCATTGTCTTCGTCCAGGTCGAGCGGGCTGTTGGTGAAGTTGTTCCCGGCCAGGAACTCGTTGATGATCACATCGCCGGTGAAGGAGGCGGGATCCAGTGTTACTGACCAGCTTCCACCTACAAAAGGATTGCCGCTGCCATCCGTGATTCCGTGCGCCGGCGCCCACGCGAGCTGAACGGTGCCGGTGGGTGGCAATGGAAACTGGAAGATATAGGGTCCGACGCCGCTGCCAAACACGGAGGTGGCGGGCGCGCCGTTGATCAGCAAATCTTCCGCATTCACACCGAGCACCGGATCGGTGAACGTCGCCTGCACCTCCGTCACTGCCGCCAGAGTCGCGCCGGGCGAAGGTGTGAGCGCGACTACCCCGAGCGGCACTATGTAATTCCAGACGATGCCGGTGGAGTTGAATGAAGTGCCTATGGTGTTTTTGATGCCATGCGCCGGATCCCACGTCACCTGGCCCGAGCCGCCGGTGGGGCGGGCGAAGGTGAATGTGTAGGTCTGGCCCGCCCCGCTTACGAGGCTGGCCGGGAAGCCGTTGATGAGCAGGTCGCTTGGGTCCACGTTGGAGACGGGTTGGTTGAAGGCGACGGTCACGGTGGTGAACGCCGCGATGGAGCTGCCGGGCTCGGGGGTGACGTTGGTGATGACCACGGGCACGGCGACGGTGAGCCAGAATTCGGGGTCGATGCGGAAGTCGTCGTTGGTGAGCGGCGGGGTCTGGGGGGGGCCGTTGAAGCCCTGCACGCACAGGACGTTGGTGCCTTCCACCAGGTTAGTCCAGGCATTGGGTGCGGTGGCGATCAAGGCGGAGAAGTTTGCCTCGTGGCTGCTTAGGGCGGTGCCGGTGTAGGCCACGGCCCCCGCGGTCATGAATCCGCGCCGCATTTCCACGCCGTTGAGCCAGACGATAAATCCGTCGTCAATAGCCAGGCGCATCGATATGCCAATGACACTGGAGACGTTTGTGATGAAGAATTTTTGCCGGAGGAAAATGGAGGTGTAGCCCCCGGGCATGTCGCTGAGGATGGTGCCGCTGGTGACGGTGTCATCGCCGCCCAGCAGGTTGGTGCCGTAGTGGAAGGGGGCGGGCGCCACTTCCCACAAGGAGTCATCGTAGGCGCGCGCGCGCCAGGCATCGGCGGGGGCGGAGGCCTCGGTCACGCCGCGGAACAGGCGCCAGGTGCTGTTAGTGGGGACAACGACGTTGGTGAAGGTTTGCGCGGGGGAGAGGTGCGTCCACGCCGCGGCGAACAGCAGCGCTCCGACTCCGAGCCAATGTGTCCAGCGGGGATGAGTCCGCCCAATCCAGAGATGCAAATTCATGTTTAGCCGTGTGCCCGGGATGCCTCACTGTGGACCACGCCCGTCGCCATGGCAATCGGCGACGGGCGTTAGTTGTAAAGCTACGGGGCCTGGGGGGTGCGCAACCGGAAGAACCGGTTGGTGGACGGCACGACGGTGTTGATCTGCATGGTACGGTTTACCGGCGAGGCGGTGACATCGGTGAGGCGTGTCCAGTTGGGGTCGCCCAAGCCATTTTTGAATTCGATGCTGTAGGTGTGGTTCGAGATGGCCACGAAAGTCAGGCGTGCGTTGTTGCCCCCAAGGTTCTCCACACTGCGAATGCGCAGCGAGCTGTAGGGGTTGTTGACGTCGGAGCTCGAGGGGTCGGTGCCCGCCAGGTATTCCTGGAGGTTGGTGAGGCCGTCACCGTCGAGGTCCAGGTTGGCGTCGGTGGCGCTGAGGCGGTTCAAGCCGTACTGGATCTCCCAACTGTCGGGCATGCCGTCGCCGTCGGTGTCGGCGCTGCCGCCAAAGTTCGGGATGGCGGCGACCCAGTTAATGGGGTCGTTGCCGTAACCGGTGAGGCTGAGGCGTTGGAGTCCCGCACCGGTGCCGTCCGCCGCGGCGGGCCATGGCGCAAGGTCAAAGTAGTGAACGCGCTCGACGAGGACATAGGGCACTTCACCCAGGTCGGGCGCGTCCGGGCGGCGCAGCTCGATCTTGTCGTTGGCGTTGGCGAGCTTGCCGGTGTAGGGACCGTAAACTGGAACGCCGGCGTCGATGGCGTATTTGCCCCGGAAGGTGGAGAGCTGGGCGGGGTTGTTGATGGGGTCAAAGCTGACGACGAGCAGGCTGCCGCCCGCGGGCAGTGCAACGCCCTGAGGGAAGTTGTAGTCCACGGCGTCGCGCAGTCGCCAGGTGTTGGTCGAGAACAACGGATCGTAAAGCGGCTGCGTGCTCGCGCTCATATTCTTCAACTCGATGAACTCGCTGAGCACGTCGTCATTGGTGCCGTTAATGTCCGGCGGATGATACATGATCTTGGCGATCACGATCGGACCCACGACGGGATACGGGTTGGCCGCGCCGGTGTTGGTGCGGAACTGCGTCACGTCGGACGGATCAGTGAGTCCAAACGAGCGCGCGGACATGGCCACGAATTCCTCTTTGGTGTCGCTCGTCACGTAACGGCCAAACGACACGCCGTTGAAAGCGGCATCAAACTTCACCGAGGTGCGATAGCCCGTGCTGTTAGCATTGGTGTCCCCGGTGGAGAGATAAATCTCGTCTCCATGCGAACTGAGAGCGAAAGGCGTCTGCGTGAGACTGTTCGTATCGTTGAACTGATACTCGTAAACAACGAGGTATCCGTTTGCTGGAACGATCGTATTCGCCGGGAACCTATACTTGCGCAGATTTCCTTTCGCGTCGCTGAGCCACCAATTGCCAATGTTTACGTTCGTTGAACGAAGGTTGCGCAACTCGATCGCATCTTCCAACGGCAGATCCGTATGCGTGAGAGCTTCATTGATCACCACATTGGTGAGCAACAGGTAGTTGGCTTCGTTGGGTGACGCCGTTCCCGGGAAGCGCACGATATTGGCGGTGCCGTCGGGGAAACGTCCTTCGGAGACATCGGCCGTTACGTTTGTGTAAGCAACCAGATCCACCACGGTATTGGAGGGAGTCGAGATAACGATCGCCTCAGTGGTGTTGTTCAACTTGAAACTGGTGTGATTCGCACCCGAGGACGGATTGCTATCGGCCCAAAACCGTTGGTAACCATTCGTGCTGGAACCCAGGAACGAGAGTGGCGGTATCGGCGGGTACTTGATGCGCCCCGACGCGGACGAATCATCCGACAGGTAGAATCCGCCAAGCGCCACGGGTTGCGGATTCGGATTATACAGTTCAAACCAATCCTCGCCCGAATTCGGCACCGGCATCCATTCATTAACCTTCACCGTCAGCGGACTCGCCAGGGTGGCAGGAATATTCGCGCCATTCGGCGTCGGAAGCGAAAGACCCCACGCGCCCGTGCCATCCGGCAAGCGGCTGACCGAAAAGTCCGTCGCCTGCAATCCATACTGCATCACGTCGAGCACGGTGTTAGCCGGCGCTTTGTCGATGAGATACAGAAAGCCGCTCTCCGCTTTGATATTGAATCCGGTATTCGTGGACGACGCTGGCGCACCACCATCGCACGTGAACCGCAGGTAGCCGCGTCCCGCAATCACCGTTCCCGGCGGGAAAACGAACTTGGTCAAATTCCCCACATCATCCGTCAACCGAACACCTGAGAGGTCCACGGCGTTGGTTGAGCGGTTGAACAACTCGATCCAATCTGGCGTACTGCCGTCGGCTTCTGCGATCGTGGCATTCGCCGCGAGCACTTCATTGATGGCCACGCCCGTGTTCGTAATCACAATTCCCGGGTTCGCCGCGCCAGGTGTCGGCACCGTGAACGTGTTCGACTGCGACAGGCTCCCTGTGACACGGCCCTGCGAGATATCTGTCGTCTGCGGTCCATAGAGCAGTTGATCGATGATCGAATAATCTTTGTTCAGCAGCGCCACGATTCCGCGCTCCGCTGCCAGCGAGAAGCTCAGGTGATCCGCGCCGTTGTCCGTTTTACCGTCCGCACGGAAAGCCAGATAAGAGTTTGCCTCAATGAACGTGAGCGAGGGAACGGGGCTGCGGCCCGGCCAATTCGCCGGATTATCCGTGATGAACAAGCCCGACAGATCGATCGGGAACCCCTGCGGGTTGGCGATTTCCACGAAATCATCCGGGAACGCACCGACTTCCGAGGCCAGGATTTCGTTAATATACAAGGTCGTCGGATTGCCAAGTGCAGCCGGGAGATTCGCCGAGCCGAATGTCGGAACGCACAAAGTCCAATTGGTGCCATAACGCCCGATCGAGAGATCGGTCACCTGCAAGCCAAACGTGACCGAGTCAATGATGCCACCTCCGTTATCCACCTTGTCGTAGAGATACAACGACTGTCCGGACTTGCTGAGGTTGAAACCGATGTGAATGCCCGAGGTATTGTCAGGGTCGTTCGCATAAACCACCAGATAGCCGCCTGCGGAAATGGTGGTGCCGGCCGGGAAGAAGAATTTGTTCGGCTCCGTCTGATCGTCCGTCAATCGCAAGCCCGAGATGTTCACCGCGAACGAACTCGGGTTGTAGAGCTCGATTATATCCGGCGCGGTATTTTCGTGATTCACCGCTGACTGATTGCTCGCCAGCACTTCGTTGATTCGAATGCTCGCGGTGGGTTTGCTGTAGAACGTGGTCACCAGCGCGATTTCTCCGAGGTCGGCGTCATCCTGATAAATGCCAGAATCCATCTTGCCGCTCACATCGATACGATGCGCCCCGCTGTAGAATCCCGGAATCGTGACCGTCGATGCGACGGGCATCTCCGCGCTCCAGGCACCGCCATCCAGGCGCCACTTGAAGTGGGTGAAGCCCGAGCCGCTCGGGAATCCCGCAGTCGGAATGCCACTGCCGGTGCGATTGAAATGCACGCGCAGTACGGCGTCGTTTGTAGTCGTGCCAAAGCTGGCGGAGATCTTCGCGCCGTTCGGACCGAAGCCTTTGTCGGTGCCGGCGAAGCTTGCGCCCAGCGCCGGTGAATTGGTTTGCAGGCTGAACCACTCGCGCATCACCTGCGCCGAAGCCCACGTGGTGAAGTTCGACGTCTGCGTGACCAGCGGAACGAACTTGAACAGCGGGTTGTTCGTCGAATTATTCCCGCCTAACAGCCCGGCGCCGGTCGTCCACGGCGCGCCCTGATTGGCGTAGATGATATTGTTCGTGAAGGTGACCACTGCGGCCGTCCGCCCCGCCATGAGCCCCTCGACATCGTATATGATGTTGCCCTCCATATACATCCCTGCACCTTCCGCCGTGCCGGCATCGGACAACAATATCACCGCGCTTTCCGGGTGCGTGCCGCCCTGCTTCGTCATGCGCACGATGGTGTTGTTGAGCATCGTGTAGAAGTTCCCTTCCTTCGCGTTCGCCGCCATGTCGCAATCGTAAATGATGTTGTTGACGATGGTGATCTGCGAGGTGTCGCCGCCAGTGAGACCACCGCTGATCGCGCTGGAAGAATCAGGCGAACCATTGCGGTGCGCGTGCATGAAGATATTTCCTTCGATCCACGCATCAGTTCCGTCGAGGTCCAGGATGTCGTCGCTCGCGCCGGTGAAAACGTTGTCGATAAAATGAACGATCGGCGAGCCGGGGCGATTGCCGCCGGTGAAGTCCACCACGTCGTTGTAACCGTTAGGCACCCCAAACCAGTTGCGATAGAAAATCGCCCGTCCACCGATCTTCGGAGCGCCGTTGCCATGCACCGGCTCGAAGCCAGCCGTCGGCGTCGGGAACTCGCAATGGCTGATCACGAACGATGCTCCATCCACATGGATATAAGGCGAACTGGTGGTGCCGAAGGTGAGGTGATCCAGCACCGCGGTGCCGGCCGCAACCGTGATCGCCGGGGTGCCCGAGTTCGCCACGCTGAACTCGATGCGCGCGTAAGTGATGCGACTCTCAGGTGAGCCGACCGCGCCGTTGATTGTGATATTGCCCCAGTTGCCGCTTACGCCGTTGCGCGTAAAGAGGATCGGCAACGCCGCCGTGCCTTCAGCGATCACCTTTCCGCCATTCGCCACCGTCAGGCCAACACCCGCATCGAAACGCACGATCGCACCAGGCTCGATCGTGAGCGTTGCGCCGTTCGCAATCGTTAGCGTGCTGGACACGGTGAACGGCCCATCCAATGCACGCATAATCGTGTTCGTCGTCAACGTACCGCCGAGCGTGTTGGGCAACACACCAGGCGCGTTGGTGTCCCGCGGGATGATCGAGAGGACATAATTGACACGGTTCGATGCGAAGTTGGCCATGTCGTTGATAATGTTGGAGGGGACATACCCGCCACCGAGGTTGTCTTCGAGTGTGCGCCGCGCGCGTGTCGGCTCGAACGAGGTCGCGCACAATTGGCGCAGCGTGGCATAATAAAGCTGCTGGAACTCAGGGAAATGCATGAAGCGATTCACCGCCGCCACTAAATCCGAGCGGAAGATCGGTTCGTTTACTACGCTCGGCGTATCGCCCTGGTTCAGGATCGTGTCCCAATCGTGAAAGACCAGGTACGCACGTCCTTCCTTGGGGGCGAAGTAGAGCGTGTAATCGTCCCCGGAACCATCGGGAGCATTCGCGAGCGAGGTCTCCTTTGTGTTGAGCAAGGCGGCTACGGCAAAGAACTTCATCCACTCTTCGACATTCGCCTTGGCGCGCACAGCCGCGACATAATTGCTATCCGGAGTGTTCGAGCTGAGAGCAAAGGTCAGCGCGATGAGATCACTCCAGTTGTTCTCGCTCTGATTCGAGACCTTGTCCCAATCGTTTGAATAGGTCGCGAAATTCGAGCGGTAATCCAACCTCGCAGCGCGAGTGCCCGTGGTGCGGTAAACATTACCACCGTCGTCATTGGGATGAAGCGTGGTAGCCAGTTCACCGCCGGGCCCTTGCAAGTGAACATAGCACCCGTACTGCGGCAAGCCGGAATTGGCCGGATCAGCGTTGTTCACCCGAAGTCGGATGACACGCGCCGGCTCAGAGTCCAGACCGGAGAGGAAGGAGAAAACGTATCCGGCGAATTGCGGATGGGTGTAGCGGGAGTTGAGATTCATCTCCGTCTGCTCGCGCCACGCACGGTCGTTCGGAATGTTTACACGATGGTTCGGCGGAACGTAACCGCGCGAGCCGGCACCGCGCTCGCGAATGCCGCAATTGTAACGCACATCGACTCCCGTGCCGTCGATCGAGATAAACGTGGCATTCATCTCCGCGTCGCTTTGTGAACGGCTCGCAGCAATGGCGGCACGCTGCTGCCGCTCCGGTTCCGTCATGATGACCTTGTAAATCGGCTGCGAATAGCTGTTGGTCCGATCGTCCACCTGGTAAAGAGCATTGGCGAATTGACCCACCAGATTCGTCTCGCTCAACGCGGGCGCCGGGAGTGAGTTGGTGCGCAGCCCGATGTCCACGGCCTGCACGTAGAAGTCGATCACGGTGTCATTCGCCTGCGGCGGAATTGCGCCCGCGTAAATGCCATCGCCCGCTACGCCGTCATTGTGCAGGCCATCGTCGAACATCTGTACCGCCGCGAATGCGGTCGGCGTAAGAGTCGAATAATTGCGGTAGAACACACGCGCAACCACGGCTGGCTGTTCGTCAAGGATGCGTGCTGAAATCGTCACCGTGTCTGAGGAACGCGGGACAACCGGCAGATGAACCACTTCTGAAATAACCGGCGCGATGTTCGTGCTTGCGACAGAATTCACCGCCCCGGGGGTGCCGTTGGTGGGAGCGCTCGAACGCCAGTTATAGCCACTGTTGTGAGGCATGGCGGGATTCATCAGTTCAAATGATTTGCCGCGTCCGTCCGCATCGCACCGCCAGAACCAGCCGTAATCCGTCGGCGCTGATCCATTTGCCATCGGCGCCAACGCATGATAACGCTGCGCCCACACGCCCTCCGACGCGTAGCGCACCTCGTCCACCGTCTCTCCCAGTGCCGTGACGAGCCGGATGTTTTCGCCGCTGTTTCCCAGCGTCCCCGTCCAGCCGCCGCCTACAACGTTCGCGACCGATGGGTATCTGGTTTGGAACGCATCGAGGTTGGCCGCGATAACCAGGTAACCACCCGCCGCGATTGAAACATTTGGGAATGTAAAGGTAACGCCGCGAGTAAAGCGCCAGCCGTTCAGGTTGATTGGCGTAGTGTCTAGGTTCCGAAGTTCAATCCACTCGTCGTTTGTGTTGATTGTCGGCGGCTGATACATGATTTCGTTGATGACAATCTTCCCGGCGAAGACCGCGTTCGGATCGAGCACCAGGTTCCAACTGCCGCCCCCGAACGCATTGCCCGGCGACGCCGAATCCGTGATCCCATGTCCCGCCGCCCACGCCACTTCCACCGCGCCTGTGGCCGGTTGCGTGAAGGTAAACGTATAAGGCCCGGCCGCCGAGCCGGCCACACCCGTGGCGGCCACATTATTGATCAATAGGTCACCCGCGCCCACGCCAATCACCGACTCACTGAACGTCACCGCCACCTGCGTCAACGCACGCACCGTCGCATTCAGCGGCGGCGAAATGCTTACGACCGTGGGAGGCACATTATCCGGCGTGAAATATTGCCACGTCGCACCGGTGCCGCTCGAATCGAACGCATTCCCCACCGTGTCCACGATGCCATGCGTGAGAGCCCACGTGATGCTCACCACCGACTGATTAGGCTGGGCGAAGGTGAAGGTATATGTGATGCCATTGCCGCTCACGTTGGTGGCCGCCACGCCATTGATCAACAGGTCGCTCGCATTCACGCCGCCGACCGTTTCGCTGAAGTTCACCGACAACGACGTAAGATTGGTCACGTTGGCGCCCGCCAGCGGGTTCTGCGAGACAATCGCGGGCGGGGTGCGATCGATCAGGGTGTATTGCCAGGTGCTGCCAGGCCGAGAGGGATCGAAGTTATTGCCGGCGCCATCGCTAATACCGTGACTGCCGGACCACGACACCGCCACATTGCCGTAAGCGGGTTGCGTGAATGAAAACGTGTAATTCGATCCACTGCCCGAAAGTGATGTCGCCCCAGCGCCATTGATCAGCAGGTCCGCGGCATCCACGCCCACGACGGATTTGCTGAAGACCACGTTCACCTGGGTGAGATTGCTCACGGTCGCGCCCGCAGCCGGGCTGCGCGAGAAGACCGCCGGGGCGTTGGGATTGATGAGGTTGTAACTGAAAGTCGCGCCCGGCGCAGCGCCATCAAACGACTTGGGCGGGCTGTCGAAATCGACGACGCCGTGGTTATTGGTCCAGGTGACGTTGACCGTTCCGTAAGCGGGCTGAGAAAACGCGAAAGTGAAATTGGATTGGCCCACACTGTTGATGGCCGTGGCGGGCACGCCGTTGATGAGCAGGTCGGACACATCGACGTTAGTCACGCGTTCGCTGAATGTCACCGTCAGGTTGGTGAAGTAAAACAAATCGCCGGAGCTTGGGTTCGCTGCGAGCACGCGTGGAGGAAGATTGGTCGGATCGACATTTACCACGGTGGCTTCGAATTGGAGGTTGAATCCAAAGTCGGAACTGAGGCTTAGGTTGCCGTTGAAGGCTTGGATGGCAATGACGTTCGTGCCCGGCACGAGATTCGAGAGCCCCACGGAGTTGGTCACGAAGATGTAGGCCGCACCGTTGTTGGCGGGTTCAGTGGCATTCTGGACGCCGCTGGCCAGTACGTATGGAGGATCGGCAGGCGCGCCGGTCATGTTGAAGCGGAGCACCTCCGTTCCATTGATCCACGCCACAAAACCGTCGTCGCTCTGGTGACGATAAATGAAATTGGTGACGGAGGCGGGGCTGTCCAGCACGAACGTGTGACGCAGTAGTATGCATTGATAGTTACCACGCATGTCGGAGAATAACGTGCCAACGCCGGTCGTGGTGTTCGTGTAAGGATCGCCGTAGTAGAACGGGGCCAGCGAATCACTCCACGGTGAGATCCAGCCGGTCTCATCGAAAATAACCTGTCGCCAGGCTGTGCCGGGGCTGCCCGCCGCGTCATTCGTTCCCTTGGCGAATCGCCAGAGACTGTTGGACGAAACGAGAATGGTGGGCGGAATGGACAGCGTATAGCTCCAGGTCGCCCCTGCGCCGCCGGAGTTGAAGGCATTCGCCGAGGGCGACATATCCGTAATGCCATGTGCGCCCGCCCAAGTAATGTTGACGGCGCCCGCTGTGGGTTGTGCGAAGCTGAAGATATAATTGCTCGCGTTGTTCACCGCCAACCCGGTGGCGGGCAAGCCATTGATCAGCATGTCCGAAGCGTTGACGCCCTGCACGTTCTCGCTCCACAGGACGTTGATGCTGGTAAGATTCGTTAGTGAAGCGCCAGCAGCCGGTGTCTTGCTCACGATGGTCGGCGCAATGGTATCAACCAACGTGTAGCTCCAGATATTGCTCGAAGCCGCGCCATCGAACGGCAACTGCGGTGTCCCTTGATCAACGATCCCATGCGCGCCAGCCCATGTGATGTTCACTGGTCCAAAGGCCGGCTGCGGGAAAGTGAACGTATAAACGTTTCCGTTGCCAGCCATGCCGGTAGCCGGGTTGCCAGCCACGATGAGGTCAGAGGCGTTTACGCCGGTAACGGACTCGCTGAACGTGACGTTGATGGACGTAAGAGTCGCAATAGAGCTACCGCCCGGGGGATTCTGTGATTGCACGAAGGGCGCAATGACGTTCGTGACCTGCGCGCCTTGAATCGTGTTGGCGATCAATTCGAGATCGAAGCTCAAATCGCTGCTGGTGCCGACGTTCTGGTGCATTTCAACCGCAATAACGTTCGAGCCGTTGTTCAGGACAGCATTCGTGGTGGTGACAAAATAGGTGGATTCGTCCGTGCCGCCGACTGGGACCAGCGCCACTGTGGTGGACGTGATTATCGCAGGAGGTTCCGGCAGATTGTCGCGCCGCACTTCCACACCGTTGATGTAAACGACCGCGCCATCATCACGAATCAGGCGAATGGTGAGATTGGAAACCGCGGCGGCATTGGTCACGGTGAAGAAATGGCGGAAGTAATAGTTCGTCCACTTGTTGTTTGGATCTGATCCGTAGCTGAGGAGAGTTGCCTCATCATTCTCAGGCGAGGTCGTGCTGTACCCCAATTGCGCCGGGCCGCTCAGCCACAAGCTGTCATCGAACGCGAACGTCTGCCACGCCGTCCCCTGATCACTGCCATTATCGAGGTACTTCCATACCGAACCCGTGGGCACCAGCGTGATGGGCACGACGAAGAACGTGTTCACGCTAATATTAATGCCCACCGAGGTCGCACTCTGGCCTGTGTTGTCAGTCGCCACCGCGGTCAGCGTGTAATCGCCCTGCGCCACATTGTTCCACGTGACGGTGTAAGGCGGCGTCGTGACGTTTCCGAGGAAAGTCAGGTCAGCGTAGAAGGCCACGTTTGTCACCGTGCCGTCGGAATCCGCAGCCGCCGCAGAGATCGTGATGTTGGTGCCGGGTGTGAAACGCTGACCCGCGATCGGATTCGTGATGGCGACACTCGCCAAATTGTTGCCGCTCAAGGCGACAATCAGGTCGAAGTCGAAGCTGACGTCGCTGCTGCTCGCACCGTCCTGGTGGACTTCAGCCGCCAGCAGGTTCGTGCCGGGCAGGAGGAATAAGCGGTTGACGTTGGTGGGAAACCAGATAGTGCCGTCATCGCTGGCGTTGGCGGCGAGTGTGGTGCTGGTCACGGCGCCGGCCGGCATGTTGTTGCGCTGAATCTCGTTCGTGTTCAGGTAAACGATCACCCCGTCATCGCGCAGCACGCGGGAGAAAGCGTTCGTGATTTGCGTGGCGTTGGTAACGACAAACGCGCGGCGGAAATAGTAGTTGATGTATCGGGCATTGACGTTGCCGCCGAAGTCCAGAGTAGTGGCTTCATCGAGTTCCGGATTCGGTGTGCTGTAACCCAACTGCGAGGGACCGCTGAGCCATGCGTTGTCATCATAGTTCGTCGCGATCCAGGCCGTGCCCTGATCGCTGCCGT
>JBBRBM010000044.1:0-34182 GCA_038205745.1 Verrucomicrobiota bacterium | reverse complement strand
CGCACCAAAAGTACCAGTTACGATCGTGTGACAAAGGTGACGAAAAGGTGAACACTCACTCTCGCCCCTGAGCGCGCAATTCATAACTCCCGCTTGCCTGCCTCACCACGCCTTACCACCAGTCAAAATGAGGATTGCTGCTCATCGGACACGGGCGCTTGCCAAAGGTTCGCGTGGCAGGCAATTTTGCGGTTACATGAAATCCAAAATTGCCATCCTCATTTTGGTGCTGATCTGCGTCGCCCTCGGCGTGGCGCTGGTGACCCGTGAGAAGAAGTTGAAGGAAGAAAAGGTCGTCCTTCAGACCACGATCGTTGACCGCAGCAACCAGGTAATGCAGACACAGGCCAAGCTTGAAGAGCAACGCCAGGTGAACATGACGCTTGAAGGCGAGTTGAAGACTCGTGCGAATGAACTCACAACGTTGTCGAACAACTTGAGCAAGACCATCACCGACCTCGAGAAATCCGATGCGCAGGCGAAGGCGACCGCAGAACAACTGCGCGCTGCCCAAGCCGATCTCGCGCGGAAAGACAGCGAGATCAACAAACTGGAAGCGGAGAATTCCGAGCGCGGCAAGAAGATGGACCTGCTCACGAGCAACATTGGCACCCTCGAAAACCAGATCGTCGCGACACAGCAGAAGCTGACGAAATCAGAAGGTGACAAGGACTTTTTGATGAAAGAGCTGAAGCGATTGCAGGCTGAAAAGGCCGAGTTGGAGCGGCAATTCAATGATCTGGCGGTGTTGCGTTCACAGGTCAGCAAACTGAAAGATGAGATGGCGATCTCGCGCCGGCTCGAGTTCTTGCGCCTCAGTTTGTTCGGCAGCGCGAAGGGCGGCGCCGAGAAATTGATGCCGCACATGGACAAAAATCCGGCGAACGCGACGACCGCAACGAATTTCAATCTCGATGTTGAAATACGCCAGACGAGTGGCGCGAAGGTGACCTCGCCAACCAACATGACTTCGGTTTCCAACTCCGCGCCAGTCGCCACCAATCCCCCGGTGCTGAAACCCGCGCAAACCAACGCGGCGGCGAACCTGCCCAAGGACGCTCCCGCCGCGCCACCGAAGTGATGTCCACGCCCGGGCTCATTGACTCACACGGGCGCATCATGCGCGACTTGCGGGTCAGTGTCACCGATCGCTGCAATTTCCGCTGCATGTATTGCCTCCCGGAAACGGAGGCGGCGGCGAATTTTTACCGCGACCGTTGGGCCACCGTGCTTCGGTCCGAACCCATCGTCCGCAAGTGGGAACCCAAGCAAAACATTCTCACGTTCGAAGAGATTGAGCGCACCGTCCGCATTGCAGCCGGGTTGGGAATTCACAAGATTCGCGTGACGGGCGGTGAGCCTCTGTTGCGTCACGATGTGGACAAGGTGATTGCGAAGGTCGTCGCGATTCCCGGAATCACTGACGTAGCGATGACCACGAACGGTTTTCTGTTTCAGCAAAAGGCGCGTGCGCTCCGTGATGCCGGATTGAAGCGCGTGAGCTTCAGTTGCGACTCGATGGACCGTGACAACTTCAAGCGCATGACGGGACGCGACGGCCTCAATGAGTTGCTCTCGAGCATTCGGCTGGCGCAGGAACTGGGCTTCGCGCCGGTGAAGGTCAACGCGGTGGTGATTCGCGGCATCAACGATCACGAGATCGAGTCGCTTGCCGAGTTCGCCATGCGGGAGTCGCTGGTGTTGCGCTTCATCGAGTTCATGCCGCTGGACTCTGGGCGTGCGTGGCTGCGGGAGATGGTGTTGCCGGGCAGGGAGATTCTTCAAAGACTGCAACAACGGTTTCAAATCGAGCCGATCCAATCCGAGAATCCTTCGGAGACGGCGAAGCGCTGGCGCATTCCCGGCAGCAATGCCGAGGTCGGCATCATCGCGTCGGTGACCGAGCCGTTCTGCGGTCACTGCAATCGCGTCCGCCTGACAGCCGATGGAAAGATACGCACGTGCCTTTTCAGCGTGGTCGAGCACGATCTTCGCTCGCGATTGCGCAGTGAGGCGAGCGATGCCGACGTTACTCAATATTTGCAGGGAGTCGTCTTGCAAAAAGAGGATCGGCACCACATCGGAGAGCCTGAATTCAAGCCCGCCAGCCGGAGCATGAGTTGCATTGGTGGCTAAAATGCCGCGCGCGACTGACCTGCATCAAGAGAAGCGAAAGCACTTCTTTACACCCCCATAACCGTCGCTTAAGTTCCGCCACACTTTATGACAACAACGTTAGCAGTTTTTGGCTTGGGCGGATGGGAAGTCATCTTGATCCTCGCGGTCGTCCTGATCCTTTTCGGTGCGAAGAAACTGCCGGAACTGGCAAGGGGATTGGGCCAGGGAATCAAGGAATTCAAGAAAGCTTCCAACGAAGTCACGAGCGAACTCCAACGCGCCGCTGACGTGAACGACCATCCCGAGCGCCAGGTGCAGTACCATCCGCCGGAAAAGACTGTGGAAGCCAGCCCGAGCGCCGCGCCCGCGAACCCGCAGCCGACGCAGCCGAAGGCCTAACCGCTTCGCTTCCTCATGGCGTTGCTGGGCGAAGAGGAACGCCTCGAATCCGATTTAGAACCGGAGGACGAGGGCGGACCTGTTAAACCATTCCTTGAGCATCTGGAGGATCTCCGATGGGTGCTCATCAAGTGCGTTGTTGCAGTCGCGCTTGGAATGCTCCTTTGCCTGATCGGCGCCAATTACGTTCTCGAAGTTCTCAAGTGGCCTCTCGTGAAGGCTGATCGCCTTCGCGTGACAAAAACCCACGAGGTCGCGTTCTACGTCGGCACGAACCTCTGGGTGAAGGTCAAACCCGGCTCCACCAATTTCGGCCCGCTGATCTTCAGCAACGATGCCGTCACCGCTTTCGAACTCGTTCCTGTTCCCATCGGATCGAATTACGTCCTTGCGCTGCAACCCGTCACCAACGCGGCGGTCCTCGCGCACGCGAACACGCATCGGACGGTTTTGATCAACCTGAGCCCCGTGGGTGGTTTTTGGGTGGCATTCCAGGTCGCCATGTACGGCGGCTTCGTGCTGGCGGCGCCGTACCTGATCTTTGTTCTCGGGCAGTTTATCATCCCTGCACTGCGGATACGGGAGAAAACGTACGCCACCAAGGGCTTCGCGATCGGGACCCTGTTGTTCCTCCTCGGCGTCGCGTTCTGCTATTTCCTGTTGATGCCTTTGGCGCTGCGCGCTTCCTACGGCTATTCCGAGTGGCTCGGGTTTTCCGCGGACCAATGGCGCGCGGAAGACTACGTCAGCTTTGTTTGCAAGTTCATGCTCGGCATGGGAATCGGTTTCGAAATGCCGGTCGTGCTGCTCTTGCTGGTCAAGATCGGCGTGTTCACCTACGCGCGGCTGAAAGGCATGCGCCGCTACATGATCGTCATCAACCTGGTCCTCGGCGCGGTACTTACCACGCCCGAAGTGGTGACCCAGGTGTTGATGTTCATCCCGCTGCAGTTCATGTACGAGCTCAGCGTGTGGATCGCGGGATATTGGGAGAAAGACCAGAAGGAACGCCGCCGAGCCAAGATCCAGCTTGGCATCGTGATCCTTCTGTTGGGGCTTCTCTGCACGGCCGCCTACATGTATCGCGCTGACATCACGCGCATGATGCACAGCATCGTGAGCCACCAGTAAGCGCGCCTGCGCTTCGCTGAGACGGCTGCATTTTCCGCTCGAACAACGTCCGACTTGGCGCGTCAATGCCTTCCATGAACAGCACCCGCTTTTTCCGTATCGCCTCGTGCCTTTTCATCACGATCGCCACCACGCACGCAGTTGAGCCGAAAGAAATTTTCCTGTGGCCGAACGGCGCTCCAGGTTCCGAGGGAAAGACTGGAGCAGAAGTCGTGAAGGTGAGCCCGAGCGGCGAACAGTCCGTGTGGAGCATTCACAAGCCGTCGCTCACGCCGTATTTACCTGCGAAAGAAAAAGCCAATGGCACCGCGATTCTCGTGATCCCCGGCGGCGGACATCGCGTTCTCGCCATCACCCACGAGGGCTACAATGTGGCGCAGACTTTAAGCGAACACGGCTTTGCTGCATTCGTGTTGAAGCACCGCCTCGCGCGCGAAACGAACTCGACTTACAAGATCGACGTCCATGCGCTCGCCGACACTCAACGCGCGATGCGGCTCATCCGCAGCCGCGCGCAGGAATGGAACTTCGACCCAAAGCGAGTCGGTGCGATGGGCTTTTCCGCCGGCGGCGAACTCGTCTGGCTGGCTTCGGATCGCTTCGACGCCGGCAAGGCGGATGACGCTGACCCAATTGAACGCCAGCCATCGCGCCCGGATTTTCAGGGACTGATTTATCCCGGCCGCTCGGCAGACATTCAGCCGAAGTCGAAGGATTACCCGCCGGTCTTTCTCGCCTGCGCTTACAACGATCGGCAGGACATTGGGGAAGGATTGGCCGAAGTTTACCTGCGCTTCAAACGCGCGGGCATTCCGACGGAACTTCACATCTACAGCAGCGGCGGACACGGTTTCGGCTTGCGTGAAACGAACAAGAAACCCGTGGGTCGATGGATGGAGCGATTCGAGGAATGGCTGGCTGACAGCGGCCTGGTGCAACATTAGCGCACCAATGAACGCTTCATTTCCCGGCCTGTGCGCCGCCATGTTGATCGCTGCGCCGTCGTTTTCGCTGGGTGCGGTTTACAATCTCAAGGTCGTTACCGACGCGTCGCCGGATTACTCCGACTTGCCGAGCCTCGTCCACAGCGCGACATCGAAGTGGAACACGCCCGAGGAAAAATGCTGGGCCATGTTTTACTGGAACCACATCGCGCGCCGCCAAACGTCGCCGATGATTTTGCATGGCATGGCGCTCACCGATCCGATCCGCCAGTTCAACGATTACGGCTACACGATGTGCAGCACGATTTCGGGTATCAACTGCTCGATCTGGGACGCGATGGGTCTGAAGACGAAGTATTGGGACATCAGCAATCACACCGTTTCCGAAGTGGAATACGAAGGACGCTTCCACATGTACGACAACAGCATGAGCGCGATCTACACGCTCTGCGATGGCAAGACAATCGCCGGGGTGGCGGACATCGGCGCGACCGGTGCATGCACCGCTTCAACCAGCAAGAGCGAACCCGGACACATCGCGAAATATCACTGCCTCACAGCGACCAGCGCGCGCGGGTTTCTCACGGGCGCGGATTCGATTCGAGGTCTCGACGAGGAGTATCGCTGCTTCAATCCCAATGGGCTGAAGTTTCGCTCCTACTTCTACGATTGGGACCGCGGGCATCGCTACATTCTGAACGTGCGCGACAACGAGAGTTACACGCGCCATTACCACAGCCTTGGCAAGACCGCTGAGTTCTTCGTGCCGAACAGCAACGGCAAAGATCCGGAAGCGGCGAACACGCGCTATCACATTCGTGGGAACGGCGTTTGGAAATTCAAACCTGCCTTAAACAGCGAGCACATTTCCGAATCAGCGCATTCGCTGGTGAACCTCGTGCCGCTGAACGGTGGCGGTGTCACGCCCTCGCGCACGGACATTCCCGGCGAGATCGTTTTCAAGATTGATGGCGCGAACGTGATCACGGCGTTGCGCATGCGTGGAAGCACGGCTCGCAATGGAGCGCTCGATTCCATGCGCATCGCCGTCAGCACGGTGAATGGCCGCACATGGAAAGAAATCTGGCCGAGCAATCTCATGGGGAATCCGACGTTTAATCTGGCGCTGACGAATGAGGTGAACGGCGCCTACGAAGTGCTCGTCAAGGTGTCGTTGCTCGGCGGGTCGGGTTTGCGGGATATCGAGTTCGAGACCACGACGATGCTCAACAGCAAGACGCAGCCGAAGCTTTTGCTCGGCAAGAACACGATCTGCGTCAATGCGGGTGATCAGACGGAATCGATCGTCCTGTGGCCGGACCTGCAAGGCACCGATTACAAGGCTTACGTCATCGACGAGAAAAACATCGCTACGAAAGCAAAGCATCCCGGCTACATGGGCGTGATGTTCGCGACGAAGTCGAAGGAGGAGGCGCACGTCATCTTCCGCGTCGATGCGCCGCGCGACATCACGCGACTAAACTACGGCGGGCGTCTCTACAATCGCGCGCCGAATTCGCACATCGACTTCGCTCATTCATTTGATGGCGGCAAAACCTGGACGCGCACTTACACGCTCACGAACACCGCGCAGCCATGGGACGTGATTCACTACGAGACCGTCGACGCCGTGCCGCCCGGCACGCGCTCGGTGCTCTTCAAGTATGCGCTCGAAAGCTCCGCCGCCGGTAGCGACGCGTGCAGCCTTTACGCGGTGCGCATGGAGGTGAATCACAAGGCGGACGGCGCGACGTTTCATCCGATCGATGTGACCTTCAATTGGAGCGAGCGGCAGGAGGATTACTCGCTCATCGAACGCAGTCACACGGAGCATGTCGCCAAGCTGCCGCATCGCTACACGATCAATGTTGGAGGAGCGGATCATCCAGTCGTGAATTCGCTGAGCATCGCGGGCGACGGTGCATCGAAATCGAAGCCGGGGTACTCGGATGGGAAGGATGTCGGTGGCGAGAAGTTTGTTCCGCGTCATGTCACTTGCGGGAAAAATCTCGCGCTCGGAAAGAGCTACAAGGTTTCAGTCCCGTCCGCGACGCAGTGGGGCGCGGGTGATCCCGACGGAACGAAGCTCACCGACGGCATCGTCGGCCCGCCGTATCCGGGCGGCACAGCGCCCGCAGCGGCTCTGCTGTGGAACAAGGGGCAGAAGCCAGAGATCATCGTCGATCTTGGCGAAGCAAAGGAGTGCGGCGCGTTCCGCATTCAACTCGGTGCCGGATATCCGTGGTGGGACGCGCTGAAGGGCCAGTTCAAAGACAAAGTTGAAGTGCTCACGTCGAGTGATGGAAATAATTTCACGAACCAAGGCTTCTTTGACCTGAACCTGCGCTGGAAGGATTTGCCTGCGAATCATTTCTGGCCGGACGAAGAGGTGATCGCCGGCCACAACTTCGAGCTGATTCCACCGAAACCAGTTGAAGCGCGTTACGTGAAGTTCAAAGTTACGCCTGAGCGCGCGCTCACCGTGAGTGAAGTGGAAGTGTTGGACTTCATTCGCTACCAACCGTTCGACTTGCGCATCGCGCTGCCGGACGAACGCGTCGCGGCGCGCTAAGGAGTTTTGATCATGAAAAAGTTTTTGTTCACGGCATTCGTCGCGCTCGCGTTTTCCGCTTCGGCGGATACACCGACCAACAAGCCCACGCTCTTCATCATCGGCGACTCGACGGTGAAGAACGGCACGAAGGGACAACAAGGTTGGGGCGAAGTGATCAGTCCATTGTTCGACACCAACAAAATCACCGTCGCGAATCATGCGATCGGTGGCCGGAGCAGCCGGACGTTTATTACCGAAGGGCGCTGGGACAAAGTGCTGGAGCAACTCAAGCCTGGCGACTTCGTCCTGATGCAGTTCGGTCACAACGACGGCGGCAAGCCTGACGATCCACAGCGTCCGCGCGGCACACTTCCAGGTACCGGCGAGCAGACACTTAACATCACGAATCCGGCGAACAAGCGATTGGAACTCGTTCACACGTACGGTTGGTACATGCGCAAATACGTGACCGATGCGAAAGCGAAAGGCGCAACTCCGCTCGTCTGCTCGCTCGTGCCACGAAACATCTGGCGAGACGGCAAAGTCACACGTGCCGCCAATAACCACGCCAAATGGGCCCGCGAAATCGCCGAGTCGGAGCACGTGCCGTTCGTTGACCTGAACGAACTCATCGCCGCGCACTACGAATCGCTCGGCGAAGAAAAAGTGATGTCGCTCTTCTTTGGCGACCACACGCACACCGCCCCCGAAGGAGCAACGTTGAACGCATCCATCGTCGTAGAAGGTTTGAAACAACTGCCGGACTGCGCCGTGTGCAAGTTCCTGAAGCAGTAGACCGGCAGATACGTTGATCAATCCCTACGGGGTAACCGCCCGGTAGAACCGTTGCGCGTTCGTAGCTGTGGCATCCTCCAAATAAATCGTGCCGTTCGTGCCGGGGAAATTCGTCAGCGGGAACCAATCGACTAGGTTCGTTGAAGATTCCAGCGTTACGGTGCGCCCGAGGACATTTTCAATCGTCAATGCAAACAAGCCATTGGTCAAAGCTCCAAGCGCGGCGAAGCGCACTCCGTCAGCCACCACCGGGTTCCGTCCCAACTGATACTCCTGCAAATTCGTGAGCCCATCACCATCCGTGTCTGCCAGCGCATCCGCCGGGTCTTGCGGATTCAAACTGTGCGCCGCTTCCCAATCGTCTGCCATACCGTCGCCGTCATTGTCCACGCCATTGCCACCTGCGAGAAAGCGATTCGCCAGCGTTTGCACTGAGGCTGTGCCGTTCGTCGCCACCGCCGTCACCGCGTAGCGGAGAAAATTGCCCACCGCGACCGCCAGATTCGTCTCGCTGAACAGACCCACGCCTGCCGGTGCTTCGCCGATTTTCACGAACGCGCCGCCGGGAAACACCGCCCGGTAAATGTCATAGCGCGCCACGTCGCGATTGTTGTAGCCGTCGTCCTCCGACAACGCCCACGAAAGGTAGTTCGTGCCATCCGCGCCGAAGCTGACCGCGACGCCCGCGGGCGGTTGCGGCGGTGCGTTCGTCGGCGTCAACGGGCCGACCACCGCCGGTGCGCTCTCGTTGCCCGTCGTGTCCACGGCGGCCAGCGCCACGAAATAATTCGTGTCTGTCGCCAGGCCGCGCAGCGTGACATTCGTGCCCGCGACCGACACCGGCGAAGGCGACCCTTCCACCGCTGCGGTGCCATCCCACGGCGGGCCGGCGACACCCGCGCGATAATAAACGCGGTAGCCTGCCAAATCTGTTTCCGCATTGGTCTGCCACGAGACCACCAACCGGCTCTTTACCGCGCTCACGCTCACGCCGGACGGCGCGAGCGGCGGCGCGTTGTCCACGAGATTGATCGCCAGTTCCCCCGTCGCGTCACCCGCCACGGAAACCACCGATACCTTCGCGTTGTTCCCGCCCAGCGGCGCGCGCACCGTGAAGCGCAACACGCCGTTCGTGCCCGCCAGTTGCACGCCCGAATAATTCGTCGTCACATCGGACTCCACGACTTGCACTCCGCTAGCGGACACCGTGTAGAGCCACGACTGCGTCGCCACCTGCCCGTTGTTCAACATCAGGTTCGAGACAGTGATGAGGCTCGTCGCAAGTCCATCCGCCGACAACGTGTTGGAAGCCACCGACAAAACCAAATTCCCGGACGGCAGCGGCGGCGCGATGGCGAACGTGCCGAGATTCGTAATCGTGGCAGTGACCGTGTTCGAGAGCGCGTTGACCACGCCACCCACGAGTTGCCAATGATTGCTGCCGTCACCCAGGCGATAGATGCGCAAGTCCGCCTCGTTCAATCCTGCAATGTCCGTGTCGCTGTAGTTCAGGGTCAACGTCGCCGTGCCGGTGAACTCATTGGTGCTGTCGAATCGCACCACCCCGCCCACGCCAAAGAGTTGATTGGGCAACGGTTCCAAAAGCAAATCACCCGCTTTCAGGTAATTTTTCTGCGGTGCAAAATTATTGCCGGGCAACAAACCCGTCACGGTTGAACTGATCCACTGCCCGCCCTGCTGCACGCCGCCCACCACTTGCAAATACCCCGCTTGCACACCGTCCCGCACCACCACGATGCCGCCTTGCACGTTATCCACGAAATTCTCCACGCGCTGCACCACCGCGCTGAACTTGGGAAAGCCCCGCTTCATCCATTCCTCTTGTTTGCGCCAATACCCATCCGTCGGAAAATCAACCGCGGTCACCGCTGGGTACGATTCGAGCGCCAATCGGCGCACCTGCCAGAGCACGCCTTTCTCTGTCCTGCCTTCTGCTCCGCGCTCAAACTCCGCGCTCAAGTCCAACCCAAATGCACGCTTCAAGAACTTCACCTGATCGGACAACGGAATTTCCAGAGTTTGTGCGCGATACGCCTTGCGTTCGTAGCCGACAATTTGATTGCGCTGATACGGATCGCCAATGATGGCGCCGAAGAACTCCGACACCGTTCCCGGACGCGCCTTCAACTGGGTCGCCGCGTAATTCTTCATCAAACCCCACACCTCGCCGTGAGAGGCGAACTGGCCGTAATATTCCGGCGGAACGGCCAGGCTCAGTGTCTCCGTCGTCTCGATTTTTTCACCAGCGGACAGCCCCAGTTCAAATCCCTTCCAGCCCAGCACGCTCAAATCGCCGCTGTTCCGTGTCTCGCGCGCAATCTCCAAATCCACCCGCGTCGGATTGATGCTGGTCTGCGGAGTCCAGACGCGCCCCTTCACCGACGCATCGAAGCCGAACTCACGATTGAAACTCAGGCCGCGAATATCGCTACCGTTAAACTTGATGTTTTGCATCAGCGCCTTCACGCCCGCCGCCGTTGCCACCTCAAAGCCAAAGACAATCCCCTGGCCGGCTTCATCACCGTCCCGGCCATACACTTGTTCCACGCCAGCAAAGCCGCCGATTGCTCCGTCCAGTTTGGCCTCCGCATGCAACTGAGCGTTGGGAAATGGACTCAACGGCACCGTTGCGCCTCCATTCAATTCGCCGTCGCCGCCCACATGACCATTCCATGCTGTCTGCGTGCGCCGTGGCGCGACGAGACTCGCGTAGTGGTTCACGAGTTTCTCGTAACTCGTTTCGCCTGGCAGCAGGCTCACTGCGGCACTGGAGAATTTGAGGAAGGGTGCGTAGGCGGCGTAAATTTTCTCCACGTTCAAGTCTTCGTCCATCGTGTCGGAGGGAAAGGAATACGCAGAACCGAAATCCAACCCGATGTAAAAGCCCGCGCCTGCCGAACCGGTGAACTTCGCACCTCCCTTGTCATGCACCTTCGTTTCGTAGCCGAGTTTGATTTCCGCCTCCGTCGTCCAGCCGATCGTTTCTCTTTGCACCACGCCACCCCGCAATTCATGCCGAAGCTCCGACGACACCGTTCCTTTCAAACCCACCCGGAATGCGGCTGAACCGCTGGCTTCACCTTCCGCGGTTTGCTTCCACACCTGCTCATACTCCCGCGACCTTACCCGGGCCGTGAAAGTCTGTGCGACGGTTGCGCCCACCATCACTTCAAACGTGGCCGTGCTGCCGGCGCTGCCGATGGCGGTGGCAGGCAGTCGCAACCGCAGCAAGCCGTCCGCATCCGGCTTGCCTGTTTCGTAGCCGGCCCACTCGGTCGAAGTGTCGCCGTCTTGCGGCACAACGGCGCCGCCCGCGCGCCGCAGGCCAACCGTCACGCCGCCCACGAGCGTTTTGCCATCCGTCGCAACGACTTGGTAATAGCGATAAGCGGTTCCGCCTTCTTCCACCGTCGTCACGGGTGGATTCACGTCCGGCACAAGCGGGCGCAGTTGCGCGGGAAGATTGACCGGAGTTCCGAGCAGCAAGTCGCCGACATCGCTTGTCCCCGCCATGACCCGGGTGTTCGGGAAACGCTTGATCGCATAACCCGCTGCCGAAACAGTCAACACGTAGCCGCTGCTGGCCGTGACGCTGGGAATGGAGAACAGTCCCTGGCTATCTGTAGTGGCCGATTGGCCCGTTCCCTCGACGGTCACAGTCGCCGCCGTCACGTTCACAAACGCAGCGTTCCTCACGCGGCCAGTCAGTGTGCCCGTCGGCATCGGGCGCGTGTCCACCGTGGTCACATTCGAGTCGGCGGAAGAGGTGGCGGCTTCAGCCATTCGTCCCATCGAGACGAGGCCGACGGCGAAGCACAAGGACAGCCGGACGCACCATCGTCCGGTCGGGAGAGAAAGTTGCGCTTTCATAATTCAAAAGTCTTCTTCGGAGCGCCGACATTCCTGTCGGCTTCGGCGGATTGCCGCGTCAAGGGCGGACAAGAATGTCCGCGCTCCAATTCACCGCCCGGAGCGCGGACATTCCTGTCCGCTCCCCGCCTCGAAACCACCACCGGTTTGTTCAATAACTCCCCGCCCAAATAACGATCCACCACGCTCCATCGCCATTGGGGATTCGCGCTGCCAAACCGCCACGCCTCCGGCTCCTTCACCAAGTGAGCCTTCACCGGATTCCATTCGATGTAATGCTTCGCCTTGCGGAAATGCTCCTCGTCCCGCATGTAACGATCCCAATACTCCTCCTGCCAAAACGTCCCCGTGCGACCGAGCACACGGTTCGCCGCGTTCGCGCTCGTTCCCTTCCACGCCTTGAGCAGCTTGCCCAGCGGCATGTCCCACAACTCGAATAGGAGATGAACGTGATTGGGCATCACCACCCACGCCGTCATCCGATACCGCTGCCCGTCGAAACGGAGGAACACCTCCTCGACCGCCGCCGCCACGCGCGCATCCTTGAGGACACACTCGCCGCAACCGCGATCCAGATACTCTTCCAGCTTCGTGCGCTGCTCACGCGCGTCCTCGATGGCCAGCAACGACTCCCACTCCTGGCGCAACCCGGCGGGCATGGCATCGGCGAGGCGGAACGTGACCATTTGCATCGTGCCGGGTTTGTCGTAATGCGGCAGGTAGCCGCGCGTGTACCACCCTTTCGAGCCGATGGCCTCCTCGACGGCGGCTTCGGCGGGTTCGCGTGGGCCTTCCCACGCCCGCTTATCGCGGACCAGTTGGTAAATGTGCTGGTTTATTTTACGTTTCATGACTGGCATCGGAGCGCCGACATTCCTGTCGGCCTTCGTGTGTCTTACTCATTCTCACGCTCTCAAACCTATTCACGGCCCACGGGCGGACATTCTTGTCGGCCTTGCGCGTTTCACTCATTCTCATGCGCTTAAACCTACTCACGGCCCACGGGCGGACAGGAATGTCCGCGCTCCATTGTCCGCGCTCCAACATTCCCCCGCTCCGCAGGCACGGCTTCGCTCGTCCCTCGCTCCGCCAGCCTGCTCCGCTCTGCTGCTTTTGCTCTTACTGACCTGGGGCCAGAACCACGCGGAACCCAATAACGATGTTCCAGCTGCCCGGGTCGTAGCTGTCGCGGTGCGCCGACCGGCAGCGGCTCGCGCTGTCGTACCAGTCGCCGCCGCGGAGCACGCGGCCCGAGCCTCCGGCAGGGCCACGCGGATCAGTCTGCGAAGCGCTCCCATAAGCGCCATACCAATCCCAGCACCATTCCCACACATTCCCAGCCATGTCGTACAGACCATACCCATTGGCAGCGAACGAACCCGCCGGACTCGTGTAGGGATACACGCCATCGTTGTAGATCGGATGATAGCCCCGCGTCGGGCTGATGTCGTAGGCGTAGCTGGCAAAACTGTAGTAGTTCGCCTGGCTGTGCGTGATGGTGTCCACGTTCGACCACGGGAACCGGTGCCCGCCCGCCCCGCCCCGCGCCGCCTTCTCCCACTCCGCCTCCGTCGGCAAACGGTAGCCCGAATTCCATTTCACCCAGGCGTTGTCCACGCTGACTTGTCCAGTGCGATACACCGTCGTCTGCGCCACACTCGTGTAATAAGCCGGCGTCCGCCCTTCCTTCTCGCTCCGCGCATTGCACCACTTCACTATGTCGAACCACTTCATCGAATGGGCCGGATGATTCACCGCCTTCCCCTGCGCGCCGTAATCGAAGCTGTAGCCGTGCGTGATCGCCCACTGATAAACGTCATCCCACAGCGCCTTCGTCACCTCCGTCCGATCCATGAAGAACGCGCTCACATAAACGGAGTGCGTGGGAACTTCGTCGCTGTCGCCTTCCCCGAACGTGTCGCCCATCGTGAAGCTGCCGGCGGGAATGAGCGCCATGCCAGCGGGCGCGGTGGCATCATCCGCCGTCACCCGGAAGCGCACATTGGCCGAGAACTTCCCGTTCCAATCCGCCCCCGCATCCCAACTGATCTTCCTGTTGCTCCCCGGCGCCACACCCGCACCCCACGCCCCCGTAAAACTCGTCGCCGGCAACGTGTAGCTCGCCCCGCCATTCGTGGACACCGCAATGCTCACCGTGAGCGCGCTGCTGTCCGCATCCGCCACGTCGTAAGTAATGTCCACCAGCTTGGTCCCCGCCCGCTGCGCCGCACGCACGTTGGAAACCACGGGGGAAGCGGAACGTGCCACTGATGCGGATCCCAGCAGCACCAAGGCCAGCAAGACGACATTCGTCGGCCGCGAAAAGGTCTCTCGGAAAGTTTTCATTCAGGGAATGGGCCGGTTCACAATGTCCGCACCGTAGCAGCCGCCCCGCCCAAGCTCACTCTCTTTTTTCATCGGAAAAGGAAAGCAACACAGTGCAGACCGTCCAGAGGCTGATAGAATCGTTCGTTCACAGTGGATGCAGGCATCGAGGTCGATTTTGGGCGACCTACGTAGAAACCATACCCGCTGACCCAATGCGCACCATCGGGAGACTTCCGAAATTTTTCTGTGATAAAAGCCGAGCGGCAGTCGGCGAAAGGCTTACGGCTTCAAAGGGGGCGGCTTGAACGATCGCTCGCGCACCATGCGATCGAATTTCACCTTTTGCTCCTCATCGAGAATCGCGCGCACCTCCTGCTCCGATTTCGCAATGATTGTTGTCAGCCTGGGATGAAATTCTGCGCGGAGACTTTTCGTGTCCTGCATTGAGCGCGTGGCAATCTCGTGGACCTGCTGCCTTTGTTCAGGGCGCAGCTTCAGCTTCCGCGTAAGATCGCGCTCGATTGTTTGCTGAATCACGTCCGGCCTGTTGATCACCCGGTCGACAAATTTCTTCACCGCCACGCGCGTCCCAGTGGTGCCGACGACAACACCCGCCACGAAGACAACCACGAGCAGCAGGATGGGTTTGAGTTTCGACATTTTCATTCTGCTCCAAAAAACCACTGTTCAGTCGCAGTTTTGTAGTCCACGCCGCCGTCGAAATAAAAATCCGCCGCAACGCTCACGGCGATGAGGAGCACCGCTGCGATGGCAAAGCGTGGGAACAATGCCGCGAACGCATCAACAAGAGTTGGGGTGTTCGCCGCCGGCATTTCACGCCGAACCGCCGCGATCACCAGCGCCACGAAATTCGGCGGCGCTTCGATCGCGGGCGCACGCCGCGCTGCTTCAAACAGTTTCTGTTGCTTCGCTTCGTTCATCGCTTCGTCTCCAACTCCGCCAGCGCAGTCTTGAGTTTGGCTCGCGCACGGAAAGCGCGCACCCGTACCCGCACACTCGACCATCCCGTCAGCGCCATGATTTCCTTGATCGAGCGGTCCTCCAATTCAAGCAGCGTGAGCACGAGCTTTTCCTCCGGCTTCAACGCGCGCATGGCGAGCGCAAGAATTTCCCGCGCATCTCGTGGCTCCATTTCGTCCTTCGGATCGAGCGTCTGCAACCATTGGAGCGCGTCATCGCTGAGATCCGAAAAGCGCACTTCGCGATCGCGCCGCGCGCGGATGTGATCAATCGCGACATGCACCGCGATGCGTGAAAGCCAGTGCGCAAACGCCGCGCGCCCGTCGTATTGGTGCAGCGCGCGAAAGGCTTTGACGAAGGTGTCCTGCGCGAGGTCCTGCACGAGCGACGGATCGCGCTCGTAACGCGATAGGATGCGGAACACCTGCGCCTGGTGCCGCTGGACGAGTTCGGCGAACTCGTCCAACGCGCCATTGCGAATGCGTTCGAGTAACTGACTTTCATCTGCCGCCGCCGTTTCCATCCGTTCGGCTCACGGTTTACTCCCGGCCGACCTTGCCGCCAATCCTGCTGATCATTTGCGTGATCAATTCATCCGCCGACGAGTTCAACTCCTTTAACGTCGCCTGCTGATCGCTCGTGAGGATCGGATTGATCTTTCCGTACAACTTGGCGCGCAGCACCGCCGCATCTGCTTCCACGATCGCGACCTTTGCCGCCGCCGCGCGGATTTCAGTTTCGGTGGCGTCGGACTTCTGAATTGCATCACGCAGGATCGCCTTCGCCGACTTCATCCGCTTCATGATATCCGCGAGCGATTCCTTCTGAACCACGACTTCGGATTTGATCTGTCGCAATTGCTCGTCCGTGAGATTCAGTTTCTCTTTCGCCTTTTCTGCAAACGCCGCACGCCGCGCCGGAGCTGTTTCGGCTGCGTGCGATGGAAGAACTGTGAATCCGCTCGCGGTGATCGCGGCGGCCATCGTGACAATTAGAAATCGGTTCATGGCATTTCATACGAAGTGAGAACGGCAATTGTTACCGCAGATTCGCATGATGGAGCCTGCGCATTGCGCGATCACACTTTGGTTAAAGTGGTCCCCATCTCTTCCCGTTATTCTCACAGGGCGTAGTTTGAACTCTTCTCTCATGCGAAAATTCGTTGCCAGTTGCTTGACCGCGCTGGTGCTCCTCGGCACCGGCAGTTCTGCGCTCGGGCTTGATCCGTCGCGTCCTCCTGGCGGCAATTTTGATCTCTCACAATGGAAACTCACACTGCCCGACGCGACTGCTTCCGAGGTGAAGCAACCTGCGCTGGCGAGTTACACGTCGAGCTACTTCTACACAGCGGCGGATGGCGCCATGGTTTTCTGGTGCCCTGTCACCGGCGGCACAACTTCGGGAACCACGTTTCCGCGCTCCGAGCTTCGCGAGCTTCTTGATGGACGCAACTCCAGCGTGAACTGGACGGGCGACGGCACGCACATTCTGAACGCCCAGTGCAGGATTGTTCAGTTGCCGAGCACGCCGAAAGTCATCATCGGCCAGGTTCACGGCTACAACACGCAGACGCTGGTGAAGCTGCAATACAACGACGGCACCATCGAAGTGAACATCCGGAACAGTCCGACCGGCAGTGATACGAAATACAAGTTGTTCAGCGCACGCGTCGGCGACGTGCTCACGTATCAGATCAAAGTGGTCGATGGCGTCGCGACCGTCACAGTGAATGGCACCGCCGTGACGCAGAATTTTTTCGCCAGCGATGCAGCATGGAGAGACGTGACATTTTATTTCAAAGCCGGCGCCTACGTGCAGGACAACGTCGGGCCCGATACCGAAGGCGGCGCCGTCGCATTTTATCAACTCTCGCTCACGCATGGCGCAACCAATCCCGTCGTGGTTCGTCCGACGATTACGACTCAGCCACAGAGTCAGACTCTTACTCTGGGTTCCTCTGTCACATTGACAGCCGATGTCGCGGGCTCGTCACCGATGACTTTTCAGTGGCGGACGAACGGAGTCATGGTGTCAGGCGCGGCATCAAGCAATCTCACGCTCGCGAACTTTCGTTTTCCGCAGCCGCTCGCGTACAACTTCATCGTATCGAACTATGCCGGCGCGGTCACAAGTTCCGCGGCAAAACTCTATTTGAATTCACCGACGCGTTTCATCAGCAACGGCCGCGATGCGAGCGGAAGATTCCTCACCACGCTCGTCGGTGTAACCAACGCGAACTACGTGGTTGAAGCTTCGACAAACCTGATCAATTGGTCCGTCATCGGCACGAACCGATCATCCGCCGGATTGATTTCCATCATCCAGTCAAACGCTGCGGCAACGCATCGTTTCTTCCGCGCGCGCCAGTTGTAACGACTTCGGCACCATAAAACTTGCGCCGTCCGTGTCGAAGCACGAACACTCCGCGGGCATGTCGCAGATGCTCAAATCCTCCGGAGCGACCGCGGTGGCCACGATGGCCAGCCGGGTTCTCGGGCTCGTGCGCGAGATGGCTTATGCGGCATTCATGGGCAAGGGCTGGGTGACGGACGCCTTCATGATGGCGTTCCAAATTCCCAATTTATTCCGGCGACTGCTCGGCGAAGGCGCGCTGACGGCCGCGTTCATTCCGCTCTTCAAAGAAAAGGAAAAGAGCGCCGGCGACGAGGCCATGTGGCGCTCAGCGAACGCCGTCATCTCGGGTCTACTCGTCGTCGCCTCCGCGCTCGTAATCGTGGGAATGTTGATTACGACGGGACTGCTTGCGTTTGCGGAACTGAAAGAGGTTCACGCGCCCCTGCTCTCGCGCGCTCACGAGCATCTGCACACCGGCAAGATGATCCTCATGCTGCGGCTGCTGCGCGTCATGTTGCCGTATCTCCTGCTCGTCTGCGTCGCCGCGGTGTTCATGGGAATGTTGAATGCGCGCGGGCACTTCTTCGTTCCGGCGTTGGGCTCGGCGTTGCTGAACATCGCGATGATCGGCTCGGTTTATTGGATTGCGCCGCGAATGGGCGTCGACCTTCCGCACCAGATTTTTGGGTTGGCAATTGGCGTATTGATCGCCGGTGTGGTGCAGGCTGCGTTTCAATTTCCGCTGCTCGGACGCGAAGGATTTCGCTTTCGATGGGTGACGCCGTGGAGAGATGAAATGGTCCGGGGTGTGGTCAGGCGAATGTTGCCGACCACGATCGGCGTCGCGGCGTTTCAGATCAACGTGCTCGTCGGCAGCGGGTTCGCGTTTATTGTCGGTGACGGAATCGTATCAGCATTCAACTATGCCGTGCGCCTGATGGAATTGCCCCAAGGCGTCTTCGGCGTGTCGCTCGCGATGTATCTGTTGCCAACTCTTTCCGGGCTGGCCGTGGAAAAAAGGTATCCCGAATTCCGCGCCACCTTGCGCGAAGGCATCGGCTACCTCGTTTTCGTGAATGCGCTCGCGACAGTGCTGCTGCTGGTGCTCGCCGAGCCGATGGTGCGGTTGCTTTTTCAACGGGGAAGTTTCGACGCCGACGACACGCCGGATGTGGCGATTGCAGTGCAAGCTGTGGCCCTCGGCCTGATCGCGTTTTCCCTCGTCAACATTCTGGCCCGCGCGTTTTACGCGCTCGGCGACACGCGCACGCCGATGAAGCTCAGTGTGTTCTGTCTTGTCCTAAATGCGATCATCACGCTGCCGCTGATCTGGAGTTTGAAGCAGGCGGGGATGGGCCTGGCGAACACGGCGACGGGTATTCTCAACGTCGGCCTGCTTCTGTTCGCGTTGCGGAAGAAACTCAAAACTCTCGAACTCGCTCCGATGCGAGCCCATCTCTTCTCAATCGTCGGGGCGGCATTGGCCGCCGGGCTCGCCGCGTGGGCGACGCGACTGGCTTGGACACAATATCTCGGTCACGCGAGTTTTTGGATGCGAGTCGGTGAAGTATTCGTACCGATGACGGCCGCGACGCTGGTTTATTTTGCCGCGGCGTTTGCCGTGAAAATTCCTTACGCGCGCGACATGATGGCACTGTTGCGCCAGCGGGCGCCTCGCGCCTGATCAACGGGCGTATTCGCGCCACCACCCGGCTCTCCATGCGATTCGGTCGGTTCGTGTTTCCTCAGTGCCTGCTCCCGCAGTTCGTCCTCCGGCTCTTCCGCCGAACGAAGGATGGAATGAACGATCAGCATGTAAGCCGTGACGATGAGGATCACAATGGCGAAGATGAAGTAGGCTCCGATCATTTGTTCTCTCCTGACTGAACGGTCGCGCGCATTCGCCGGAAGTCCAGCGGATCTGCGTGGCGTCGCAGTGCGGCGTCGTAAATATCCCGCCGTGCCGATCTTCTAGAATGCCAGCGATGCACCGCCTGCTGCCGGTGGCCCGGCCAGGTGCGCTTGAGCGATGAAGGGCTCGCGCAGCTCGCGGCTTTCAAAGGACTGAGCGAGTTCGACTTCATCCAGCAGTTCACGCAACTGCGCCAGGATCGGCAGGGACTCGCATTGATGGACAAATCCAATGGCGAATGCATCTTCCTCGAAGGCAACGACTGTGCGGTGCAAGCGGTGAAGCCCAAACAGTGCCGAGCGTTTCCGAATTTGTGGAACTTCCCAGGCTTCGAGAAGACCTGCCTCGCTATTGCGCGGGTGGTTGAGCGTGCACCCGGCATCTTGCCGGGCTGAAACGCTTGGCGCGTGCAGAGGCACCTCGATTGTCTGGTGCGGGAACCCGGCAAGATGCCGGGGACACGTTTCAGAGAAAACTCTTGCCGCTGAAATCGCTTCCGCCAACATTCAACGTCAAATTAAACGCAACATCTAAGGATTCTTATGGGACGTATTTACAACGACATCGTCGAAACCGTCGGCCGCACTCCCCTCGTTCGCCTCAACCGCGTCACTGCCGGCGTGGATGCAACCATCCTGCTCAAGTGCGAGTTTTTTAATCCACTCGGCAGCGTCAAGGACCGCATCGGCATGGCGATGATCGAGGACGCCGAACGCCGCGGCGTGTTGAAGAAGGACAGCGTGATAGTCGAACCGACCAGCGGCAACACCGGCATCGCGCTCGCGTTCGTGGCGGCGGCCAAAGGCTACAAGTGCATCCTCACGATGCCTGAGACAATGTCATTGGAGCGACGCACGTTGCTCGCCATGCTCGGTGCCAAGCTCGTGCTTACTCCCGGCAGCGAAGGCATGAAGGGCGCCATCGCGAAAGCAGAAGCCATCGCGAAAGAAACGCCCAATTCCTGGATCCCGCAGCAATTTGAAAATCCCGCGAACCCCGACATCCACAAGAAGACCACTGCCGAGGAAATTTGGAACGACACCGACGGCAAGGTGGACATCCTCGTCGCCGCAGTCGGCACGGGCGGCACGATCACGGGCTGCGTGGAAGCGATAAAACCGCGGAAGGCCAGCTTTCAGGCCATTGCGGTCGAGCCGAAAGATTCTCCCGTCATCTCGCAAACGCTCGCGGGCCAGCCGGTGAAGCCGGGGCCGCACAAGATTCAAGGCACGGGCGCGGGATTCGTTCCGAAAAATCTTCACCTCAAGGACAGCGCCGGCCATCCACAGATCGTCGAGTGCGTTCAAGTGTCGAACGACGATTCGTTCGCCATGGCGCGCCGGCTTGCGAAGGAAGAAGGCATCCTCGTCGGCATCTCGACCGGCGCGAATGTCGTGGCCGCCATCGAAGTGGCGCGTCGTCCCGAGAACAAAGGCAAGGTGATCGTGACCATCGCGTGCTCCACCGGTGAGCGCTACCTCAGCACCGCGCTGGCAGCCGAGGCGAAGGCGGAAGTTGGCGGCTGATTGTTCGGAGGGACGAGTTCCAAGAGTCCCTGACCGGTAAAAAGTTGGGGACTCGCAGAGTTCGTCCCTCCAATTCATCTATGAACGACATGATCACGCGCCACGAGCAAATGGTGGCGCAATTTCCGCAGAACGAACTCGCCCGGTTCAGCCTGGGCAAGGCGTTGTTCGACGCGGGCGACTTCACGCGGGCGAAGGAGCACCTCCATATTGCGCTGGCGAAGAAGCCGGACTGGATGGTCGTTCAAATTCTCCTGGGCAAGTGCGACCTGGGTCTGGGCAACAAGGCCTGCGCCAAGGCCGCCTTCGAGAAGGCTCTGCAAATGGCGATCGACCAGCATCACGAAGGGCCGGAGAAGGAGATGGAAGAGGCGATTGCGGAGTTGGGTTGAGGAATGAGTCGGTCAGTGATCGGTGATTCAGGACTCTTGGGCACCTGAATGCAAAGACCGGCTCGCGCTTGTGAGCACGAGCCGGCCCTGAGACTTCCAAATATTCAGTAGTTAAACTCGACCTGTGCCCAGAACTTGTGGAGGTCGAATCGCCCCGGGGTGTCCTGACCGTCGTAGTAGGCGTACTTGACCAAGGCCGTCCAATGCTTGCCAAACTTCTTGGATGCCATCACATCAAATTCCTGGCCCAAATCCGCTCCGCCACTGTCGGCATCGAACTTGTGATAGATCGCGCGCACGGGCACTTCACACGGCAGCGTCACCTGCGCGAAGCCGTAAACGTCGCGCAATCCTTTCGCTGGTGTGGCCAGGAAGACATCGGCCCAACCGCTGAAAGCGTGCAGCGTGGCGAGAGGTGTTTTGAAACCGACGCTGCCGCCGGCGTTGTCGTTGCTGTCGGTGCCCAATACTTCGTAACCGGCGCCAAATGAAACCGGCTTCACCGTCGCGCTGAGTTCCACATTGTAATACTCCGCGCCGTAATCCTGCGGGTTCTGGGCGTAATCCGTCTGGTAGGCAAACTCAGCGCGATAGCCGAGCGAAACCTTCTCATGCACGGGAGCTGATCCGGCGAAATAACCGCCGTAAGTCGCGCATGAATTGGCCGTTCCCCCACGGTTCTCCAAATCAAGCAAGTAGCTGTAGCCCACAAAACGGCCGTATTCCCAACCGGAGTACGCCACGTTGAAGAGATGCGAGTCTGACTTGAAATCGCGGTTCGCGGCGGGCAGGTCGCTCACATTTCCGAAGACGCGGTTCACATCCCACAAGTAGCCGTAGAACAGCGTCAGGTCCGGTAACGGTTTCCCTTCGATCGTGGCCGCATCATACGTCTGCATGTTCTGACGCCATGCGACGTCGCCGATGAAACGATGATTGTCCAAAGTGATGCGCTGGCGTCCGCCTTTGGCGGTCACTAGGTTTGTATAGGAATAACTCAACCAGGCCTGATTGATTTCCGTCGTGGGCGGATCGGCAACGACGGGCTTGTTCGGCGTGCGGTTTGAACCGGCGGCATTGAAGTTATTCTCACTTCCGATGACCGCGACGTTTTCCGCCTCGATCATTCCCTGAAAGCCGTAGAGTGGCGCCGTGGTGTAGCCGAACCGCGTGCGAATCGTCGGCGCGTGCGATTCTTCGGTGATGGCTGGCACTCCTTCCTGATCCACGAACTCGTAGCGAAGGCGCGAGTTCAGGCTGAATTTTCCTTTGATGAACGCCTCTGGAATTTTGCCGTTGAAGAATTTGCCGATCGCACCCGGTTCGGTGGCAGTGGCCGGCGAACTCGCAGCAGCATCCTTTGGCGGAGCGGGCGCAGCGATGGACTGTGCTGGACCGGCCTGCGTGTACGGCTTTTCCTGCGCATAGGCGCAGGAGATGATTGCCAGGACGAGCGCGCCTCCAGCCAATCGCTGGGCGGCTCCAAAGTTTACGGGCTTAAGAGAGGTTTGTTTCATGCGTTACGTTTGATCTTTGTTTTTTTATTTCTGGGACGCGAGTGAAATAAAACAGACCCCGGGGCGTTCCAAGGCCCGCGTCTGTTGGCTTTCCATGCAGTATCTTTGCTGAGCCACGGATCAACTGAGAAGCTGCTGCAGCGTGTTCAGGTCGTGTCGACGGGAGAATTGCGTGAAGGACTCGCCGCTCTGCCGATGGCGCAGATAGCCGGCGAGCATCCGCTCCAGAGTCGGCTTTAACTGCTCGAACGACACGCCGTTGTAAATCTGCCGCCCAACGCCCTGACTCTCGCCAAAACCACCACCCACGAACACGTGATAGCCTTCAAGCGTCTCGCCCGAGACTTTCACCTTCGTACCCAGCAACCCGATGTCGCCCATGTAATGTTGCGCGCAGGAATTCGGGCAGCCGGTGAGATGAATGTTGATCGGCTGATCGAGTTCGACGCGTTTCTCAAGAAATTTCCCGAGCTCAATCGCATGGGCCTTGGTGTTTGAGGCCGCGAACTTGCAGTAGGAATTGCCGGTGCAGGCAATGAGTCCGCTGCGAATACGGGACTGCTTCCAGTCAAAGCCCGCCTTAACGACGGCCTTCTTCACCGTCTCCACGTAAGCGTCGGGCACGTTCGGGAAGATGAAGTTTTGCCACACGGTCAGGCGCACTTCTCCAGAGCCGTAGAGATCCGCGATTTCCGCGATGCGTGTGAGTTGCTTCGGCGTGAGCTGGCCGACAGGAACAGAGACACCGATGTAATTCAGGCCGCGCTGCTTTTGCGCGAACACGCCGACGTGCGAGTGGGGAGGAGTTTCGAGTTTCGAGTTTGGGGTTTCGAGTTCGGCCGGCACGTGAAGCAACTTGTAACCAAGCACTTTCTCCGTCTCGTCGAGAAACTGTTCCAGCGTCCACTTCTCCAACAAATGTTTCAGCCGCGCCTTCTTGCGATCGCCGCGATTTCCATTCGCGATATAAACGCGCACCATCGCGAGCGCGACCTTCACCACCTGCTCCGGCTTGACCAACACGCCGAGATCACGCGCGAACGCCTGATGCCCCGTTGCGCCGCCCACCTTCACCCTAAAGTAAATTCCGGCCGGAACCCCTGCGTCTCCGTGTCTCTGTGGCTGATCCCATCGCACTGCCTTCAGCCCAATGTCGTTCGTGTCCTCCACCGTTCCGATGAGCCCGCCGCCATCGAACGCGATGTTGAACTTGCGCGGCAGATCGTACATCGAACGATCGTTCACGATGAGTTGCGCGAGCTCGTTGCACAGCGGCAGGGTGTCGATGATCTCGTGCGGATCAATTCCTGCCGTGGGATTGCACGTCAGGTTTCGGATGTTGTCCGCACCCGCGCCTTTGCTCATCAATCCCACGCTCTGAATGCGGCGCAGCAATTCCGGCGCGTGCTTCCCCTCGAAGTTGCGAAGCTGAAGATTCGCGCGCGTAGTGATCTGGATGTAACCGCTGGTGAGTTCCGTTGAAATCTTTGCCAACTCACGGATCTGAAAACTCTTCAACGCGCCGCCGGGAATTCGCAGGCGGCACATGAACATCTCACTCGCCGGCGTGAGATAAAACAGCCCGTGCCACTTGAAACGGAAGAGACTCTCCTTGTCCGGCGCCTTGTTGGTGGCGGCGTGTTCGAGCAAGACCGGATAGGCATCGAGCGGATGCAACTCGCGCTTCACGCGCTCTTCGAGAATCAGGTCGGCGGTGTCGGCGACCGCTTGTTGCACTGGATTCGGCGCGACCTGCGCGAACGTCACACCCCGTTCGCGCAGGCCGGAAAAAAATCCGTCGAGATACGCCGTCTGTTCGGAAGTCAACTTTTCGCCAGCCACAGAATCGAAAGGCACTGGTGTACTCACAGACTTGTTCGAAGGAATCGAAGGAAGCACTTCAATAGACATCGCGTTGATAACGTTTCGTCGATTTGAGCGCCGCCACATATTCCGCCGCTTGCTCAGGCGATCTTCCTCCCGCGCGCTGAATCACCTCGTGCAGCGCGGCATCCACGTCCCTGGCCATGCGCTTGGCATCGCCGCAGACGTAGAAATGCGCGCCCGCTTCCAGCCACGCGAACAACTCCCTGGCGTGCTCCAGCATCCGATGCTGCACGTAAATTTTTTCCTCCTGGTCACGAGAGAACGCGAGGTCAAGGCGCGTCAGCACACCGTCCTTGAACATCGTTTCGAGTTCGTCGCGATAAAGAAAATCTGTCGCGCGCTTCTGGTCGCCGAAGAAGAGCCAGTTCTTCCCGATCGCACCGGCGACACGCCGTTCCTCAAGAAACGCGCGGAATGGGGCAATGCCAGTTCCGGGGCCGATCATGATCATCGGCGTGTCACTTCCGGCTGGCAGGCGGAAGCCGTGTGACACTTGAGTGAAGACCGGAACTGGCGCTTGTCCGTCCACACGGTCGGCGAGGAATGTTGAGCAGACTCCCTTACGGGTGCGACCGTGGCTAGCGAAGCGGACGATGCCCACACACAAATGAACTTCACCCGGATGCGCCTTCAGGCTCGATGCGATCGAGTACAGGCGCGGACTGAGTTTGCGCAGCAAGGCAATGAACTCATCCGGTGTGAATCGCGCCAGCGGATGCGCGAGGAGGAAATCGAGGACATCGCGCCCGTGAAGGTGCTTCTCAAGAGCAGCCTTATTCTCGGGCGCTAAAAGTCCTTTCAACTCCGCGCTTTGAGCGCGGTCGGCGACGGCTTCGAGCAACACCATGCTCGGTTGCGTCACCACGTAATAGCGGATCAATGCGTTGCGCAGTGAAGTCTCCGTTCCGTCCGGTGCCTTCACCGCTTCTTCACCATCGCAGCCCAGCGCCGCGACGATGTCGCTCACGTGAGTGGAACAATTCGCAGGGACGACACCCAACGCGTCGCCCGCCTCGTAGGCGATCCCGGAGCCTTCCAGTGAAATCGCGATGTGACGAACTTCCTTTCCGGAACCAGCGCCGGTGAGCAGGCGATTCTCGATGAGGCGCGCTGGGAACGGGTTTTTGCGGGAGTAATCAGTAATCAGTGAATCAGTAATCAGTAATCAGTAAGGATGCTTCGGTGCCGGCATTCGCCGACTGATTACTGATTACTGTTTCACTGATTACTTCCCCCACCTTCACCAGCGCTCCTGCGATCCATGCACCCGCCGCCGCTTCATAATCCAAATCACAATCCACTCGCGGATGCACTCGCCGGGCGCCCAGCTTCTCAAATGCCGCGTCGAACTTTCTGCCCGCGCCGCAGAACTCCGAGTAGTTCTTGTCACCGATCGTCAGGACTGAGAACGAAAGTTTTTCCAGCCGTGGCGCATCCGATGCGGTCAGCCTGATAAGCAACTGCGCTGCGTTATCCGGCGCGTCGCCATCGCCCCACGTGCTCGTCACGAGCAGGAGTCGCTCGGTCGCGGCGAGTTCCTCGATCGAACACCCATTGGCCTCCATCAACCTGGCGGCGAAGGCACCGGCATTCGCCTGTTTCACCAACTTCTTCGCCAGTCCCTCCGCCGTCCCGCTCTGACTGCCGAACAGCACGAGCAACGATTTCTTCGCCACCGCGATCGTCCCGCCGCCCGCATCCGCCGCACCGCCTCGTCCATCCGCAAAGGACGTGAGCCCGGCGAAATAGCCGTTCAGCCACGCCCGCTGCTGCGCGTTGAACGGCGCGCTTGGCGGAAGTAACGGTACTGGTGCTGTCGTTTCGGACCTCATCAACTTTCCAACCCTTAGCAGCGCGTCTGCCACCGCGACCAAGAGCGCTGTGAAGATATTGAGTTGTTTAGATCGAATCCGCTCATGGACATGGACTTCACCCCGCATACGAAGGCTGGCCGCAACACGCGTGTTGAGAAAAGCGGGTGAAAATCTGCGGGTTTTGCGTCTGCTCTCGAAACCGCGACGCACATCTGTGAACGCACTGCGCAAACATCGACACCGAGAGGAGGTCCTCAAACAAAGACGCAATGACGCCAGGAGGGATGAGACTCTGAGATGTTTGCAACCAGGCGATCACTGCCACGTTCAATCATCGTCCGCTCACCGAAACCGCACACGCCTTGTAACTCGGTTGCCGGGAATACGGATCCACATGCCAGAGCGTGAGGTTATTCGTCTCCGCGTAGTGCATCGGCATGAACACCTGGCCGGGCGAGACAATGGTCGTGATAAACGCCGTCGCCACCACTTCGCCGCGTGGCGAACGGACGCGCACAATCCTCCCGCTCTCGATATCGAGCGCCGCCGCGTCCTCCGGCGAGATTTCGATATACACTTTCTCCGGCGCGAGCTTGCGCAGCACGTCCGATTTTCCCGTCCGCGTTTGCGTGTGCCATTGCGCCGACGTGCCGCGGCCCGTGAGCAGGATCAGCGGGAACTCGCGTGAAGTTTGCTCCGGCATGGCACGCGGTGACTCAAAGATGAATCGAGCCTTGGCATCCGGGTGGAAAAACTTTCCGTCAGAAAAGAGACGACGTTCGGTTTCGAGTTTCGGAACTTCCGCCACCGTGCCGTTCAACTCGAAACCCGAAACTCGAAACTCAGGACCGGAAAATGGCCACTGCACGCCACCACACCCATCCAGCATCCGATAATCCTCAATCCCGGTAATGTCGCACGGCTGTCCGGCACTCACGCGTTTCAAAATCTGAAACACCGCTTGCGGCGAACTCCACTCGGCGAACATCTCCGCGCAGCCCCAGTAGTGCGCGACGAGTTGAAAGATGCGGAAGTCCGAAAGCGCCTGGCCCGGCGCGCGCGCCACCTTTTTCAACACACCGAAACGCCGCTCCGAGTTGATGAACGTTCCTTCCTTCTCGCCCCAACCCGCCGCCGGCAACATGAGATGCGCCTGCTGAGCGGTTTCGGTGGTTGTGTACATGTCCTGCACCACCAGGAATTCAAGCTTGCCGAGCAATTCACGGGCGCGCTTCTGCTGAATCCACGAGTGCGCCGTGTTCGTGGCGACGATCCACAGGGCTTTGATCTTCCCGGCTTCAATGCCGTCGAGAATCTGATCGAAGGCCAAGCTCGTGCGTTGCGGGATTCGCTCGACTGGAATTCTCAGCGCATCCGCCACCTTCTCACGATGTTCAAGCTTCGTGAAATCATGGCCGCCGATGAGATTCGTCGTATTGCTAAAAAGCCGCGAGCCCATCGCGTTGCACTGACCGGTGATGGAATTCGCGCCCGTGCCAGGCCGTCCGATGTTCCCGGTCATCAACGCCAGATTGATGATCGCTTGTGCCGTGCGCGTGGCCTCGTGTCCCTGATTCACGCCCATCGTCCACCAGAACGAAACGCGCTTGCCGTTGTGAATCGTTTCCGCGAGGCGATGCAATTGATCGGTCGAGATCCCTGTAAACGCGGCCACCGATTCCAAATCGAAGTTCGTAGCAGCCGACGTTAGGACGCTCTGATCAATTTCGGGTTTCGGGTTTCGGGTTTCGCGTTTTTCGGATGGAGCCTCGTCACCTCGGCTGCCACGAAGAAATTTTTCGAACTGTTCAAAACCCGTCGTGTGCTTGTCGATGAACTCACGATCGATCCATCCTCGCTCGATCAGCATTCGCGCGATTCCATACAGCAACACCAGATCGCTCTTCGGTTTGATCGCGTAATGCTGCGTCGCCCCTCCGGCGGTTTCCGTGCGCCGTGGATCGATGACGATGATCTCGGGACTGTGAAGATTCATCAGCACGCGCTGCCACATGATCGGGTGAGCGATGCAGAGATTCGAGCCGATCAGCACGATCACATCCGACTCTTCGAAATCCTTGTAAGTGTACGGCGGCGCATCGAAGCCGAATGATTCCTTGTAAGCCGTCACGGCGGTGGCCATGCACTGGCGCGTGTTGCCGTCGCCATGGATCATGCCCATGCCGAACTTCCCGAGCGCGCCGAGAAACGCGAGTTCCTCATTCGTGATTTGCCCAGTGCCAATCCACGCGACCGACTCCGCGCCGTGCTGATCCTGGATCGCCTTCATCCGCACGGTGAAAACCTGGAGCGCAGTGTCCCAGTCAGTCGCCTCCAGTTCGCCGCGCTCGTTGCGAAGCAGTGGCGTCGTCGCGCGATCCGCGGCCTTGAGTGGCGTGAGCGCTTCCCAACCTTTCGGGCACGCCATACCGAGATTGACCGGGTATTCCGGCGAAGCGCTGAGGTTGATCGCCTCACCGTCGCGCAGATGCACATTCAAGCCGCAACCGGTGGCACAGAAACCACAGACCATCGTGGTTGTCTGGTCGGGTGTTAGCCGCTCGGGAACGTTGCCGAGGCCGAACGCCGCAGGCTTCAACACAAGTTCATTCGTAAGCGGCCCGGTGAACTGGCGCAGCAACGGAGCGAGTTTCGAAGACACTGCCTTCACGCCGCCATTCCTCCCGGCATCTTCGGGGCGACTACGGCCCGGAAGAACAAGGAACGCTCGCACAACTCACCGACGATGAGCACACCGAGTGCAACCGCCGCAATCAAGTGAGGCGCCGGCAACGCGCCCACGCTGAGCAGCACCGGAATGCCGATCCCGCCCACCAACGCCACCGCACAACGCGTGAACGCTGTTCGCTGAAACGCTCTCGAAATCAGCAGCGCGGTCTTCCGCATCGGCGTCAGTGCGCGAGCGGTGACATGTCGCAATGACGCCACCTCCATCGCGAGTTTGGAAAGCGTCAGCACGACAAGCGCTGCAACGAGCCACCCATTCGTCGGCAGGAACACCAGTGCGCCCGCGGCGCCGAGCACCAAAGTCGTGGCGATGAATAAAGGAGGGGTTCGGCGCGCGCACCAGAGCTCGCGACGCGTATCGACGTAGATCATCGCCGAGCAAAAGACACCGATCAGCCCCACCGACGCAGTCGCCGCCACGCCAAATCGAATCAACAACGCGCGTGAATTCCTGTTCCCTCTCCCCTCAACGGGGAGAGGGTTAGGGTGAGGGGTGGTTGCGCCCGACGACTCAGGTTGTGCGGAGGACTCTTCTGCGTTCCCACCCCTCACCCCGTTGAGGGGAGGAGGAGAAGCGGATTCAGTATTTCGTCCATTCCACGACACCAGCGCAGTCGCGGCGAGCAGCGGAAAATACAATCCGAACACCACGATCTCCCGACTCATCCACGAGCGACGAAAGTTCAAGAACCCGCGCCACGCGCCGAGCGGACGACCGAGGTGAAAGACGCTCGATCCCAAACCCGCGAGAGCGAATGCCAGCGCCATGACGACCAGCGTTGTTCGAGACTGCGCGAATGGAGGCAACATGCTGGCGCACGCTGCTCCAACTGAGGCTTGCGTTAACACCAGCATAAAGACCAGCGGCCAGTGTGCGGGCTGCGGAATCAGTTCGGCGTGATCGGCAGCAACGAGTGACGGAGCGCGGACCGTCAGGTCCGCACGTTGCTCTGTCGAAGTGTTCGCGCGGACGTGACCGTCCGCGCTCCGGCGCGACGAAACGTATTGCGTCGTCGGCAGCGTGTAGTCTCCATCCGGTGCTCCGGCGAGAAATGCGGTGTCGCGTTCACGAAATCCAATCGTCACCGACTCCATTTGCAGCTTCGTGATGCGAATCGCTTCGTTCGGGCACGCTTGCGCGCAAGCGGGCGCTTCGCCGACGGCGAGCCGGTTCGCGCACATGTCACACTTACGCACGATGCCGAGTCGCGCGTTGTACTTGGGCACGTCGTAAGGACATTTCAACACGCAATACTGGCAGCCAATGCACTGGTCATCGAGATGACGCACGATGCCAGTAATCGGATCTTTTTCGTAGGCGAGCACGGGGCAGCCGTTCATGCACGCCGGGTCGACGCAGTGATGGCAGGCGGTCGTGATGTGCTGAAGTGTGGCCGTGGAGGAGCGAGTTCCATGAGTTCCCGGCTCGTAGCGCAGACTTGCAGTCTGCTGTATCGCAGCGCTTCCAGCCTGCGATGCCCCCAACGGTCCCGTGTCTCCGTATTCTTGCGGCGGCAGCCGGCTGGAAGCCGGCGACACAGCAGACTGGAAGTCTGCGCTACGCTTCCGCCTCGGCTTCGGCGCCTCGATCAGCAAGCCCACGTCGCGCCACGTTTCGTTGTCATCGAGACCGTTGAGCGAGTGACACGCAGTCACGCACGCCTTGCAGCCGGAGCATTTGTCGAGATCGACTTCGAAGGCGTATTGCTCGCCGGGCGCGGGCGATGTCGCAGGCAGCAGATCGCGAAAGCGATTGCCCGGAAGCAACAACTCACCGGAATCGTGCTCGCGCGCAAAGCGTTCAACGGCAGTCAAACGCTGCTGTTCCTCAATGAACGTCTCGATGAGAGTTTTTTCGGCCACCACACGTCACGATGGAATGCCGGCAAGCTCTTCAGCGCGTTCGGTCTTCGGTTTCGGGCGTGGTGCTGTCTCGCGGTGCTTCTTGTGCGCGTGGATTTCGAGGAACTCGATCAAGTGCTCGCGCAGCGGGTAGTAATCCGGATGTTCCATCACGGCTTTGCGATCGCGCGGACGTGGAAACTTCACTTCGAGAATATCGCCCACCTCCGCTTCCGGCCCGTCGGTCATCATCACGATGCGGTCGGAGAGAAACAGCGCTTCGTCCACATCATGCGTGACCATGAGCGCGGTCTTCTTGTCTTTCCGCCAGAGTTCGATGAGCACTTGCTGCAACTCGAAGCGCGTGAGCGAATCGAGCATGCCGAACGGTTCGTCGAGCAACAGCATCTTGGGTGAGAGCGCGAATGCGCGCGCGATGCCGACGCGTTGACGCATCCCCTGCGAAAGCTCGGCGGGCCTCTTGTGCATCGCGTCGCCAAGGCCGACGACCGTGAGGTAATATTCCACGATCTGCCGCCGCTCTTCCTTGCTCGCGGTGAAGAACACCTGGTTCACGCCGAGCATCACGTTTTCGTAGGCCGTCATCCACGGCAGCAAACACGGCGATTGAAAAACGACTCCGCGATCCGGTCCCGCGCCGACGAGTTCCTTGCCGGCCAGGATGATGCCGCCGCCCGTGATGTCACTCAGTCCGGCCAGCATGGACAACACCGTGGACTTGCCGCAGCCCGAGTGGCCGATGAGCGTGATGAACTCGCCTTGCCGAATCGTGAGATTGAAATCCTTCACGATGATCGCCGGGCCTTTTGGCGTCGGATAGGTCTTGGTGAGATTCGATAGCTCAACGTAGGAACTCATGCGACCTCCACAGTTTCGCGTTTGATTTCACTGCGCCGCAGCGGCGTTCTGCGGCGATTGAACACGCCACGTGGAATGGACAAGTCCTCCGGTTCAATGTCCGGCAGCACGAGCTTCCTGCTTACGGCAGTCTTGCGCTCGCCCTTCGAAGCGAGCAGCCAATCGATGATCTCGCGGCGAATCTCTTTGAAACGCGGATCGTGATTGATCGCCTGACGGCTGCGCGGGCGCGCAATGTCGATCGTGATGCTCGGTCCAAGCGTGGCACCAGGACCGGCGCTCAGCGGAATCACGCGATCGGCGAGAAGAATCCCTTCGTCAGGATCGTTCGTGATGAGCACGACGGTTTTCTGATCCTCGCTCCAGATGCGGCTGATCTCGTCCTGCAATGTGGCGCGTGTCAGCGCATCGAGCGCGCTCAACGGTTCGTCGAGCAGCAGAATCTGCGGATCCATCGCCAGCGCACGCGCCACGGAAACGCGTTGGCGCATTCCGCCAGAGAGCTCGCCCGGCCGTTTTTCGCGCGCCGGTGTGAGGTTCACCATGCCGATGTATTTTTCCGTGTGCTGCTGCTTCTTCGCCGCCGCCCAGTTGGGAAAAACCTGATCCACGGCAAGATAAATGTTTTCGTACACCGTGAGCCACGGGAGCAACGAGTAGTTCTGGAAGACGATCCCGCGGTCCGGACCCGGAGCAGTGATCTCCAGATCGTTCAACGTCATGGAGCCGGAATCGGGCGTGAGCAATCCCGCGATCAGCGAGATGAGCGTCGTCTTGCCCGCGCCGGAATAGCCGACGATGGCGACGAACTCGCCCTTCTCGATCGAGAGATTCACATCGCGCAGCACTTCCGCACGCGAACCGTTTTCGCCAAAACCTTTGGAGACGTTTTTCAGTTCGAGAAATGGCATGGGAGAAATGCCTCACGCAAAGACGCAAAGGCGCTAAGAGGTTGAAGAGTGGGAATACGACGATGAGTATCGCCCATGACATGAACGAAAATGATGTCGCAAAGATTATCGTGGATGCCGCCTATAAAATTCACCAGCGGATCGGTCCGGAGCTGCTTGAGACAGTTTACGAGATCGTGCTCGCACATGAACTCCGGAAGCGCGGGCTTGAGCTGCAACGGCAGGTGGCCATCCCTATTCGTTACGATGATTTGATTTTCGAAGAGGGTTTCCGCGCCGATTTGGTTGTTCAGAACCTCGTGATTGTGGAATTGAAATCCGTCGAGGAACTCGGGCCCGTTCACAGCAAGCAAGTGCTCACGCAGATTCGTCTTGCGGAGAAACGCCTCGGTTTGCTCATCAACTTTGGATCCGCGCTTTTCAAATCCAGAGTGAAGCGGATCGCGAACGGACTTCCCGAAGCGGACAGCTTCACCCTCTGATCCTCTTCGCGCCTTTGCGTCTTTGCGTGAGGCATTCATCCTTAAGCTGTCTTGAATCGCTTCTCCGCCAGGCTCATCAATCGATCGAGGATGAAACCGACCACGCCAATCGTCACGATGCAGAGAATGATGTGCTCGTAGATTAGCGAGTTGTATTCCTGCCACAGGAAGCCGCCGACGCCGGGACGGCCCGTCAACATTTCGGCGGCCACGATCACCAGCCAGGCGATGCCCAGGCTCAGTCGGAAGCCCGTGAACATGTAGGGAAGGGTCGCGGGGATGAGCACTTTGAAGAGCGTCTTCGTGCGCGAAAGTTTCAGCACCTTGGCGACGTTCAGGTAATCCTGCGGAATCGCGCGCACTCCCACGGCGGTGTTCAGCACCGTGGGCCACATGGCGCAGATCGCGATGGTAAAGAGAGCGCCCAGTTCTGACGCCTGCTTGCCCGCGCTCAAAAAGAGAACGAGACCCAGTGGCAACCACGCCAGCGGCGAAACCGGACGCAGAACTTGAATGATGGGATCGAACGTCCTGGTGAACGTCTTCGACAACCCGAGAAAGAATCCGATCGGCGTGCCGATGAGCAGCGCCAGCGCGTAGCCTTTCGCCACCAGCGTCAGCGAATACCACGTGAAGCGGAGGATTCCCTGGTCCATTTCACCACGCTTCTCGAAAGGTTTCAGAACGTAAGGCTTGCTCGACTCCCATGTCTTCAAGGGTGACGGCAGCTCCTTCGCCCACGTGGCACTCGATATCGCCCAAAGCGCAATCACCAC
>JBBRBM010000043.1:0-34340 GCA_038205745.1 Verrucomicrobiota bacterium | reverse complement strand
GATCGCCAGCTCGTCTCCAAGTTTCTCCGCGTCGGCGGGCTCGCCCTTCACGTCGCCTCGGATGGGTTTGGCACCGAGGAACGACACGCCGCGCATGCGAAGTTCGCCGCTGACGATTTCCGCGTGGGCCGCCACTGCGAGTTGGCAACCGCCACCCATCGCGCGCAGGAACGCCCGCTCCGCGAGCACGCACGAGTGTGTCGTCGCATCGTTGAGCGCAGCGCAGATGAGATCGATGCGTGGATCGTTTTCCCGCGACTCAATTCCGATCGCCGCCTGGCCGACGCACGGAAGCATTTCATCCAGCGACATGGGTGTGGCAAGCAAGCCGGACGGAAAATCGGGCCCTTGCAACGGCTGCGTCTCGCTGGTGTAGAACCCGAGACGATTCAGTCCCGCGGCCGCGAGGATGATCGCATCGAGTTCCGATTGTTCAGCGAGCTTGCGCAAGCGCGTGCCGACGTTGCCGCGAATCTCGCTGATCTTCAGGTCGGGCCGTTGATCGAGCAATTGCGCACGGCGACGCGTGCTGCTGGTGGCGATGTGCGCGCCTTGGGGCAAATCCTTGGCGGCGAGCCCAGCGTCAAACTTCGAGCCGTTGCCAGCGCAGGTTTTACCGCGAAAGATCAACACATCACGCACATCGGCGCGCTTGGTGACAGCAACGAGTTTCAAACCCGCAGGCAAATCCGTCGGCAAATCTTTCAAGCTATGCACCGCAAAATCGCCTTCGCCATTGAGCAGTGCGACTTCGAGTTCCTTGGTGAACAAACCCTTCGGCAACGCGGCAGACGCCATTGATGCTGTCTGCAACTTGTCGCCCGTGGTCTTGATGATGTTGAGATCGAAGCTCTCGCCGGGAAATGCCGCGCGGCATTGCGCGAGCATCATGTTGGATTGCGCGAGCGCCAGCGCGCTGCCACGCGTGGCAATAAGGACGTTGTTCCGTTCAGCCATGAATCACCTGTTGTTCTGCCGCTAAGGATGCATCGCGGACGAGGCACTGCTCAACCCTGATTGTTTTTGGTTTGCCGTGATCGGCCTGGTCGTGAGCACGCCGCGCGCTTTCTCGCGGATGATCCCTTCGCAATGCTCAATCTCGTTCCGGCGCTGCTTCAGGTAGTCTGCGGCGATCGCTTGGAGGTCATCGATGTTGTAGAGGAAAACGTCCTCCAGGAAATTCACCTCAGGCTCGATGTCGCGCGGCACGGCGATGTCGATGAGCAACAGCGGGTCGCCACGGCGCAACTTGATCAGCGGCACCAGCTTCGCGCGATCGATCACGTATCCCGGCGCCGACGTGCTGCTGATGATGATGTCGATGCGCGCGAATTCCTTCGCCCAATCGTCAAAGCCCACTGCGCGTCCGCCCAAATCCGCGGCCAGGGCGACGGCGCGGTCGTGGGAACGGTTCGAAACGAGAATATGTTTCGCGCCACGAGAGAGCAGGGCGCGTGCGGTCTTCTCGCTCGTATCGCCCGCGCCAATCACCATCACCGAGCGATCGCTGAGCGAGCTGAAAATCTTCTCCGCCAGTTCCGCCGCGACGGACCCGACGGAAACGCTGCCGCGCTGGATGTTCGTCTCGGTGCGAACCTGTTTCGCCACGTTGAAGGCGCGCTGAAAAATTTTGTTCAGCCGCGAACCGGTGTGCTGGTGCTGCAGCGCGAGGTCGTAGGCTTTCTTGAGCTGGCCGAGGATTTCTGTTTCTCCGAGCACCAGTGAGTCGAGGCCGCACGCGACCTTGAACAAATGCTCCACGCTTTCGGGCTCGCTCTTCTTGTAAATCTCGTCGGCGAGCGGATCTCGGTAGTCGTGGATGCGCACGAGAAAATCCTGCAACTCGGCAAACGCCTTCGCCGGCTCCAGCGATGTCGCGACGTACATCTCGACTCGGTTGCACGTGGAAAGAATCACTGCTTCTTCGGCGAGTCCCGATTCGCGCATCGATTGCAGGACGGCAGGAATCCGCGCCTCCGAAAACGCAAAGCGCTCCCGCACGGTCACCGGCGAGGAATGATGGCTGAGGCCGAGGACAACGACAGGCATATCACTGGCGTTGGGGATTCGTCTTCGTCTCCGGCATCGCGCGCGGGTCGTGTGACGGGGACATGAGGCTCGATCCCCAGAACGTCAGCAGCACAAAGGCAAACGCGCCGATGGCGCTCCCGGCGAAACGTCGCCCGCGCCAGAACTTCCAGCGCAGCAGGATCAGCCCGAGATAGAGCAGCCAGACGAACGCGGCCCAGATCACTTTGAAGTCGCCGCGCATCGTGAACTCGCCCTTGTGAGCGAAGGTAACGCTCACGCCAAGTCCGATCGTGAACAACACAAAGCCTGCGATGAGCAACCGATTGGTGACCATTTCGAGCCGCTGAATCGGCGGCATGAGCGAGAGGATCGCGCGCAGCTTGTGCATCTTCAGATCGCGTTCCTGCGTGAGATACATCACGCCCGCCACGGCGCTGAGTCCCCACGCTGCGTAAGCCAGCGTGAACGCCGCGATGTGCAGCGAACCCCAGCCGCCGGTGAAGTTCGGCACGGCTTCGCTCACGTGCCGTGGTGTGAACAACGCGAACACCCCGATGCCAAACAACAATGGCGACGCGAACGCGCCAAGGAATCGCAGCTTGTGAAACGAACCGACCAGGAGATACGCCGCGACCATCGTCCAGAGCACGAACGTGGTGGCGCCGTAAAGATTCTTGATGGGACAACTCGCGAGCGAGAAGCCGCTGAGCACCATCGAGTAGCTGTGCGCGAGAAACGCCGCGAGCAGCAGGAAGTAATTCACGCGATTGTCGCGGCGCGTTTCGCGGCGGAGCAGGAAAATCGAATACACCGCGCTGATTCCATAGAGAATCACCGCGATGCCGAAGATTTGCCTGTCGGTCAGCGAAGACACGGTCGGGAGGGTAAGGCAGAGCAGCTTCTGCGCAATCTAGTTCTTCTTCGCGGCCTCGGCTTGCGCCGCCGCTTTGCCGCTGACGTAAGCGGTCGAAGATGAAGTTCCAGTAACCACGTACGATTGCCCGCGGAAGTTGACGATCGACGTGCCCGGTGCGGATGCGTCGACGAATGATCCGTAGTTTGCGTAAGACGCGATTTTTCCTTTGGAATCCGTCGCGGTCACCGCTGTGACGAACGACCAGGCAGCGGGAAGAGTCGGCGCTGTTGTATGCTCGTTTCCGGCCGCCGCGTAAATCTTCACACCTTGATCGGAGGCGCTTTTCAGCGTGTTGTATAAAAATGAAGACTCGGTCCCATTCGCCGTTCCATCTGGCGACGCGTATCCGAGACTCAAGTTGAGAATATTCGCCCCATGGTTGACTGCCTCATAGACGCCTTTGGCGACATCGAACGAACTGCTGGTGGCGTTCGGTCCGTAAACATCAACGGGCAGGATACGCACTACGGTGTTTGAGTCTTTCGACGATAACTCAAGGCCCCTGAGAATTGTCTGCGCCATCGCGGGACCATGAGTAAGCGCGTCTACGATGCCTGCATCGCCCGCGACCGAAATTCCCGGCAATAGAAAATCCGAGATGCCACTGTCCTTTCCCTGCACCGCCGTGTCGATCAAACCGACCACGACGTATTGGCCGTCCGGCATCGCCTTCGGCGTGAGACCGAGCGGACGTGCCTCACCCCCCAGCGGCATCATGCTTTCAGGTCTGTCGATAGCGTAATTGTAATCAGTGCTTTCGACTGACGAATCCGCTTTCGCCACATCCCTCCCCGCCTGCGCCGCCTCCGCGTCGTCGAAGCGCAGACGATACGCGTTCATGCCGTCGATCTTGCCTACCACTTTCGCGCCGAGCCGCTTCGCGAGGTCTTCGATCTTCTCGCCGGGCTTGAGCGTCACGATCAGTTCGTTCTCGATGCGGCCTTTGTTCGTGGCACTGCCGCTCACGATCATGGGGGCGATGGTTTTGGTGGCGTCATTGCGCGAGGTGCGGAACACGTAAAGGCGCGACGACGAATTTGTTTCCGGTGCGAGCGCGTAATTCAATTTCCCCAGCAATCGTTGCAGCGCCTCGCCCGAGTTCTTGTCCTTGAATTTCGTGGGCACCACCTCGTTGATCGACGGCTCCATCAACACCTGCCAGCCGGTGATGGCGGCGATGCGCTGGAGCAACTGCGGCACAGTCCAGGTGGTGATCTCGGCATCGACGCGGTTGTGGTCGGCGTCCCAATTGAGCATGTCAGCGGCGCGCGTGCAGAACGGCGCGGCCAGCACGGCGATCAGGAACCATTTGCCCAGGAGCTTCACGATGGCGCGAATATAAACGAGAGAACCCCCGCGGCGAGGGAAAGTTTCGCAGCAACGTGCCCCCGGCATCTTGCCGGGCCGGGACTTTGTCAGTCACACGCTGCTTGATTGTCGAGCAGTCGCCGTCGTCATCCAGTCAAGGCCCGGCAAGATGCCGGGGGCACGTTTCAGTCGGGATATCCGCTGGGATTCTTCACATGCCACTTCCACGCGGAGGCCACGATGTCTTCGAGCCGGGCCAGGCGCGGCTTCCAGATGAGTTCGCGCTTGGCCTTGTCGGCGGCGGCGACGAGTTTGGGCGGGTCGCCGGGGCGGCGCGGCTTTTCGATGGCGGGGATTTTCTTCCCAGTGACTTTCTCGCAGACGTTGATGACCTCGCGCACGGAGTAGCCGTCGCCATTGCCGAGGTTGTAGAAGCCTTGCTTGCCCGGCGCGAGGGCGAGCATGTGCGCCTGCGCGAGGTCGATGATGTGGATGTAATCGCGAATGCACGTGCCGTCGGGCGTGGCGTAGTCGGTGCCGAAGATTTCGCAGTGGGTCTTCTGGCCGAGTGCGACGTAAAGGACGTTCGGAATCAAATGCGTCTCGATGCGATGGTGCTCGCCGAATTGCTCACTGGCACCAGCGGCGTTGAAGTAGCGGAGCGCGACGAATTCGAGCCCATGAAGTTCGCGATACCATTGGAGCACCTTCTCGAACATGAGCTTGGACTCCCCGTAGGGATTGATGGGGCGCTGCGGCAAATCTTCCGTCATGGGCACGCGATCGGGCGGGCCATACGTGGCGCAGGTGGAACTGAAGACGAACTTCTTCACGCCGTTGGCGATGCAGGCGTTGAGGAGTTTCACGCCGTTGCCCACGTTGTTGATGAAGTATTTGCCGGGGTTGGTCATGGACTCGCCGACGAGCGCGTAAGCGGCGAAGTGCATCGCGGCTTCGGCACCGGAATCCTTGATGGCGCGGGTGACGGCGGCTTCGTCACTGAGGTCGCCCTCCACAAACTTCGCGCGCGAGTCCACGGCGCTGCGATGTCCCTCGATGAGATTGTCGAAGACGGTGACGGTGTGGCCGGCGTTGAGTAACTCTTCCACGCAGATCGAGCCGATGTAGCCTGCGCCGCCCGTGACGAAAACATTCATTCGCGCGGAAATATGGAGGCGGCGTGGTGAAGCGCAAGGTTTGGAAGCGGCGGGGGCAAAGGGAAAGAGCAGGATTAAGAATACGATTAGGATTACGAATCAACGGCGAGTTCTTAATCGTAATCGTATTCTTAATCTTATTCCCCGCCCCCCCCGTCAGTAGCTCACGCTGATTAGTCCCGGACCGCCGAGGGGATGATCACCAAGATTCGACCATGGTTGGTCGAGGTCGCCCCACTTGAAGTAGTCGCTCAACTTCGGCCCGCTTCGCGGACGCGGTGCGATGTTCATCGGCTGCGGCACGAACAGGCTGACAATCGGCAGGTGGGTAAACTTTTCACCGAGGCTGAGATCGGACCAATGCCTGGGGCGGCGAAGGCTTCGCACGACTGGCCCATCCGCCGTGAAATCACTTTTGCCAATCGCGATACTGGTGTCCTTCTGCCGCATCGTCTCCCACCATTTCGGGTCGTCCCAATCGACGAAGTTTTTTTGCAACCCGAGCGACTCAGGCGAGCGAATCTCAGCGCGTGTGGGTTGTTCCTCGGCTCGAACCGCCAGCGCCGAGACGACCACCGCCGCGGCAACCAATGCTTTTGTGATCATGTTGAAGCAGAACGGCGGGGAGCGCGTTCCATGAAATAGACTCGCGCCCGCGTGGAATCGTTCAAGCGCCGATTGAGGAGATTTTGAATTACGGGTTGAGAAAACCTGTCGTTGCATGACCGTAATGACCATGAAGGCTATTCTCGTCACCGCAGGATTGGGAGCTGCGTTGCTTTTCACTGGATGTCACAGCCTGCCGCCGGGCGCGGAACCTGGCCCGCACGGCACGATGGCTTACGAGATTTTGATCGAGGCATCGGAACCCGGCGCGAAGATTGAAGCGAACGGCGAAGTGATCGGCGACGCGCCGATTCGCCTGAAGATGTTCGGCGATCCGGACGGGACGTTTCACGATTTCGGTTCGCTGTATTACGTGATTCGCGCGCTGCCGGTCGCCACGAATCAATTTGTGCAACAGCGCGTGTTTTGGACCGGCCACATGATGTCGCGTGAAGACCGGATTCCTTCGCGGATTCATTTCGACATGAACCAGAACACGCCGGTGCAACCAATCGCTCCCGGTTATCCGCCGGCCTATTACGGGCCTCCAGTTTACTATCCGGAGCCGTATTATTATGGGCCGTCGTTCCGGTTCCACTTCGGGCCCGGCTATCACCGGCGCTGGTAACGCGTCAGTCTGCGGAGTCGGGCCACAGTTGGCCGGCGCGTTTCCATTCGAGCAGCAGTTCGCGGAAGCGTTGGACAGGCGGGGGATCTTCATCCTCCTGCCAAACGAGAACGAGCGGGACACGTTGCACCGGCTTGAGTAGGACGAATTTCAATGAAGCCACCGGGGCGACGACCGATTCCGTCACGACCCCGATGCCTGCACCCGCTTCCACGTAACTCATCACCGTGCCGATCAAGCTCGGCGTGTGCGCGAGTTTCGGCATGACACCCGCGCTGCGACACCCCGCGATCACGGCGTCGTGCAGTCCCATGCCTTCGCGCCGCGCCAGAACGATGAGAGGTTCCCTGGCCAGCGCCTTCCACGGCACGGACTCGCGCTTCGCCAGCGGATGCGTTGCACGCACCACAATGCCGAGCCGTTCGTCGCGAAGTGCAACCGTGCGCAGTCCGAGCGATTCATGCGCGCGCACGGGGCGCGTGAGGGCCGCAGACAAACGGCCCTTGGCCACCATTTCCCAAACCCGTTCGGGCGTGCGCTCCTCCAGGTGAACCGTGACCAGCGGAAAACGTTTTCGATATTCGTGCAGCAACCGTCCGAGGAACGGCTGCGTCGGCGGCCCTATGTAACCGAGGCGCAATTCGCCTTCCTCGCCCGCCGCCGTTCGGCGCACCCGGCGCAGCGATTCCTCCGCGTGTTCCAGCAGCGACGCGGTCTCGCGCAGCAACACCGCTCCGGCAGGTGTGAGCCGCACGTGATGGCGGGACCGTTCGAACAGTGTGACACCCACGGTTAATTCGAGATCCTTCACCGCGCGGCTGATGGCGGGCTGCGCAATATGGAGGCGGCGCGCCGCGCGAGAGAAGCTCAACTCTTCGGCGACAGCTTGAAAGTAGCGAAGGTGCCGGAGTTCCATACGAAGGCATTGATACCAACAGCGCATCACGCTGAGAGCGAGAAATTATTTTTCGTTGCAACGACCGCACCCACTGGGTTGCCGGATCGTGAACGCGCCCGCAACGTTGCGCGGAGCTGTCGGAGTCCCGGGCGGAGACAGATTCCCCGACCGCTTCGTGATGCCGAACGCGCATCACAGTGATGCCGGAATACGATTTCCGTTAGGAGCGCGAACACGCAGACTTCACGTGTCGATGAGGCTCGGCAAAACAATCCTTTTCCTTGGAGTCCTGTGGCTTGCGGTCATCACCGCGTCGCATGGCGTCTTGAACCTGCACTGGCTGGAAAAAAAAGCCGCAGGCTGGCATGAGCAGGCCGAGTTCGGCGTCGGCTTTCTTCCGGTGACGTGCCATCTCACCTGCCCGGTCACGGATTTCATCAACAAGAACATCGATGGCCAAAGTTTCTTTGAGCCGATGCGTTTCAGTGGTTTTCCAGAGTTAAAGGAAATGTTCCTCGGCCGGCCGAAAGAGATGCCCGCGACTTTCATCCTCGCCCCGATGGCCATGGCATTGCGCGAACAGGGAGTGAAGATCAAGATTGTCTATCTCGGCCATCGCGACGGATCGGCGGTGATGGTTCACAAGGACTCCGGCATTTTTCAGACGACCGACCTGCGCGGAAAAACCATCGCCATCCCCGGTCGTTACGCGAACCAGCGGCTGATCCTGTACCGCGAGTTGAAAAAAGTCGGGATGACTTTCGCCGACATCAAGGTGATCGAGATGCCGCCGCCTGACATGCCTGCGGCGTTGCAGTCGCGCTCGGTGGATGCCATCACGTCCGGCGAACCGTTCATGGGCCAGACGGAGTTGGACGGCTACGGGCGCACGCTCTGGCAGGCGAAGGATGTCTGGCCCGGCTTCATCTCGTGCGTGCTGGCTGTGCATGAAGATGCGATTCGTGATCATCGCGCGGAAATTCAGCGGCTCGTCAATGGCATCGCGGCGAGCGGCAAGTGGATTGACCAAAGCATGGAGCATCGCATGGATGCAGCGCAATTCGTCGCCACCAAATACTACAACCAAAACCCGCGCCTGCTCAGTTACGTGCTGAGCAAGCCGCCGGATCGCGTGACCTACAGCCGGCTCAAGCCGTTGCGCCCGGACTTTGAGGAAATCGAGCAACTCGCCAAGGAAGCCGGCATTCTCAAGGGCACGGTTCATTTCGAGGACTACGTGGACGACTCATTCGTGCCCGAGGCCAGCGCCCGTCCCGCACCCGCGTTTGAAGTGAAGAAATGAGCGACGCCACACCTGCGCCCAATCCTCGCCGCTCGTCCTTTCGCTCTGCGACAATCTTGCTGCCGCTCGCGGTGGGTGTGTTCTTTCTTCTCGCCTGGCACGGCGCTGTGAAGGTGTCGGGCAGCGATATTTTTCCGACGCCGAAACAAGTGTGGCTCGGTCTCATCGAACTGGCGAAGCAGGGTCTTCTCATCAAATACGTGGTCGCCTCGCTCTTCCGCGTGACGTGGGGATTCGGTCTCGCCGTGCTGATCGGTGTGCCGCTCGGGCTGGCGCTGGGATGGTTCAAGTTCGCCTTCGCGGCGTTGAATCCCTTCATCCAAATTCTCCGCCCCATCTCGCCCATCGCGTGGATTCCGGTGGCGATTCTCTGGTTTGGAGTGAAGGACACCGCACCCATCTTCCTGATTTTTCTGGCCAGCGTTTTTCCCATCACTGTGTCCGCGATGGCGGCGGTGATGAACATGCAGCAGGTCTATTTGCGCGCGGCGCAGAACTTCGGCTTGCGCGGGTTGCCGCTGTTCCGACGCGTGATCCTCCCGGCCGCGCTGCCACAAATCATCACCGGCATCCGCATCGCGCTGGGCGTGGCGTGGCTTGTCGTGGTTGCCGCCGAAATGATCGCGGTGAACTCCGGTCTCGGCTATCTCATCATTGACGCGCGCAACGCCGGCAAACGCTACGACCTCGTGGTGGCCGGCATGGTCTTGATCGGCATCATCGGTCTCGTGCTCGATCTGTTGGTGCGGCAGTTGGAAAAATTCGATGAAGTTCGCTGGGGCTATGGACAACGGTAAGCCGCTCATTCAAGTCCGTGACGCGTGGATGTCTTTCCGTGGCAAGGATGGGAAGCCCATGAACGTGCTGGAGCGCGTCAGCTTCGAGATGCGTGAGGGCGAGTTCGTCTGCCTCGTCGGCCCGTCGGGCTGCGGCAAATCAACGATGCTCAATATCCTCGGCGGCTTTCTCAAAGAGACGCGCGGCGCGATCACCGTGGAAGGTGGCCCAGTCGATGGGCCCGATCCGGGGCGCATCTTTGTGTTCCAGGAGAACGGGGTCTTCCCCTGGCTCACCGTCGAGGAGAACATCGGCTTCGGCCTGCTGAGGCGCCCTGCCGCTGAGCGTGAGGATCGCGTCACGCACTACACCCAGATGGTCGGCCTCACCGGCTTTTAGAAATCCTATCCGCGCGAACTTTCAGGCGGCATGAGGCAACGCGTCGAAATCGCCCGCGCGCTCGCCGCAGACGCCCGCGTGCTCTACATGGACGAGCCATTCGGCGCGCTCGACTTTCTCACGCGCCTGAAGATGCGGCAGGATCTGGTGCGCATCTGGCAGGCCGAACACAAGACGATCCTCTTCGTAACGCATGATATTGAGGAGGCCGTTCAGCTTGCCGACCGCGTGCTGGTGATGAGCCGCCGCCCCGCGACGATTCAGGAGGAAGTGATTGTGGATCTGCCGCGCCCACGCGATTTGGATGCGCCCGGCTACCTTGAAGCCCGCGATCGTATTTTCGCCATCATGGGAATGGACGCGCACGGCGGTGGTGCCGGTGGGGATTCGTGAGCTGAGCCGACAGCTAATCCGTGCCGTCCTTCTTCGGCTCCGGCAACGCGAAGCTGAGAATGAGTGCGAGCACAAACGCTGAGGTGCCGACGATTCCCGCTGCGAGTGCATAGTGATCCGCCGTGGGTCTGGCAGCAAAGAGCGGTGCGATGACATTGGTGGTGAGAAACGCCGCGGAGGTGCCGATCATTCGTCCGCCAACATTGGTCGCGAAGCTGCCGCCCGTGCCGCGGAGGTGGATTGGAAATGCCTTGGGCAGGTACTCACCGAAGTAGCTGAACTGTCCGACAATCAGCAGGCCGCAGACAAAAATGCCCATGCTGAACGCGGTGGACGACGAGTGGTAGAGCGCGAAGTAGGTCAGCGGCAGCATGAGCAGGCCGGGCACCACAAACACACGGAGCAGCGAGCGGCGGGCGATGGCCATCACGACGAGAATCGCCAGCAGAATTCGTCCCACCAACCCACCGATCTCCTGGAAAAACTGCACACGCTCGCCTCGCGCCGACACGGCCTCGGCGAACGGGGCCTGCTTGTCGCGGTTGTCACCGATGGCCTTGAGCAAGCTCTCACGATAGGTGATGGCTTGTTTCGTCCCGGGATTGGCCGCAGTGAGTTCGTCGAGTTTTGCGCCGAGTTGTTTGAAGTCTGCTGTTAGCGCCGCGACTTTGTTGCTGTCGCCCGACTTCAGTGCGGCGCGGAAATCGCGGCGGTTGGCGGAACGCTTGCCGACCATTTCGGCGAGGCCCGGAGTGCCAGCCAGGGCCTGGTTGAAGACAGGCATGACTTGATCCAATTCCTTGTTCAACCTGCCGGCCTCGGCCCGCAACGGCGCGAGTTCCTTTTGCTGTGGCGCGAGTTCCGCCAATCCCGGCACAACGCTGCGCGGGGTGATTTGCAGCGCGCCGAACGCAGCCGCGTAGGCGCACGCCGAGAGCGCCGCCGCCACGAGTGTCACGCGGCGCAACTCCGGCGCAAAGAGCGCGCCGAAGCTCGGACGCTGGAAATTTCCCGACGCGCGGCGCTCCCGCCACGCTGGCGACTCGGGCACGAACGGCAGCATGAGCGCGATGGGAATTGCGGGGAGCAGGCCCGTCATCAACAGGTAACGCCACGCGCCGTGCGGGTTGAACAACTCGGACACGGGCAGCGCCGGAAGCGAAACCGCGTGCTGGTTCAGCCACGCCGCGACTGCGGTGACCAGAATTCCGCCGAGTGAGGCGAAGGCCTGCGTCCAGCCGAGCACGCGCTGCTTCTGTTTCTTGTCCGGGAACAATTCCGCCAGCCAGGTAATGGCGGCCACGAATTCCACGCACACCCCAATGAACGTGGTGCAGCGGAAGAAAATGAACATCGGGAGCGTCGTGGAAAATGCCGCCGCGAACGGTGAGAGCGCATAGACAAAAATACTCAGTGCCATGATGCGCTTGCGACCAAAGCGGTCAATGAGCCAGCCGCCCAGCAACCCGAACACGCCGCCGCACAACGCCGTCATCCAAAGCATCTGCCCCATCCACTCCGTGACCTCGGGATGATTGGGGGGGAGCTTCAACAACTCGGCGATGGCCGGTACTCCGACCAATGGCGTCATCAGCAGCTCGTACGTGTCGAAGAGGAAACCAATGGCCGCGACGATCACGATGAGCCACTGCGTGACCGTGAACGGCTTGCGTTCGGGAGAATTCATGGCGCGCCTGTTGTGGCATCGTCGGCGCGGAGGCGACAAGTATTTTGTCCGTATACGGGCAAATTTGGCTCCAAGTCACCTGTTGACTTCGCGCTCGGCGGTCGCACGTTTCCGGCTGAAGGAGATGTGTTTATGAAATTGTTTTGGGCCTTGTTGTTCCCGGCTTTCACTGTGGCCGCGCAAACGCCACCAGCGGATTCGTCGTCAGACGTTGCTGAGCCCGTTGCCCCCACGGCTTCATTTCATTCAGTTGGTTTGTGGGCGCGATCGGATTCTGCCGATCCCGCATCGGGCGTGCTGTTGAAGGCGATACGGGCGAAAAATCCGGCGCAACTGATCAATCCTCGCGCTCCAAAGGAATACGGCGACGGTTGGGACAATGTGTCGTTCGACATCATCACCGGACAGGCAAAGGGGCTAAAGCTCTTCGCCATAGGGTTCTAACGAAGTACTTTCCCCGAAGGTCACGCCCGGCGATTCACCGCATGTGTGCGTGGTTGCTTCCCCAATTTGCGCCAAATTGCCGAGGCTCTAATGTCACTACGGCAACCGAATGAAGATCGTGCTGATAAACAAAGTCACTGGCCGCTATTATCACGCGCCTGGCCAATGGGTCCGACGCGCTGATAACGCGTTGACCTTCGACGATGTTTCGTCAGCCAGGCAATTCTCGCGAACCAACCACATCAGCAACGCGCGGCCGGTGCAGAGGCTCGCCCCCTACGTCATGGAATTGCTGCGACGCCCGTACTTCACCTTCTGGAATGTCTGGAGCCGGGATCGCGCGACGAACTGGGCCCAATGGTATTCCACGTCGTCCGAGCAGTTCTCCTGGAACTGATGTTCCGGGATCTACCCGGTAGCAGGCAGCAAAGCTCCCCTGATAGTCACGACGTCGTGATAAGAGGTATTTTCCAAGGCAGCCATGCGAATGAAAATCGTTTTGCGCGATCGCTCCACGGGTTTGTATTTCCGGGGCGAGAAGAATTGGGTGCGTAATGGATACGACGCGCTCACGTTCAGAAACGTGCTGGACGCAGAAGCGTTTTGCCACACGCACGGACTCGATGAACTGCAACTGATCCAGCAGCAGGGTTATTTTTTTCGTCCACCGAATCGCCGGGAACGGGCTGATTGCTAAGTGATGAATGCTGAGAAATCCTTGGCGTGATCAAAAAGAAAGCCCGCCGGCGTAGCGGGCTTTGCTTCACAAACTTTTCCGAGGCCCTACTTCAACTTCGCCAGCGTGTCCCGGATCGCGTCGAAGTTCGGCAACTCCTTCGGTGACGGCGTTTGCTCGCTGTATTGGACCACGCCATTCTTATCGATCACGAACGCCGCGCGCGCTGACGTCGAACCAATCCCGACCAGATCATCGAGCAACACGCCGTAGTCCTTCGCGGTCTTCTTGTTCAGGTCGCTCGCCAGCGTGATGCCGATCTTTTCCTTTTGCGCCCATGCCTCCTGCGCGAACGGGCTGTCCACGCTCAAGGCGATGACATCAGCGCCCACTGACGAATAATCGTTCAGTCCAGCCGTGATGTCGCACATCTCCTTGGTGCAAACGCTCGTGAAGGCCAGCGGGAAGAACAGCAGGACCGTGTTCTTCTGTCCCGCGTTGCTGCTCAATTGGACATCGACGAGGCCCGTGACCGTCTTGGACTTGAGTTTGAAATCCGGCGCTTTGGAGCCGACTGGAATTGCCATAAATAAAATCCTGTTGGTTGTTTTCTACCCTGTTTCGGCGGGCGTTATAGAGGCCGGTCCCCGGGCTGTCAAACGCGCGCTTTGCCTCCGCTCCCGCACGTTCCTGCTTCAATCACTTCAAACCCGGTGCGTTCGTCGTGGCATCCGCATTTGGAGCGTTCGTGATTCCTTCCGCGCGATCCAGCGAACGCAGGATGGTGGCCTTGGTCACCGAATACATCTCGTTGGTCACCACGTTCAGCTCCCTTCTCGCCGCCGCGATGTCCCCGGCCGTCTTGTGCCAGCGCGCGAGGTGGAGATACACGCCCTCCCTTTCGATGTCATCCCCCGCGATTTTCAATGCATTCCTCCACGCCTCCATCGCGTCCTTCACGCGTGGCGGTTTGATGCCGTAGTAAGTTTGTGCGAGGTCCGTGGCCAACGGGAAATTCTCCGGATCCAGTGACAACGCTTTTCGGTAAAGCGCCATCGCCTTGTCGAACACCTGCTGCTCCGTGATGCGAAAGTAATTCGTCGCATCGCGCCGGAACAAATACACCGTGGTCGCGAGATTCTGGTAATAGAGTGGTTCATTCGTGGCCAGAGCGATGGCCCTTTCGTAACAGGCGAACGCGTTCGTCACCGGGCTGTTGTGGCCGTAATAATTGGCCAGGTTATTCCATACCGCAGGATTCTTTGGATCCAACAAGCTTGCCTTGTCCCACTGCACTTTCGCGTCGTCCTCGCGTCCGATGTCGTTCAGAAAACTCCCGAAAGCCAGCCGTGCCTGCGTGTGGTTCGGATTTCGATCAAGGAATTCCTGGTACGCTTTCTCGACCGGTTCCAGGCGCTGCCGCACCTTGCCGCGCATCGTCGCAGGGTCATTACCGGCGCCTTCCTTCGCGAATTTTTGCTCATCGGTCAGCCACTGGTCCACCTCGGCCTGCGCCGCGTTATCCAGCACCAGCAACCGCAGATATTCGGACTCCGCCGGATCATTCGTGGCAACGACCGGGTTCTTCACGCCGGTCTGTTGCGCCACGAGATTGCTGGCCGCGACGACCGGATTTGTCGCGAGGAGCACACCCACGAGCGCTGAAAGAATGTCTGCCACACGCGGACGATAACACGGCCAATGGGCGCTGAACATGGAAGTTCGGACAAGTGGCGGAGGAAATTGTTCGGAGAGCGAGGAGAGGATTACGAATAGGATTAAGATTACGAAAAGGAAGGCGATCCTCCGCTCGTAATCGTAACCCTGTTCGTAATCGACCTCTTCGTGCCGCCGCTCGACATTTCCCGCACTCGCTCGTACGTTCGCGCTCGTGGAACCAGGGTCGGCCAGTGTGCCAGAGATTACGCAACGCAGATCGCTGCTTTGGCGCGCACCGCTCCCGCGGTCTTACGTCGACTTCGTGGGGCTCAAAGTCCTGCGCTTCATCCTCACCATTCAGGGACTGGGCGCGTTCGCCCTCATTACGCTTGCGGTGATGATCACCAAGTTTGGCACGTCGCGCCGCGTAACGATGCCTATGATTCGCGCACACCTCGCGCGCTCGGGCGTGCGCCTCTTCGCCATGACCATGTTCGTCTCAGTGGCGCTCGGGCTTATTATCATCGGGCAGACGGTTTCGCTATTGGAGCGCGTGAACGCGGATCAATTTCTCGGCACCGTCATGGTCAGCGTGGTGGTGCGCGAGCTCGGGCCGTTGCTCACTGCGCTCATCGTGTTGTCCCGCACGGGCGCGGCCAACGTGATCGAACTCGGCACCGCGCGCGCGCTCGGCGAGGTCGAGGCACTCGAAGCGTTGGGCATTGACCCGATTCATTATCTCGTGGTGCCGCGCGTGATCGGCATGGCGTTGGGGATTTTTTCGCTGACGATTTATCTGATCATCGGGGCGCTTTTGAGCGGATACATGTGGGCGTTTCTCCAAGACGTGCCGTTGACGCCGGGAGAATATTTCTCGCAGCTCACGCGTTCGTTGAATGTGACGGACTTCGTGGTGCTCGCCAGCAAGAGCCTGCTCTTCGGCGCGACGATCGCGGTGGTGACGTGTTATCACGGGCTGGCGCAGCCGTTGCGACTGGAGGAAGTGTCCGGCGCGACTGTGCGCGCAGTGGCGCAATCGGTGATCTTCTGCATGTTGTTGGATGCTTTGTTCATCGTGATTTATCTCGTGGCATGAGTGCTGAGATTATTTTCCAACTCACGGACGTGACGGTGCCGTCGCGCCGCGACGCGGAACGGGCCGTGGTGGAAGCGGTGAATTGGGAGGTGCACAAGGGCGAGTTCTGGATCGTGGGCGGGCTGCAAGGAAGCGGCAAGAGCGACCTCGTGTTCATGCTGGCCGGGCTCACGAAGCCGTTGAAGGGCCGCTACGAGCTGTTTGGGCAGGACATGGGCGAGCATTTCGGCGACGAGTTTCTGCCGAACCGGTTGCGGACGGGAATGGTGTTCGACGATTCGCGATTGTTCAGTGGGTTGACGATCGCAGAGAACGTCTCGTTGCCCGTTCGTTATCATCAGAACCTTGCGGTGGAGGAATCGGCGAGCTGGCTGACGGCGCTGCTGAAGGAGACGGAGATCGTGGAGTTCGCGGACGACATGCCGAGCAGCGTGCCGCGGAACTGGAGGGTGCGGATTGCGCTCGCGCGGGCATTGGCGCTGCGACCGGAGGTGTTGTTCGTCGAAAATGCGTTGCGCGGCGTGGACACGCGCCACGCGGCGTGGTGGGTGGCGTTTATCAAGAAACTGTGGGCCGGGCATCCGTTGATGGCGGGCAAGCCGATGACAATCGTGGCATCGACGGATGAATTCCGACCGTGGAGGAACTGCGGTGCACAATTCGCGGAGCTGGAAGGGCGGAAATTTTTAACGCACGGGGAAACGGCTCCGGCGGATGATGAAGAGCACATGATGACCGCGGGAGAAGAGACTTGAAATGCCAACACAGGATTTAACGCCGCAGTTGCGCACGCGGCTGAGCCGGCTGGAGAAGGTCGTGGGCTGGTTCGTCACGATTGCCACGCTGCTGCTGGTGGCAGGGCTGGCGTATTACGTTTACAGCCTCGCGGAACGGAAGGGTTGGTTCCTGACGAAGGCGCCTTACTTCACGTATCTCCACAGCGGCGGCGGGATCAAACCGGGCGATTCGGTGAAGCTCATGGGTTTCGATGCGGGGAAGATTACCAAGGTCATTCCGGAGAAGCCGGAGTCGAAGGAGAACGTGTATGTGGAGTTCGTGATGTTCGAGCCGAACTTCGGATACGTTTGGGATGACTCGTTGGTGCTGGTGAAATCGGCGGGATTTTTGGGCGCGCGTTATCTCGAAGTGACCAAGGGCGGCACCCGTTTGACCAATAACCTGCACGCCACATACAAAACTGAGGGCCGCAAAATTGTCGGAATTCTTTCGCGCGAAACCGAAACGTTTACCAATTGGAACGAGGGTTCGCCGCCGTACGAAATTTTTTCCATCGAACCGCCGGAACTCAGCTCGCAGCTCGATGAAGTGGTGAAGATGGCTAAAGTCTCGATCACGAACATCCTGCAACTGACCAACGCGCTCAACCGCACGCTCACGAACGCCGCGGATGCGACGGAGCATTTGAAGGAATTGCTGATCGCGGCGAAACCGCTGGTGACGAACGCGACGATGATCACCGAGAACTTGAAGGAGCCGCGCGGATCGCTGGGCAACTGGATCATTCCGACGAACATGAGCCCCGAGCTGGCCAGGCTCTTGACGAACGCGAATTCCACGGTGGGCAACGTGAACAGCACCGTCACGAACGCAAACACGAATCTCGTCGTGGTGTTTTCAAACATCACGGTCGCGCTCGAGAACCTCGCAAACCTGACGAGCAACTTGAACGCGCAGGTGCAGAGTAATTCGAACGTGGTTTCGTCACTGTCCGACCTGATCGTTCACAGCGATGAGATGGTGCAGGGCCTGAAGCGCCACTGGCTGCTGCGCTCTGCCTTCAAGAAAAAGGACGGCGACACAAATACCAGCAGTCGCTCTGAAGAATCGTTGCGTCCGCGTGTGCCGAAGGGGGCGGGGCGTGATTGATTAACCGCCCCAAGTCCACTGACGGTCCTTGCGGAATTTTTTCACGAACTCCAGGGGACGCATGCCCGTGAACACAAAAGTCGTTTCGTCCCGCGTCCACGTGGTCGTGCTCCACTTGTTCCACTGAGCAAAATCAGGTGTTCCACCGAGAGGAGGATTTGGACAGACCTTGTTGTCCATGATGGCGAGATGAAAATGTCGCCCGCCGTCTGCATAGCAGATGAACGGCACCTTGTGACCATCCACTGTCAGCAGGCTGCACCCGCGCGCCCGCATGACCGCAAGTTCCGGGGGCAGCTTGAAGTCACCGCGCAGGTCGTTCGCAGTGATGAAGCGGCGTATCTCAGCGAGGCTGGAAGTTTCCAAATCCACGTGCCGCTTTCCGTTCCAGGTTTGTTCGATGACGTCATCGCGCAATTTGGAAAACTGCTCATGTCGCTCACGCATCCAAAAACCACCCAGCGCAACGAGAAAAACAATCGAGGCGGCAAGCGCCAACTCCGCCGGGCGCATGGAACGCTCCCACCATCTGCGACTCGACGGCTGCTGAAGGATCTGCGCTCGCAGTTCGGCGGGAGCGATTTGCTTCCGTAGTGCGCGTGCCACAGCTCCATCAAAGGTCTGTTGTTCCGCGAACCATCGCCCCAGTTCGGGATCGTGTTTGGTCATCTCCAGCGCTTCGGCGAAAAACGGATCGCTCGCATCACCGCCGCCCGGGCGGTAACCGTGGAGAATTTCTTTCGCTTGGTCTCGATTCATGACGCCGCTTTCAATGGGAGTGGAATAATCTTGGGAGAGTGTCCGTCGAGGAGCGCTCGCAACATCGCTTTTCCGCGGGACAACCGGGACATCACGGTGCCGATCGGCACGCCGAGGATCGTGGCAATCTCCCGATACGAATGGTCTTCCATGTAAAATAGAACCAACACGGCGCGAAAAGGTTCCTCCATTTGCGCCAGCGCACTCGTGACAGCTCCAGCATCGATGTGGGCGGCCGTATCGATCTCGCTCGCCGGAAGATCAACATCCTCCACCGTCACATGCGGAAACCGATCCTCGCGCCGTCGTTGCTCCAGAAACATTCGATACAGTGTTGTGAAAAGCCACGTCTTGGCTTTGGACGGATCGCGCAATTGATCCGGTTTTCGGAGCAGGCGCTCGAATGCGCTCTGCGTTAGGTCGCTCGCGTCGCTCTCGCTGCGGGTAAGGGTCAGCGCAAACCGATAAAGGCTCTGGTAATACGCGTTCACAACGTCTTCGAAATTGTTGTCGCCGTTAGTCATTCGCTACCTGATCCGAACGAATATAGTCATAACCAGCCGCGCGAACATTGTTTTACTTGCCGGGCGCGCAGTCCATCCCAGTTCCGCAACCCCGTCCGTATGTGAGATGAATGGAGCGGTGGAATATTCCCCGAAACTCCCGATTCAGGAAAAACGTTCGCCGCGCTGGAGCGGAAAGCCTGCAACAAACTGTGCCGCTGGGAGGCGTTTTCCGCCCTCGCGCTGCACTTCGAGCAAGCGCAAGGCGCCGTTCCCGGCGGCAACAAGGATGCCGGCGCGATCTGCCGAGAGAATCTCTCCCGGCGAACCCTGTTGAAGGTCGGTTAATTCGGCGCGCCAGATTTTCAACAACATGGGGGCTGGCTCCCGCTGAAGCGACGTGAACGTTCCCGGCCAGGGAGTTAATCCGCGCACTTTGTTCCAAAGCACGCGCGCGGGTTGTGACCAATCGATCCGACCGTCTTCTTTCGTGATCTTGCGTGCGTAAGTCGCGCCCTCCGCCGGTTGCGGGCGAGGTTGGATTTCTCCGCGCACGAAAATGGGAATGGTGCGCACCAGCAAATCGCCTCCAATTATTGCGAGTCGATCGTGCAGGGTCTGCGAGTTGTCCTCATCGCGAATCGCTGTGCGCTCTTCGTTCACGATGTCCCCGGTGTCGAGTCCCGCGTCCATCTTCATGATCGTGACGCCGGTTTCCGCATCGCCGTTGAGGATCGCCCACTGGATCGGCGCGGCACCGCGATACTTCGGCAGGATGGATGTGTGAACGTTCAGGCAACCGAAGCGCGGCACATCGAGCAATGCTTGCGGGAGGATTTGTCCATACGCCGCAACCACGATCAGTTCCGGCGCGAGCCGGCGCAGTTCCTCGACGAAACCCGGGTCACGCGCCTTGATTGGTTGCATCACGGGCAATCCGCGCGCCATCGCGACTTCCTTCACCGCGGACGGCTGCAACTTGAGGTCGCGCCCTTTTGGTTTGTCAGGCTGTGTGACGACCGTAATCACCGCGACCGAAGCCGACGCGAGCAACGACTCCAGCACCGTGGCCGCGAGAGGCGCGGTGCCCATGAAGACGATGCGCCAGGGCGCACTCACGTACGGTCGATCCCGAGCTTCGCGATGAATTCGAGGATGTCGCGTAGGACGTTGATGGGCGTCTGGCTCGAGTCAATGTGGCGAACCACTTGCGGTCCGTAAAAATCAAGCACCGGTTTCGTTTCGCTCCCGTAGGTTTCGAGGCGGTGCCGAATGATATCGAGGTTCGCGTCGTCCAGGCGGTTCTCACGCAGCGCACGCCGCTGCAAACGCTCCACCATCTTGTTCAGGTCGGGGCAGGTCAGGTGAAACACCGCGCGCACCTCCAGGGTGTTGTTCAGAATCTGCGCCTGGCGGACGTTCCGCGGAATGCCATCCAGGACCAGCGTGTCACGATCCGGATCAAATATGCCATTGACCGTACACGCCTCGATGTTTCGCCGCCAGAGGTCGATCGTCGGCTCATCCGGTACGAGCTCACCCTTGCTCGAATGCTCGATGAAAACCCTGCCGATCGGATCCGTGATCCGCAGGTTTCGGAAAGCGTCGCCGCACGCGAAGTGAAAAAAACTCGGGATGGATCCGAGGATTTTTCCCTGCGTTCCCTTGCCCGACCCTGGGGCGCCGAAAAGAAGTATGGTCCGGTATTTCATTGCTCACTCGCCACGCCGTTTCGGGCTTCCTATGAATCCTTGTGTTTGACTGTGACCTCGAAAACTTCACTGAAAGGAATCATGACGTCCTCGGTCGCAGTTCCTTTGCGAACTTGCAGGTAAAGCTCGTTCGGTTCGATCTTCGTCAGGCGATGCCCGGTGTATTCGCCGCGGGCAGACTTAATCTCGATGACTTTGTCGCGCTCAGCTTCGCCCGGAACCATTTTCAGGAATCCGGCGAACTTCGTCTCGAAGAAGCGGCGATTGAACGTGAACTGTCCGCGTGGATAAACCACCGGTGGCGGAATCGCAGGCTGGGCATCTTGCGTGGCCGGCTCAGGAGCCGCTTCCTCCGTGACGGGCGCTTGTTCGGCTGGCATCTCTTCCACCGGCGCTTCCCAGTCCGGCTCCTGCTTCACTTGCTTGGTCGGCATCGCCAGGAAAATCATCGGACCAAGCACTGGCAGGATTCCAGCGACCACGCACACCAGCGCCGGCGGTTGCTGCCTGAAAACAGAAATTTCGTAACCCGCATAAATGTTCGCCGCGTAAACGAGGAAAAACAACAGCACCATGACCGGCGAAGCAAGCAAGCCACCGCCGCCGGGCTGATCCATCCGCGGCACCGGCTTGATCACAACCGCTTTTGTCGTTGCGGCGGTGCGGCGCGTCGTGGGAGGCGGATCGATGAAGATCAACGCATAAGGCGCCAACGCTTTGTTCTTCTCGAGTTCGCGCAATGTTTCCTGCGAGAGCTGCACCCAATTCAGATTTGTGTAGGTGCCGCTATCCAGCTTCACCATCACATTGGTGTCAGTGGGTCTGATCGGCTGGCCGTTGAGCACTGCACCGTTGACGAGCTTGAATGGCATCATCGTTTGCGCGTGCGAAACCAGCGCGCACACCACGACGAAGAAGCCCAACAGCAGCCGTTTCCAGAACATGCGAGTTGTGATTAACAAAGCGATTTTCTCAAAGAAAGAACTTTCCCGGTTTCAACAGCGCTTGAGCCCCAGTTCCACCGCCAGTTCCTCCACGGTCCAACTCCCTCGCGTGGCATCGAGCCGGTCCGCCGCCGCTCCATGTTCCCAAACCGCGTATCGCAACTGTAACTCCGTGTCAGTGCCCAACACCGGTTGCGCGAGCCAGCCTGCGATGTAGCCCGCGAGCAAATCGCCGCTGCCGCCCTGCGCCAGTCCCGGCGAGCCGGAACCATTCACGAACAAGTCGCCGGCTGCGCGACCGATGATCGTCTGATGTCCCTTCAACACGACCCAGCAGCCGCCAAATTTCTTCGACAACTCGCGCGCGGCGCGAACGCGGTCGCACTGAATTTCAGCCGTGTTCACGCCAAGCATTTTCGCCGCTTCGCCCGGATGCGGCGTGATCACACGCACTGCGTTCGCGCAAAATTTTCCCTCGGGCAACCATGCCAGCGCGCTTGCGTCTGCGACGATTGCGCCATCGAACTCACTCCACGTGCGACGCGCAGTTTCTTGAATCGAGGCCGGCAAATCGGGCGCGGCAAGTCCCGGCCCGATCAACAAGGCGGTGAATCGTTGCCATTCCGCCACCGCGTCCCATACCGAAACCATCACCGCTTGCGTTTGCGATGCGACCGGCAAGTAGGTTTCCGGTTGCGTGAACAACGTGATCAATCCGGGTCTCGCGCGCTGCGCGCCGCGTGACGCGAGCACCGCTGCTCCATGAAAGCCGCGTGAACCCGCGACGATTGCCAGGTGACCAAAACTTCCCTTGTGCGTCACGACACCACGTCGTGGCGGGAACCCGGCGAAGTCCTGAGTCGTCGTCCAATGCACATCACTCGCGCAAGGGCATGCAGCCAAACCGACGTCCGACAGCACGCGAAGCCGTCCCACATACTCCGCCGCCTCTTGAAGCAGCATCCCGCGTTTCGGCGCGCCGACCGTGAGCGTCTCGGCCGCGCGAATGGCTGCCGTCGCGACCTCGCCCGTGTCCGCGTTCAATCCGGACGGCACATCGATCGCGAGCACTGGCGCATGGGTGAGATTTATCTTCGCAATGAAGTTCAACCAGTCCTGACTCAACGGGCGATTGAGTCCAATGCCGAAGAGTCCATCCACGATCAACGCCGGCGCGTCTGTCTCCAGCGCCACAGAAAATTTAGCTGAAGCAACAACGGGATCCGATGCATCGACCCACACCACAGCGCGAGAGTCGAGATGGCCGGACATCGCGCGCGCGTCATCGCCATTGTGCCCTTTGCCGGCCAGGACGATCACGCGTTCCCCTTCGCGCGTGAGTTCCAGCACGCGCCGCGCGATGCGTTCACCGACTCGCGCGATGACCGTCGCTTCCGTCTGGCCGCTCGCCCATGTCGCTGCTTCCCACTCGCGCATCTGCGCCACGCTGATCACCGGAATCGGCATGTGCTCAGTGAAACAAATCGTTCACGATCAAGGAAGCGCGAGTGCGCAGCTTCAGGAGGGATGACCACGGAAGACACTGAAGACACGGAAAAGGATGAAGATGTGAATTGGCGAGATGGGCTTCCTTATCAAGCGGCGGTTCATTTACTCGATCCCTCTTCGGCTTCCGTCTCTTCAGTGTATTCCGTGGTTCTCTTCTTGAACACTCAGGTCAAAATTGCCAACCGGCATCAATGCGCGAACACTTCCGATCGCGGTGCAGAACTTCTATTCAGCCATCGTTTCGGCGATCGAATCGCGCGAGCCGTTCGCGCTCGGAATCATTTCCGGCGTGCGCGGATCGAGTCCGCAGAGGCGCGGAGCCAAAGCGTTGTTCTTCGCCGACGGCCGCATTGTTGGCACCCTCGGCGGCGGATGTCTTGAAGCCGAAGTTCGCGAACGTGCGCGGCAATCGTTGCGCACGCAGAAGCCTGAAGCCTTCGATCTCGTGCTCCATCACGACTTCGGCTGGGACGACGGGCTGATCTGTGGCGGGAAAGTTTCGGGGCTGATTCTTCCACACGCCGCCCGCGCGGAAACTCTCTCGACGCTGATTGATGCGGCACGGTGGAACCGCACCAACATCTGCCAGCCAAGTCACAACGGTCGCGCGCGTCATCCTGTGCTGTTGTCGTGGAAGGATTTCAAAGCGTTGAAAAGCACACCGCTTCGCACGATGAAAGAATTTCTCGCGGCGCAAGGTGCTGCAGTTCAGTTGATCAACGTGCGCGACCATGGACTCGAGTTCGACATCGACACGCCCGACGACTACCGCGCCGTGACGATTAATTTCGGAGGTGCGCCTACGCCCGATACATTTCGAAGAACGCCGTGAGCAGCGCCACGTCGGGATGGGCGGCGAGATTCGGCGACACCAACCGGATGCGGGAACGGTAAGCCGCCAACTTGTCCCGCAGCGGCGCCAGATCCTCGACCTTGTCCCAATGCAGTTTGTTGAGATCGAGGATGAGGCGATTCTTACTGCGAGCGAGCGATTCACCGATGCGACACCCAAGACGCTCGGCTTGGTGTTTGCTCAACGTGCCTTCGAGGCGCATCCACACCTGTTGCTTGGCGTGCTGAAGCTCGACCTGAAGGGAAAACTCCGGACTCGAAACCTTCTGCTGCAATTCCTCCCAAAGATGAAATGCGGTCCAGCGCTTCTCCGGCATGCGGTAGCTCGTGCGCAACAGCTTGGGATGTTGGAAGAGGTTGAACTTCAGCGTCACAGCCGTCCAGGCCGCGGCGCCGACGGCGAGCAATGATTTGCAGCGCTGACCGAATGTCGGCGCGCCCAACTCGGCATGGGCCTGTTTCTCAAGCGCGCCGATCCAGCGGCGGATTTCGCGATTCGGACCGAAGAGTTTGCCGGGGAGAAAAACGGGATACGCATAGCGCAACTCGTTCGCGAAATATTCTGCCTTCGCCCGCAGGATTGGATTCGGGGAGTCCTTGAGTTTCTGCCAACCGAGAAGGCGGGATTCCAACACGCGATAGATGCTCGGACCGAGACGTTGAAAATCCTGCTCGAAGCACCATTCCTGCAATTTCTCAATTTGCTCCGGCGACAGCGTCGGATGCTTGATCATGGTCCGGAATCCGTCTGCGCGACGATAGAACAGATCCATGTCCTTCGTATAAACGTCCTGCAACAGGTTGTCCTTGATGACGCGTTCGTAGAACGGAGTCCCCGGCACGGGTCCGTAAATCAGAAACTGACCGAGCGACGGCTTCAGCTTCATCAAGCCATCCAGCTCTTCGGCGACGACTTCGGGAGTCTGGTAATCGAAGCCGACGATCATCGACGCCAGGATCGTGATGCCGTGTTCGCGAAATTCCGTGAGAATGTCGGCGACAGGCCGGCCCTGTTGCTTGGCGTAGTTCGAGCGCGTGCCTTCGTAGCCAATCCAAAATCCGTCGATGCCCATTTCGAGAATCTCTTCGACCTTGTATTGGCTGATCGCCTTGATGCTCGAGAACGCGAAGATGGAAGGCTTCCGTGGGCTGTTGATGACGCACTCGCGAAATTCCATCGCCCGCTTTTTGTTGAGCAGAAAATCCTCGTCGATGATCAGGAAGACCAGGCTCGGGTCCATGTCGAGGTAACGTTCGACCACGTCGAAAATGTCCTTGCCCGTAGGCAGCAACCTGATGTGTTTGCGCGAGAAAAACTGTGAGGTGCAGCAAAAGTCGCAACCGTTCGGACAACCGAGTCCGCCGAAAATCTTGCCGGTGCCCGACACCCTCCACCCAAACACCTTCAGCCAGCTCACGATCAACGGATGCTTGTACGGCATCTGGATTTCCGGTTCAGCGAGCAGGCGACGAAAGAATGCCACGCCTTCCTCACGACAGATGTAATCGCCGTACGGCTTCAACACTTCGTCCTTCAGCACGGTGCCGTATCCGCCCAAAACAATTTTACTGTGTGGCGAGTACTTGCGGACGAGCGCCACGATCTCCTTCATCTTGTGCATCACCGCCATGATGAAGGAGATGCCCACGTAGTCGTAACCCTTCTTCAGCTCCTTGATCAGTTCGCGTTTCGAGGGGTATTGCAGCACCACTGTCGGCGCATCGAGATTCTCCGCGATGTATTCGAGCGAGAAATGGATGTTCACGGTGCGCGGGCTGAAAATCCCCTGCGCGCGCGTGACCTGCCGGTAAAGCAGTTCGTAGCCAACTGACGATGCATCGCCATGCTCAGGGCCCATGGGGCGACAGACGCTCGTCAAAAGAATTCTTTTACTCATGTATAACCGATTTGTTGAATCGCTCCTGCGTGTCCGTGAAGAACCGCTTTCGAAACCTCGGTCAAGATCGCTGCGGCGGCGGTGGGTCAACTTGACGCGGGTCAACTACTTGGCAGTTCACAGTGGGATGGCTTCCTTGGGGAGATGCCTTACCGCTGGCTTCCTGCAGGATGAGGACGATACTCGCCCATGCGGAAACTTTACGTTCACAAAACGGCGATCGGCGCGTTCTACATCGCCGAGCACGATGGGCGATTCCATCCCGTGTTCAGGGACGAGAGTCTCGGCAGCTACGCCACTTCCCAGCAGGCGGTGGATGATTTGACGGCGGGACACATCCTCAACTCACTCAATGGTCTCGATACCGCGTCGTTGGAAATTCCGAATCGGTTGCAGGCCTGGGCCCGGCTCTTTTGCTGAGAGCGTGGCGCTCTATTGATTCCTCATCCGTAACTGTGCTTCGAGATTCGCAACGGCCGCCTGGAGCAACGGATCCGTCGCGCTTCCGGTATCGGCCGCGATGTAAGCCTCACCTGTGATATCGAACGACGCGTAATGATTCCCGCGGTCGTAGCGCATGTTCTTGGTCCTCTGGCCGTGAATGCGGATGGTTCCAGGCAGTATCATTCGGAAGTCGCGCGTCCCGTTCTGGGGAGAGACCTTGAATGTCATTTCCGGAAACAAGACGCGCAGCCGCTCACGAATTTGGTCACACGCCATTTGTCCGTTGTCCGCAGAAATCTCACTCATGCTTCACCGTGGCTCATTCGGGCGGACAAGCAATTCAATACGCGGCTTAAGGGCCATGCCGCGCTGGCCGTTGATGAAGCCGAGTCCGCCGAGCGGCGTGCCGGGAATGGCGCCGATGCTGTCGAGGTAATTGCTCTCCGCGCGCCACCAGTTCACGAGGCCGGCGGGAAATTGCGGCGCGGCCACGGCGCGGTAGAAGCGATACGGCGGCGTGCTGATTATCGGCTCGACAAAACTCCACACGCCCGCGCCATTGGCGGTCACGGTCGCGCGCCACACCCAGTTGGTGAAATCCTGCGACGCTTCGACAGTCACATTCTGGTTCGTTGACGCCGTGCCGATGAGGGTCAGCCCATTCGGCGCGTTCGTCTGCACGCTCGTGACGCGCGTGCCGGTGGATGCGCTGTTCGACAATCTGGAAGCGGGCCTGAGCCTGGATGAATTCATTGACGAGTTTGAGGGCGTCACGCGCGAGCAGGCGGTGGCGGTGCTGGAGTTTGCGCGCCGCTCGGTGCCGCCCGGCGAGCCGGTCCCGGCATGAAGCGCGTGCTGCTCGACCATTGCGTGCCGCGCCGTGTCCGGCAGGCGGCACCGGGTTGCGAGGCCGCCACGGCTTACCAACGTGGCTGGGCTGAACTCAAAAACGGTGCCTTGCTCGAAGCCGCCGAGCGCGACGGCTTCGACGTGCTCGTCACGGCGGACAAAATCTCCGGTATCAACAACGCCTCGCCCACCGGCGCATCGCCATCGTCGAACTGCCGACTAATTCCTTGCCCGTCCTGCTTCCTCACTTCGCCGCCATCGGCGACGCCGTGAACCGCGCGCAGCCCGGCGATTACCTGGAGCTTTCCTTCCCGCCCTGAGTGGGCGGATGCCGTTTTCAATCCCAACGGGATTGCATCTCTCAGCCCAGGGTTGGCGCGCGGAGCGCCTACCCTGGGCAACGGCGCAAAATGATTTTCAACCCCAACGGGGTTGCAGCGTTGGGCGGCGCGATGCGATGCAACCCCTTCAGGGTTGTGAACCATGGCTCGTTCACACCCAGGGTAGCTCGTGCCTCGCAACCCTGGGCTGATGGATGGAACCCCGTTGGGGTTTGGGTGGCACAGGCGACCCGCCTGTGCCGCCGGGCCACTGGCCCGGCGGAACGGAAGAAGCCTCCCGACAATCTCAGCGAGCCGGAAAAAACCGTGCGCCTTCCCCATTCCGTTCGGCAGGTTGCCGAACGGGACGGGCTGGTAGCCCGTTCCACCCTGACCGGAATCGCCTTCGCGCACGAGCGGGTTCACCGCCGCCACTCGCTGGGAAATCGAAATTGTTTTCATGGTCTTGGTTTCCTTTTTGTGGATCAGGGCGTCGGACAGGCAGGTTGGCTGAACTGTGGGGTGCCGGTCACGGTCACCGTGGCTCCGTTGTTCAACGCCGCGACGTTGGCCTGGGACTGCGTGACATTGATGGCTCCCGGAGCCGCGTTCTCCGTGATTCGGATCACTCCGACCCCGCCGCCCGGCACCGTGTTGCCGCTGATGTTCAAGCACACCGTCCCGCCCACGACCGTGCTGGTTCCGGTCACAGCCTCCTTGCTGATGACCAGCGTCGTCGGCCCCGAGAACGTGTCGAAGGTGCCAGAGATGCCCCGCGAGCCCACGAGGTTCGTGAGGGTGTTGTTCCTGAAAGTTAGATTCGCGGTCGGACCGCCGCCGTCCAGATCGCCGTTGGTGGTGCTGACCGCACCCAGGTTCGAGACCGGCCGCATGATGTCGTTGAAAACATTGCTGTCGATGTCCGCCGTGAAATTGGCCGGCCCGCCGTACGGAGTCAGGAGCACCCCACCATTGCTCACGGCCGCCGCATTGGTGAACCAAGAATTCTTCACGGTGATGTTGATGACCCCATTCGCGCCCGTGATGGTGCCCGCGTGGAGGCCGTCGCCAAACATGTCGGTGAACACACAGCCGTCCACCACCTGCGTCAGGCGCCCGTGCGGCTCTGGATGTCCACGAGGCGACCCTCGTTGTTCTTCGTGATGCTGCCGTTCGCGTTCACCGTGAGCGTGCCGATGCCGGCGGCGACGGCGCTCGAACCGGACGCCGTCGTGGTGACCGTGCCGGGAAACGAGCCGCCGCCAAAGCTCGCGATGCTGCCCGCCGGCGCGCCGAGATTGTCATTCGCCAGCAGGCCCGGCGCGATGATGTTCAGCGCCACGTTGAGCGCGCCGTGGATTGGTTGTCCCGGCGAACTGTTTCCAGCGGGCGCATCATCGTTGGCTTTCGGGGGCACTTTCACCGAGCCAGGCACGAGCGTGTTGTTCGGCGTGGCCGGAACATTCAGCACCACATTCGTCGGCGTGTTCGTGGAGTTGTTCTGAATCGTGACGGTGTAACGAATCGTGTCGAACAGTCCGCCGACCGGTGCACCCGAGGCCGCCCACGTCACGCCATTGGAGAAAAACGCCGTGGTGTTCCCGCCCAGCGCCGCCGCGTCCGCTGTCTGGGTTCCGCTGCCTTCGTTGGCGCGCAGGTAGAGGAGCAGTCCCGGCTCCGTGCCGGTGAGCGAGCGCATGAAGTTGGTTTGGATTTCATTCGAGCTGCGCGCCACGTTCCAGAGGCGGAACTCATCGAGTTGTCCGGCGAAGAAACTGTTGTTCACCTGGCCGATGTTCAAATCGAGATTGCCGCGCGCGAAGGGCGTCATGCCGGTCTTCTGCGCTTCGAGCGCGCCGTTGCGATAGATGCGCATGAAGTTGCCATTGGAACTGGCGACGAAGGCGAAGTGCTGCCACGAATTCGCAATCGGACTCGGCGGCGTGAAAGCAAGACGGCCCGCCGTGTTGATGTTTCCGAAATCCCAATAGACGACGCCATCGATCCACGGCACATGTCCCACGATGCGGTTGCCCACATTGTCGGGTGCCATCGAGAAAGTTCCCTGCACTTTGGCGGAAGAAACATTCTGCCAGAGTTCGATGGTGACCTCGTTCGTCGGCGCGTTGGTGGCGAAGATCGGCACGTTCACGAAGTCATTCACACCATCGAAGACCAGTGCGTCGCCGTGACGCGCGTCGACTCCAGGCGCGCGGTCGCACACTTTTCGCAAACCATTTTTGACAATTGAACCGCGCACCGTTCTATTGCGCGCACGGTTTGCCTTGAAGTGGTTTTCGAGGTTAGCCGACTAGTCGGGCGGGTTGCTTTCTTCACGGATGGTGGCCCGCCCATTTTTATTCTCAGCGCCAGAAGTTTCAGCGATTGAGCTTTTGCACCTCATCGTTACTTTCCGCGCGGGATGACAGGCGTCGTTGAAATCTTTGTCGGATTGTTGCTCGCGGTGGCGGTGCTGGCACTGGTCGCACGGAAGCTGCACATCCCTTATCCCATCCTGTTCGTCGTCGGCGGATTGTTGCTCGGGTTGATTCCGAAACTTCCGAAAGTCCGGCTCGATCCCGAGCTGGTCTTTCTGTTCTTCCTGCCGCCGCTTTTGTTTCCGGCGGCGCTCTTCACCTCGTGGCGCGATTTCCGCGCGAACCTCCGGCCCATTGGGTTGCTCGCGATCGGCCTCGTTCTCTTCACCACCGTCGCGGTCGCCTTGCTCGCGCACTATTTCATGAAGCTGCCGCTCGCCGCGGGTTTCGTTCTGGGCGCCATCATCTCGCCGCCGGACGCCATCGCGGCCGCGGCCATTGCCGAGCGACTTCGGATTCCGCGCCGCATCGTCACGATTCTGGAAGGCGAGAGCCTGGTGAACGACGCCACCGCGCTGGTCGCCTATCGGTTCGCCGTCGTGGCCGTGACGACTGGTTCCTTCTCGCTGGCGAAGGCAAGCGGACAATTCTTCATCGTGGGCATCGGCGGAATTCTGATCGGCCTGGTGCTCGGCTGGCTGGCGGAGCAATTCCATCGACGCGTGGAGGATGCGCCGATCGAAATCACCGTCTCGCTGCTCACGCCCTTTGTCGCTTACCTGCTGGCGGAGCGATTGGGCGTGTCCGGCGTGCTCGCGGTCGTGACCGCCGGCCTGTATCTCGGCTGGCGCATGCCCGAGATCCTGAGCTTCCAGACCCGTCTCCGCGGCGGCCCGGTTTGGGAAATGGTGGAATTTCTCCTGAACGGTTTCGTCTTCATCCTCATCGGCCTGCAACTGCCCGAAGTGCTCGGGGCGTTGTCCGGCCATGACATTCCCATCCCACGGCTCATCTTATATGCGTTGGTCATCAGCGTCGCAGTGGTGCTCATCCGCATCCTTTGGGTTTTCCCCGCGACCTATCTGCCGCGCCTGATTTTCAAAAAGCTCTGCCGTCGCGATCCCTATCCGGCCTGGCGTCACGTGACGATTGTCGCGTGGACGGGAATGCGCGGAGTAGTTTCGCTCGCCGCGGCCATGGCGCTGCCGCTCACCATTCAAGACGGCACGCCCTTTCCCGGTCGCGATCTGATCCTCTTCCTCACCTTCATCGTGATTCTCGCCACGCTCGTGGTGCAAGGCCTGAGCTTGCCGCCGCTCATCCGCTGGCTGGGCGTGAAGGACGATGGCTTGATGGAAAAGGAGGAACGTGAAGCACGACTCAAAGCCAACCAAGCCGCGCTCGCCCGGCTCATTGAAGTCACGGAGAAAGACCCCGCCAAAGACGACGCCCTCCAGCGCCTGCGCATCGAATACGAAGACCACATCCGCCAGGTGGAAGGTGCCGATCCGTCCAGCGCCGGCACGCCGCTCCGCCGTTTCTCCTCCGAATACGAGCGCCTCTCCCACCTCGCGCTCGATCAGGAACGCCGCACCATCATTCAACTCCGCAACGAGAACGTGATCAGCGACGACGTCCTGCGCCGCATCCAGCGCGACATCGACCTCGCCGAAGCGCGATTGTTAAGCCATCGGTGAAGGTGAAAGAACCTGCGTTGACCAAACTTCTCATTGCTCGCAGTCTTTGCGCGTGAACGCCGCCACAAAACGAACCCGTCAATTATGGGCCGAACGCAAGCGGACGGAACTGGCATTGGAAGAGCGGAAGTCCCGGCGCGCTCGTAAGGATGCGAAATGAAACCCCGCTTGGGAACAGCTCCGCGTTGCATCATCATCGCCGGGTCAAATGGCGCGGGCAAGACGACCTTCGCCCGCGAGTTCCTGCCCAAGGACGCCGGTATCGTTCACTTTGTGAACGCCGATCTGATCGCCAGCGGACTCTCGCCACTGCGGCCGGAATAGGCCGCTTTGTCCGGCGGCCGCCTGTTCCTTGCCGAACTGGACCGTTTCGCGAAGGCGCACGTGGACTTTGCTTTCGAGACGACTCTCAGCGGTTTGGTGTATCTGCGCCGCCTCAAGCGGTGGAAAAGTGCCGGCTATCGCATCGAGATCACCTATCTGCGCTTGTCCTAGCCGCAACTGGCACTGTGCCGGGTTGCGGCCCGCGTGCGACAAGGCGGACACAATGTCCCGCGTGCTGACGTGTTCCGCCGCTTCACTCGCGGCTGGTTCAACTTTCAAAAGTTCTACCGTCCGCTTGCCGATACATGGGCGGTTTACGATAATGCCGGTGAAATGCCGCGTCTGCTGGAACAAGGCCCATGAAAACGAAAACCAAACGCCCCAATCCGTTTGCTGCCGCTGTCGGTCGCGCGTTGCGCCGGTCTGCCCGCGTGGCCCGCAAAACCGCCCGCGCCCACGGCACACCCATCTACCTGTGGCGTGACGGAAAGATCGTGGCCGAGAAACCCTGATTTCGCCTCACTTCCCCAATCGTCCCGCCGCCCACAACACCCCGCGCGACACGTACTCCAGGAACACGGGATCGCGGAACGTCTCGTCCGAATGCCCGTAAGTGGTGCCGAACACCCGCGCCTTGCCATACTGATTCACCCACACCACGGGATAAGTCTTCCCGTCCTTTTCACTCACCGAAGTCGCGAGCGCCTTCGCGTTGGGCCACAACTTCTCGATCACGTACAACTCATCCATCGGCGTCTTCCAACCGTCCGGGATGCCTTTCACGATCTCGTTGTCGTCGCTCACTCGCTTCACTGCGTAATGACTCTGATGATCATGCCGCCGACTCGTGACGCCGAGGAACTCGCGCCAATCATCGATGTCCGTCCCGCGATACGTATGCATGGCGCAATGGATCACCGCCGCCGGCACGCCTGCCTTGTGCGCGCTCGTGATCTGCCGGATGTATTGATGATTCGTGGTATCGGCGAAGCACTCGTTATGCACCACCACGTCGTAGCCCCTGGCCCAATCCGCGTTCATATAGAGAGGGATCTCCGCCTTCGTGCCGATGCCCCCTTCATTCACCACCGTCCAATCCACGGCCGTGAGCTTCGCCACCGCATTCGTCAACTCCCGGGCCTGCAACGGGTAATTGTGGCAACAACCGCCGGTGATCAACAGCGCCCGCAACGCCCTCGGCGCGGACTCCGCGCCCCCGGCCAAGCCCAGCCCTGCGGTGAACGCGACGACAATGAAAGCAACTACTCGGGAACTCATGCCCCGAACGCTACCCGCGATCTCCAGGATGGGTCAACCTCATCGCCTGGCGGCAACAGCCCCGCGGCCGGTGATTCAGCCCGGGCGCGCCGGGAAAGGAGGCGCGCCCCGATGCCCGAAACCCTCCCACGCCCGCGCCCTGAAGGAAGACGCCCAAAAGAAAACCGCAAAGGCAGGGAAGCGTTGGAGCGGTTCACCGGGCTTGTTCAACAACGCATAGCTTCGACGCTCCGCACGCGCGTCACACCCTGGTTCCAATCCACGCTCCCCCGCGCGTGCTCCGGTCAAAGCTATGCTTGGGGATTAGGCGTTGCGGACATTTGGAGTTTAGTGGGTGAAACCGGAGACAAGTGACGTGACGCACATGAATGCTGCGAGGAAGCCGAAGTAACTAAGACTGCCAAAAAACGCAGCGCGATGGTAACGGCTGAGAGTGCGCAACCGCCACAACCAAATGGCTGACGCGAGCAATGAAAGCGGAGCGAGTGTGACGAGAAAGACGATAGACGACGCTGCCAAGCCGGACGGAGAGAGGCCGAAAGCTAAAAGCCAACCGCCAAAGCTGCCGAAGATGAAAAAGAACGGAAGATACGGAGCGCGTGAAATGCCCGAACAACGCATCCGAATGCAAAGGAACAGATAACAGGCGGGGAACACGAGAAGCGCCAAAGCCAAGCAAGCGATGGTGAAAAGGTGTTCCATAGACTCTCGTTACTGGCTGACGCGAGCGACGCCTAACGACCCCAAGCTCAGCGACTGCGGAGCACGGCGCGGCGGCTGCGCGGTGGGTCTGCGGGGAGCAGCCGCCGTGACGTGCGGAGCGGTTCGCTGCAGCGCATGGTTGAACCAAGCCGCTATGCGGCGGGGTGAAGTGTTCGCGTTCATGGCGTTTGAGGACATGCTCTGTCCTCATGAATACTGACTGCCCTTCCATCGCAAAATTCCGGCAGCTTGTCGAACTCAAAGACTTCAAGCCGCCGACCAAAAAGGAATACGTCCGTTACGTGCGCCGCCTGGCCGATCATTTCCAGTGCGACCCGGCCACGCTGGCTGAGGATCAACTGCGGC
>JBBRBM010000042.1:0-34372 GCA_038205745.1 Verrucomicrobiota bacterium | reverse complement strand
CGGCAGGCTCATCAGAAAACCCACCATGCTGCGCACGCGGCCATCGTAAGCCGCGCCGGTCACAGAACTGAACGCAGACGGCGTGCCCAGTTCGCTGAGGTTCAGAAATTCAATCGCCGCCTGGCGATCGCGGCCGAGATTGCCTGCACCTTCGCCGGGATAGAGCAGGCCGATGAAGTAATCCACGACAGCGGCGTCGTTGTTCCAAACTGATGAAGGCGTCCTCAACTTCAACAGCGCGACGGGATCAGACGTGTTGTTTTTGCCGGCATTTCCGTAATCGCTCGTCTTGAGCGAACTGGTGGTTGGCATCAATAACTGCTGCACGAAGCGCATTCGCTCGCAGAGGTTGGCGGTGTTGAGCCAGATGCGTCCGAACTCGGAGTAACCGTCCGGTTCCGGCTTGTTGAATAGACCCATGCCGCCCATGCGGTTGAGTGGATACGTGTTGTTGTTCGTGCCGGAAATCCCGTAGCCGTCGCTGTCGCCCGTCGCGGTGAGATAACCGTTGGTGTCGGTGTTCGTGATGCGCAGCGCCCGGACTGCGCTGACGGAATATTCGAGCGGCGTTTTCACTTTTTGCTGCGATGCGCCGTGTCCGCGGAAAAGTGCCGAGCTGAATATCGCGTTGAGAACCAAACGGATGTTGCCCTTGCGTCCATCGCCGGCCGGCGTATTCCACGCCGTCATGCATTCTTTGATCAATTGTGCTTCCGGCGAAAGATTCGGCTGCGAGTAGTCATAGATGGCATATTCGAAATCCTCGTGAACGAACGTGCGACACAGTTTCACGCTCAGGTATTCCATTGTGTAAGGAAGGTTCGCGAGGTGTTGGGCGACCTTGTAGCCCTCGGCGAAACCGTTGGTGCCTATCGCGAGGGTGTTGCTGAGGAACAGCGCGTACGAAGTGCCGCCGCCAAACTCCGCTCCGAAACGCGCCGAGATCAGGTTGCTGTTGAACAGCCGCTTCGTTGTCGTGTCGTGATTGTTGGTGGTGAAGTGCAGGACCCAGCTTCCGGGCGTGTCCACGATGTTCGTGTTTCCGGTCAGGGCTGGCGTAAACGGTGAACCAGCATTGGCGGGAATCTTCTTTGCCACCCGCCAGCCGGTCCAAACTTTGGCCAGATCCACAATGTCTTGCTGGATGTAGCCGTTGTCCGCTCCCATCGTGTGCAGCTCCATGATTTCGCGCGCGTAGTTCTGGTTCGGAGCCGCCTTGGAGTTCACGAGAGTATCCAGGTAGATGATCATGGCTTCGCTCTCAATGCTCACTTTCAGCAAATCGTAGAAGGTGCAGTTCGGGTTCATCAGCGCGTCGCGAAAGCGCCTGTGCTCACGCCAGTGCAAGTCGACGCTGACCGCCTCACGAACGCTGTCGTTCGTGTAACTGCTGACGTTGAAGTTGTTGTCGAAGTAATCGCGTGTCTTCTGATACTGCGTGGTGAAATGGTTTTGGAAGAATTGCGCCAGGACTTCATAAAGCTGCCGCTTGCTGTGGATGGCGCGATAGACGTGCCATGCCCGCAGGTCGTCCAAATCCGCGTTTGTGTTTACCAGGCTGCCGTAAGCACGGCTGATGGACGGTGGCGCAGACGGCGGCGCCAGAACATTTGGGAAACTTACGCGCCCGGTTAAGTTCAGGGATGAGGTGTTTCCACCTGCGCTCAGCCGTGCAACCAAATCCACCGGATTCGTTTGCAGCACCGGAAGGTAATAGAACGTGAGCGTGAAGCGATTCGTTCCCGGGCTGTTGTTCGTGGATAGAAACTGCGTGAAAAATCCAGCGGTGAGGGTGGTCGTTCCTGGGTTGAGCGAGAGCCGAAGACAGTTCGTTCCTGAAGCCGGCAATCCATCAGCGGTTGGGCTATTGGTCACGATGGCCGCACGAACGGTGCTGCCGTTTGTCCAGGGTGGATTGAGCACGGGATTCTCGAAGTCGCCATTCACCAGAAAATTCGTTCCCACTTCGGCAACGGTCCCGGGCACGATCGAGATGTTATCGAGGTAAACCGTTCCCACGTTCGTCATATAGATGCCGAAGAATCCTCCTCCGGCTGTGCCAGTCGCCGTCACCCGGATCCAATTCGTGAACGGCGCCTGCGGTGGCACCGTGTTCGTCATGGGCGGATCGGTGTCGATCGTCTCACTGATGGTGTCCCACGCCATCTGCTCATTGATGAACACCTGAGGACCCACCGCGCGAATGTGATCGATGTCATCCGGGGTCGGGCCGTACGTGAGCCGGTTCAACACCGTGGCCGCGAAGAGATCGTTGCTGCTCATCGGCGTTGCCGTGACCTTGTAGAAACGCATCGCACCGCCGTTCGTCACGACGAAGGTCGGTCCGAGAAGTCTTCCGGAATTCACGTCAGGCGTAAGCGTGTTCGTCACATTGCCAGAGCTGAACACCTCGTATTGCTGCGCGGCCGGATATGGAAAGACGAGACGCGGTTGCCCGTTTGTCAACCGATCAACTTTGATCGTCGGTGGCGACGGGTCGATTTCCGCGGCGTTGATGTTGGGTGAAATTGCGAAAGCCGTGATGAGGCACGCGCAGAAAACCGGCGCGAGAATTAGTTTGGGCTTCATAATCGAATCTTGTCCCATGTTGATGCGCTCAATGCCAAGTAACAATTCACAAAAATTGGTTTGTCGCTTGGGCAATTGGTCCGACGCCGCCTGCCGCAGTACCCGCGCCAAGGCCGTGAATTGCCGTTGCTCGTTTCATTCTCCCAGCAAACACTTCTCGAGTGAGTGATTCGCCACCGAAAACAGGACACGCCGCACCATCGCATGACAGTGCGCCGCACGTTCACAAGCGTCGCCCGCGCTACTCGGGCAAACATCCGCGCAAGTTCCACGAGAAATACAAGGAGCTGAATCCCGAGAACTACAGGACCGATGTGGAGAAAATTCTCTCCTCCGGAAAAACTCCGGCCGGCATGCATCGCCCGATCATGGTGCAGGAAATTCTCGACGTGCTCGCGCCGAAGCCTGACGAGATCGCAGTCGATTGCACACTCGGCTACGGCGGACACGCACGCGCGATTCTGGAACACATTCAACCAGGCGGCAAACTCATCGGCCTCGATGTCGATCCTCTCGAACTGCCGCGCACCGAGGCGCGCTTGCGCGAGGCGGGTTTCAGCGAAGCCACCTTTGTGGCGCAGCGCAGCAACTTCGCCGGATTGCCTCAAACGCTCGCCGCGTTAGGAATCGGCGGCGTTGACCTCATCCTTGCCGATCTCGGTGTATCGTCGATGCAACTCGACAATCCCGAACGCGGCTTCACCTACAAGGAGACTGGTCCGCTCGACATGCGCATGAATCCATCTCGAGGCGAACCCGCATCGAAGCTGCTCACACACATCAGCGAAGAGAAACTCATGCGCTTGCTCGACGAAAACTCGGACGAACCTCACTCCCGGAACATCGCTCGCGCCCTGAAGCTGATCGCAAAACCGATCGCGACCACGAATGATCTCGCTCGCGCCATTCGTGAATCGTTGCACGCAAGCCCGCGCCGCCTCGCCAAAGATGAAATGGAACTCTCCGTTCGCCGCGTGTTTCAAGCGCTGCGTATCGCTGTGAATGACGAGTTTTCCGCGCTCGAGACATTTCTCCGCCACCTGCCTCGCTGTCTGAGAGCCGGCGGACGCGTCGCGATTCTCACCTTCCACTCGGGCGAAGACCGGCGCGTGAAGAAAGCGTTTCAAGTCGGAGAACGTGATGGCACTTACTCCGCCGTCGCCCCAGACGTGATACGCCCCAACGTGGAAGAGATGCGTGCGAACCCGCGGGCTTCCTCCGCTAAGCTGCGATGGGCGGTGCGCGCGTAACGCCGCTTTAACGACCCCGTCGCGAAAAAATAAACGGCGGCCTTCAGGCCGCCGTCACAATTTGTTGCACAGGAACCCTACGGCAAATTCGTGCTGCCCATCAGAAACCGATCGCACTCACGCGCCGCCTGGCGACCTTCGTTGATTGCCCACACGATAAGACTTTGGCCGCGGCGGCAATCGCCGGCGCTGAAGACGCCGGGGATGTTCGTCGCGTAATTGCCGTAATCGGCTTTGTAGTTCGAACGCTCGTCGCGCGTGACGTTGAGCTGTTGCGCGATGGCGTCTTCCGGTCCGAGGAAGCCCATGGCGAGCAATACGAGTTGTGCGGGAAGAACTCGCTTCGTTTCCTCCAACTGTTTCGGGATGAATTGCCCCTTGTCGTTGCGCTCCCATTGCACGTCCACGATCTCCACGCCTTTCACGTGGCCATGATCGTCGGCAAGGAAACGTTTCGCAGTGACGAGATACACGCGCGGGTCGGCGCCGAATTTTGCGGCGGCTTCTTCCTGGCCGTAATCGAGTTTGTAAGTCTTGGGCCACTGCGGCCACGGATTGTCGGCGGCGCGATCGAGCGGCGGCTTGGGAAGAATTTCCAACTGCACCAGGCTCTTGCAACCGTGCCGCAGCGATGTGCCGACGCAGTCCGTGCCGGTGTCGCCACCACCGATGACGACGACATCCTTGCCCGTCGCATCGATGAAGCTGCCGTTCTTGTGCTGGTCGAGCAGCGCCTTCGTATTCGCGGTAAGAAATTCCATCGCGAAGTGAACGCCCTTGAGCTGGCGTCCTTCGATCGGCAGGTCGCGCGGCTTCGTCGCTCCGGTGCAAATCACCACGGCGTCGTAGTCCTTCATCAACTTGTCAGCGGGAAGGGTTTTGCCAATCTCGGTGTTGGTTATGAACGTGATTCCCGCCTCAGCCATCAAGTCCACGCGGCGCTGCACCACCTTCTCCTTGTCGAGCTTCATGTTCGGAATGCCGTACATGAGTAATCCGCCAATGCGATCAGCGCGCTCGAACACGGTGACATCGTGCCCAGCGCTGTTGAGTTGTTCCGCCGCGCTGAGTCCAGCAGGGCCGGAGCCGACGACGGCAACCTTCTTGCCGGTGCGCGTCGCGGGCCTGAACGGTTTCACCCATCCTTCTTCCCAGCCCTTGTCGATGATGGCGCATTCGATGTTCTTGATCGTGACGGGCGGCTCATTGATTCCGAGCACACACGAGCCTTCGCACGGAGCAGGGCAGACACGTCCCGTGAACTCAGGAAAATTATTCGTCTTAAAGAGGCGTTCGAGCGCTTCCTGCCACTGCCCCCGATAGACAAGATCGTTCCACTCGGGAATGAGATTGTTGATGGGGCAGCCCGACGCCATGCCCGCGAGCAGCTTGCCCGTATGGCAGAACGGCACGCCGCAATCCATGCAACGCGCCCCCTGCTGCTTGAGCTTCGGCTCCGGCAAGTGCTCGTGGAACTCGTTCCAATGTTCGATGCGCTTCAGCTCCGGTTGATCCACCGGCAACTCGCGCTTGAACTCCATGAATCCTGTGGGCTTTCCCATAATTAAAATGCTGTTCTGATTGTGACGGGTGAAAGTGCGTGGGAGCAATGGCGGCGTTGGGTGGAAACACCCAATCCCAAATCCCAAATCCCAAATAAATTCCAGATACCAAACTTCAACGCAACGCGCGAGGCCTTCGCTCGTAGCGCAGACTTCCAGTCTGCCGTATCGCCGATTTGCCATCGGCAGAGCGTTGAAATTACGACGCGCGTTGGAACTTCCAATGGCCCGCAGACTGCAAGTCTGCGATATGGCAGACCGGAGGTCTGCGCTACGTGGGGAGCACACGCGCGCTCGCGGGTTCCGACCCGCGCCCTCGCGGGTCGGTGTGAGGCGATCGAGAAATCGGGCGTGTGGAAAATGTTCACGTCCTCCGGTGTTCCGCGAGGGCGCGGAACACAACACGCGAGGGCGCGTGTGCTCCCCGGAACGAGGAGGGCGCACGGGAACGTCGAGGCACGGTTTTGAATTCGAGGGCGCGCCGCCGTTGCGCTGGGCAGGTTGCCCGGCGCGACAGGCCAGTGGCCTGTGCTGCCCGAGGCGGGCTGAAGCCCGCGCTCCGGGGCGCGACGTGATCGCTCAAGTGCGAAATCTCTTGTCGTGACTGCACACGCCGTCATGGGTTTATCGGGAGCAAAATTTGGTTAAGTTTCCAATCTAGGCCGCTTCTCATCAGAACGAATCGAGTGACCTCACCGCTCTTGCCTGCAACGCTGAATATGAAACGCGAGGCGGATTCGTAGCTGAAGAACGCCGATTCAAAAGCATGACGCAACTGTTCCGCGTCGGGCGGCGGCGTTTTTGATTTGTCTTTCGCTTCTTCCGTGGGCTGTCCAGCGACCAACGAACTCAGGCCCGATGGAGTGACGTATGTGTTGACGAGGTGATTGATCACACCTTGCGCAATCGCCAATCCAATCTTCCGAGACGTCTCGTCTTTTGCATCCTGAGCGACCTTGTTGGTGACGCTCAACGTCACCTGCTCTCGAAGACTTTCCTTGAGCACCGAAAAATCAACAAGTGTTGCCAACGCGTTGGTGTCGCCATGAGTGAGGGCCGTGTGAATCCGGCCCATCGTTCGGTGCGGAGCCGAATAAATCCATCCGACAAGTAGAGCCAAGACCCCGAGTACACTGACCGCCAGTGCTGTTCTTTTGGTTGAGGTTTTCATCTTTGCGCCCTGTTGCCTTGATTACTTCCCACCCGCTGCCACCCCACTCATGTTCTCCTGAAACGCCTTCAGCAGCGCCTCTTCGCCCTTGAAGCCGCTTTTCTCGGCGCGGTCGATGCATTCCAGCATGCGCTTGTAATCCTTCGGCATCACTTTCACGAACTTCGGAACCATGTCGTCCCAGAGCTTGAGGATGTGCTGCGCGCGCGTGCTGTTGGTGTAGCGCGCGTGGCGATCGATCATGCCGCGAACTTCGGCGATTTCGAGCGCCTCGGTGAGCGGGCTGAGTTCAACCATCTCCTTGTTGCAACGGCTCGGGAAATCTCCCGTGACATCGAGGACGTAGGCAATGCCGCCGCTCATGCCGGCGGCGAAATTGCGTCCCGTCGCGCCGAGCACGACCACGCGTCCTCCGGTCATGTATTCGCAACCGTGATCGCCGACGCTCTCGACGACGGCGTAAACGCCGGAGTTGCGGACGGCGAATCGTTCGCCCGCCATGCCGCGAATGTAAGCCTCGCCGGCCGTCGCGCCGTACAGGCCGACGTTGCCGACGATGATGTTGTCTTCGGCGACGAACGTGGAGCCTTTCGGCGGATAGACGATGACCTTGCCGCCACTGAGTCCCTTGCCGATGTAATCGTTCGCGTCGCCTTCGAGCTCGAGGGTGATGCCGCGCGGCACGAATGCGCCGAAGCTTTGTCCGGCCGAGCCGTTGAACTTCAGGTGAATCGTGTCATCGGGCAGGCCATCGGCTCCGTACTTTTTCGTGAGTGCGCTGCCAACCTGGGTGCAGACCACGCGATGCACATTCCTGATGGGCAACTCGGCGCGCACCTTCTCACCGCGTGCGAGCGCCGGTTGACAAATCTTGAACAGCGTCGTGCGATCGAGCGACTGATCGAGGCCGTGATCCTGATCGATCTGGCGATAGCGTCCGACCTCCGGCCCGACTTGCGGCTGGAAGAACATGCGCGAGAAGTCCAAGCCCTTCGCCTTGTAGTGCTCGATGGCTTTGTTCGTGTTGAGCATGTCGGTGCGGCCCACCATTTCGTTGATGGTGCGGAAGCCGAGCATCGCCATTTCCTCGCGCAAGTCCTGCGTCAACATGCGGAAGAAATTCACGACGTGATCTGCGTTGCCCGCGAACTTCTTGCGCAGCTCCGGGTTTTGCGTGGCGACGCCGACGGGGCAGGTGTCGCTGTGGCAAACCCGCATCATGATGCAACCCATCACCACGAGCGGCGCCGTGGCAAAACCAAATTGCTCGGCACCGAGCAATGCCGCGATCACGACGTCGCGGCCTGTCTTCAACTGCCCATCCGTCTCGACGTAAACGCGACTGCGCAGATTGTTCAGCACGAGCGTCTGATGAGCTTCGGCCAGGCCGAGTTCCCACGGCGTGCCCGCGTGCTTGATGGAACTGAGCGGCGATGCGCCCGTGCCACCATCGAATCCGCTGATGAGGATCACGTCCGCGTGACCTTTGGCCACACCCGCTGCGATCGTGCCGACGCCGATTTCCGACACGAGCTTCACGTTGATGCGTGCTTCGGAGTTGGCGTTCTTCAAGTCGTGAATCAACTCGGCCAAATCTTCGATCGAGTAGATGTCATGATGCGGCGGCGGCGAAATAAGTTCCACGCCGGGCGTCGAGTAACGCACCTTTGCGATCCACGGATAAACTTTCTTGCCGGGCAACTGGCCGCCTTCGCCGGGCTTCGCGCCCTGCGCCATCTTGATCTGAATTTCCTTCGCGTTGACGAGGTAGTTGCTCGTCACGCCGAAACGTCCGCTCGCGACCTGTTTGATCGCGCTGTTCTTCGAGTCGCCTTTCTCGTTCGTCCACGTGAAGCGCTCGGGATCCTCGCCTCCTTCACCCGTGTTGCTGCGGCCGCCGATGCGGTTCATCGCGATGGCGAGTGTTTCGTGCGCTTCCTTCGAGATGGAGCCGTAGCTCATGGCGCCGGACTTGAAGCGGGTCATGATCGATTCCACTGACTCGACCTCGTCGATCGGAATTGGCTGCGGCAGATATTTCAGGTCGAACATGCCGCGCAGCGTGCAGAGGTGCTTCAACTGGTCGTTGATCTCCGCGGCGTATTCCTTGAACACCTTGTAGTTGTTCGTGCGCGAGGAGAGCTGGAGCTTGTGAATGCTCTCCGGGTTGAACAGGTGATACTCGCTGCCGGCGCGATACTGGTACTGGCCGCCGACATCGAGTGTCGGTGCGTGCGTGCCGCGTTCCGGGAATCCCATCCGATGGCGCTGCTTCGATTCGCGCGCAATGATGTCGATGCCGCCGCCTTCCACTTGCGATGACGTGCCGGTGAAATATTTCGCGATGACTTCCTTGTTGAGGCCAATGGCTTCAAAGATTTGCGCACCGCGATAGCTCGCCACCGTCGAGATGCCCATCTTGGACATCGTCTTGATCACGCTCTTGGTGCAAGCCTTGATGTAATTCTTGACCGCCTTCTTGTGGTCCATCCCTTCGAGCACGCCTTCGCGAATCATGTCGTCGATGGTTTCGAACGCGAGATACGGATTGATCGCGCCGCAGCCGTAACCAATGAGCACGGCCATGTGATGCACCTCGCGTGGCTCGCCGGATTCGAGCACGAGACCGATCTTCGTGCGCGTGCCTTCGCGAATGAGGTGGTGATGCAATCCCGCCACGGCGAGCAATGCCGGGATGGCTCCCATGAAGTGGTTCAGGCCACGATCCGAAAGGATGATGATGTTGACGCCGCTTTTGATCGCATCGTCCGCCGTCCGACACATCAGCTTCATCGATTCTTCCAATCCCTGCGCTCCCTGTTCAACAGGGTAAAGGATCGGGATCGTCATCGACTTGAATCCCGGCTTGGCGATGTGGCGAAGCTGTTCGAGTTGCTCGTTGTCGAGCACTGGCCCATGAAGCTGAATCATCCGCGCGCTCTCGGGCGCCGGCTTGAGCAAATTCTTCTCCGAACCAATCAGCGTGAAGGCCGAGGTGACGATCTCTTCCCGGATGGAATCGATCGGCGGGTTCGTGACTTGTGCGAACAGTTGCTTGAAATAGTTGTAGAGCAACTGCGGCTTGTCCGAGAGCACGGCGAGCGGCGTGTCGGTGCCCATCGAGCCGACGGGTTCGCCGCCGTCGCGCGCCATCGGCAGGATCAGCCTGCGCAGATCTTCGAACGTGTAGCCAAACGCCAGTTCGCGTTGGAGCACCGTCTCGTGCTGGGGCTCATGCACGTGCGGCGGCTCCGGCAACGTGGCGAAGTCGATCAAATTTTCGTTGAGCCAAATGCGATACGGCTGCTGCGTCGAAATGGTCTTCTTCAGTTCTTCGTCCGCAATGATGCGGCCTTGTTCCGTGTCGATGAGGAACATGCGGCCCGGCTGCAAACGCCCTTTCGCTGCGACGTTCTCCGGAGCGACATCCACCACGCCAACTTCCGACGCCATGATGACGAGATCGTCCTTCGTCACATAATAGCGCGACGGCCGCAGACCATTCCGGTCGAGCACCGCGCCCATGACTTTGCCGTCGGTAAACGCGATCGACGCAGGGCCATCCCACGGTTCCATCAAGCAACTGTGGAACTGATAGAACGCGCGCTTCTCGTCCGGCATCGCGGAATGATTTTCCCACGGCTCGGGAATCATCATCATCACCGCGTGCGGCAGCGAGTAGCCGGAGAGCACGAGCAACTCCAGGCAGTTGTCGAACACGGCTGAGTCCGAGCCGTCCGTGTTGGCGATCGGCAACAACTTCTTGATGTCGTCGCCCCAGACGTCGCTCTCGAAAAGCATCTGGCGCGCGTTGAGCCAGTTCACATTGCCGCGCAGCGTGTTGATCTCGCCGTTGTGCGCGATGTAGCGATTCGGATGCGCGCGCGGCCAGCTTGGGAATGTATTCGTGCTGAAACGCGAATGCACCAGCGCGATCGCCGTGGTCATCGCCTCATCGGTCAGGTCAGGGTAATAGAGATCGACCTGCTCGGGCATCAACATGCCTTTGTAAGTGAGCGTCTTGTAGGAGAGCGACGAAATGTAGAAGTGCTCGCCACCTTCCACCTTCACGCCCGTGCGACCATAACGGATCAGGTTTTCCGCGCGCTTGCGAATGACGTAGAGCTTGCGCTCGAACGCCATGTCATCCGCGAGCTTTGAGTTGCGCCCGATGAATACCTGGCGGACGAACGGTTCACTCGCCTTGGCGGTAAGGCCGAGGGATGTGTTGACCGTCGGGACCGTGCGCCAACCAAGAACTGTTTGCCCTTCCTCGGCGACGATCTGGTCGAACAGTTTCTCACACGCCGAGCGCTGCTTCGCGTCCTGCGGCAAAAAGATTTGGCCCACGCCATATTCCTTTGCGCCCGGCAGTGAAACATTTGCGACGCTCGCAACTTTTTTCAGGAACTCATGCGGTGTCTGAATGAGAATGCCTGCGCCGTCACCGGTGTTCGCCTCGCAGCCACACGCGCCGCGGTGATTCAACTTCACCAGCGCGCCAATGGCATCGCGAATGATGCCGTGGGACTTCTTGCCTTTGACGTGGGCGATGAAGCCGACGCCGCAGGCATCGTGTTCGAATTGCGGGTCGTAGAGACCCTGGGCTTTAGGTGCGGTTAGCATAACTGAAATCCTTTCCTCACGAATGCCGACGCAAGCCGGCGCAAATTTTCCGAACCCCAACGGAGTTCCACCCACCAGCCCGGGGTTGCGACGAAGGAGCTACCCTGGGTCATCGGCACAAAATCATTTTCAACCCTGCAGGGGTTGAATCGATTGGCCGGAAGTTGATTCAACCCCTTCAGGGTTGAATTCACATGGCGCGATCCACCCAGGGTAGTCGCTGCGCGCCAACCCTGGGCTAAATGCTGCAACGCCGTTGGCGTAGGGAATGGGCAGACGCGCACGCTCACGAATTTCTCGCCGCCTTTCTCCGCACCCCCTTCGCGACTCCATTCACATGCACGCCATTTCCGTTCTTCGTTGCCGCGCCATTCACTCCGTCCTTCAACACCTGAATGAACGCCTCGGTGTTCGCGTAAAGTCTTCGTCCCTTGCGGTGAATGATTCCGATCGGTCGGAAGAAATCACAGTTCGCCAGTGGCACGACAGCGAGCGTCCCAAGTTGCAGTTCGTGCTCAAGCGTCGGACGCGGCAACAAGGCCACGCCGGAACCGGCTTCCACGGCGCGCTTGATCGCCTCGATATTATCGAAGCGCATCATCACGTTGGCTTCCACGCCGTGGTCCTTCAGGAAGCGGTCGATCTTTTTCCAGATGACCAAATCCATGTCGAAGCCGACGAGGGTCTCATCAGCGAGTTGCGCAACATCGAATTTCTTCAATGCGGCAAACCGATGGTCAGGATGACACGCGAGCACCATTGGTTCCTCGCGCCAGGGTACCACTGAAACGCCTTTGCGTTCCGCAGGGTAGGAGAGAATTCCCAGATCCACCTCGTCGCTCAGCACGCGTTCACAGACACGATCCGGATGCGCGTATTCGACTTCCACCTTGGCGTCCGGATGAAGCTGGTTGAACCGCTCGACGCACCGGCTCATGTCCCGGAAGTCCACCGAGTAAATCGCCGCGACGCGAATCACCGACTCGAACGCCGCGCGCCGATTCTTCACCTGCGCCACCAGTTCGAGGTAGCGATCCACCACTTCGCGGCAGCCATCGTAGAAAACTTTTCCTTCGTCGGTAACTGCCCAGGGCCGGCGGGAGCGGTCGATCAACGAAACGCCAAGGTTTTCCTCGATCGCCTGCACCGTCTGGCTGGCGGAGGATTGCAGCATGTCATTCGCTTCGGCTCCGCGAGAGAAACTGTGGAACCGGACGACGTCGCAATAAACTTTTAGCGCTTCGATCTGCATCAGTATTTCCGATACAAGACCCGTTTGGGTTCGTTATTGGTGATGTAGTGCCGGGATGAGGTCAATGACTTTTTTCCGGTTTCTTGGTCCTGTCAGGAATCGATATTTTCTGTGGCAAAGACGGGAGCGGGATCGCAAGCTTCAGCGCATCCGGTGAGGCCCGGAAAACAACCATGAACATCACCACTCAACTCTCGCTGTTTCTTGAAAATAAACCCGGCACGCTGGCGCGCATGTGCAACTCGCTGCAGAAAGCCAGGATCAACATCTACGCTTTCACGACCAGTGATTCGGTGGATCACAGCGTGGTGCGCATGATCGTGAGCGACACCCGCAAGGCATTGCTGCTGTTCGAGGAGCACAGTGTGCTTGTGATCGAAAACGAGGTGCTGATGATCGAGGGCGACAACAAGCCCGGGTCACTCGCCAAGATCGCGCAAAAGCTCGCGGATGCGAAGATCAACATCGAATACGCCTACTGCGCCACGCCCCCGGACGAAACAAAGGGTTTACTGATCCTGCGTCCGAGCAATTGTAAGAAGGCGCTGAAAGTATTGAACACGTGATGGTTCGGAGCGTGTTCTCGGTTTCCCACTTGGGGAACCAAAGCACTTCCCGCCATGCGGCATCCACTTCTCTACGAGATCAACACGCGCTGCTGGCTCGCGGACCTCTCGCAGCATGCCGGTCGACGCATCACGCTCGCGGAAATTCCTGACAGCGAGTTCGATTTTTGCCAGCGCTGCGGTTTCACGCACCTCTGGTTGATGGGGGTGTGGACGCTTGGCCGCCGGGGGCTCGCGCATGGCAAGCGCGTGTTTGCCGGGCGCGAGGAGGAAGTCGGAGAATATGAACTGGCCGGTTCACCGTATGCGATCGTCGGCTACACTGTTTCGCGCAAGCTTGGGGGCGGGAGCGCCCTCGCGACGTTTCGCCGCAAGCTCAACGCGCGCGGTATCAAGCTCGTGCTCGACTTCATTCCGAACCACACCGCGCTGGATCATCCGTGGGTGAAGGAGCATCCCGATTTTTTCGTCACGAGCGATTCGCCACGCGACGGCACGGTGAAGCCATTTCGCGGAGCGACGCAATGGTTTGCCCACGGCGACTCGGGCCATGGCTCACCCTGGGTCGATACCTTGCAACTCGATTACCGGAATCCCGATTTGCGGCGCGCTGCCATCGCGGAACTGCTGCAGGTGGCGGATCAATGCGACTGCGTGCGCTGTGACATGGCGATGCTCGAATTGAATGAAGTGTTCGCGCGCACGTGGAAAGAGTTTCCAACCACTCACGCCGCGATCGAGATGGAGTTTTGGAGTGAAGCGATCAGTGCAACCCGTTCACAGCGACAGGATTTTCTTTTCCTGGCGGAAGCTTACTGGGATCTCGAAGCGCGTCTGCAGGAACTCGGGTTCGACTTCACCTACGACAAGCGACTCTACGATCGGCTCATCGCACACGGTGCGAGTGAAGTGACGAAGTATCTTCACGCCCTCGCGCCGTCGTTCATGGCTCGCAGTGCGCACTTCATCGAAAACCACGACGAGCGCCGAATCGCATCGCTGCTTTCATTGGCGGAGCACAAGGCCGCGGCATTGCTCGTTCTCGCACTGCCGGGGATGCGTTTCATTCACGAAGGGCAGATGACGGGCAGGAGGCTTCACACAAGCGTTCATTTGGCGAGTTGTCCTGCCGAAGCGGACGACGGGGACATCGCCGCGTTTTACCAACGCATACTCGCGGCGCTGCCACGAACAGCCGTCGGCAGTGGCGAATGGAATCTGCTGAAAGCCCAACCAGCGTGGGGAGACAACCCAACTTATCAACACATCGCGCTCGTCCAGTGGCGGAGCGAGCCGCGAAAGTTCGATCTTGCAGTCGTGAACCTTGGCGCCATGCAAAGCCAGTGCTACGCGCCGTTGAACGTGGCCGACCTCTCGCAATCGAACTGGCGGCTGACTGATCTCCTCGGTGATGAAATTCACGAACGCGATGGTGAAGCGCTGAACACTCGCGGGCTATATCTCGACTTGCCGCCACATGCCGCGCAGTTGTTCCATTTCGAACCGATCGTATGAAAGCGCATCCGCTTTGGCTCGCACTCGTTGTGCTCCTCGCACTGATGTTTTCAGTCAATGGGCAGAGCGGTCGTGGCCTTGCGCCATCGAACTCGGCCGAGAATTTTCCCGGCAAAACATGGGAGTCGCGCGCGCCAGAGCAAGCCGGCATGAATGTGGAAAAGCTGGCCCAGTTCGCGAACGTCGTCGGCGGGCGCGGTTGCGTGGCGCGGCACGGCTGCATGACGTTCACGTGGGGCGACCAGGCCAGGAGTTCTGATGTCGATGCGGAGATGCTGCCAGGGCAGCGCAGCATGGGTGGCGCGAAGAACATCACGAGCGTCGGGCCCGGCTACTACAGCTTCAACTGGTGGCTCAATACGACGAACAGGGCAGGGGATCGGCTCTTCACCGATGCGCCACCGGATACATTTGTCGCGAGCGGTCATGGCGGGAAGCGTGCGCTTGTCGTCGTTCCTTCGCTCGATCTCGTCGCTTGCTGGAACGACAGCACCATTGATGATCACGACAAGTCACCTGGAAATTCTGGCACGAAGAACAATCGCGCGCTGAAAATTTTGATTGAAGCGTGCGGCGCCCCGTAGTTGCGGACGGCTTGGTCAGACTCGCGAACTGTCGAGGCGATCCCGCACACATCGCGCCAGCGTTCGCGGCGCGTACGGCTTCTGCAAAAAGTTGAACCCCTCGCGCAGCCAAATTTCCTGCCCCACAGTCTCCGCACTGTAACCGCTCATGAAAATAACCCGGATCTTCGGATGCTGAGTGCGCAAGACGTCGGCCAATTCGCGCCCGGTCATGCCGCCGGGCATTATCAGGTCGGTCAGCAGCAAGTCGATGGTGCCAGGATATTCCTTGCATCGAGCGAGTGCTGCGGCGCCCGAATCCGCTTCGATGACGTGATAGCCGTATGATTCCAGGACCTGGCAGACGAGCCTGCGCAGCGCCCGTTGGTCCTCAACGACGACGATCGTTTCACTCCCGCCCCGAATCGTTTCCACTGACGAGCTGCGGGTGGCTTCAGTGCGGCCCGCCTCCGCGGGTAGAAATATTTTGAAAGTGGTTCCGTGATCCAATGCCGTTTGCAGGGTGATCCATCCGCCGTGTTGTTTGACGATGCCATACACCGTCGCCAACCCCAGCCCGGTTCCCTTCCCAACCTCCTTCGTGGTAAAGAACGGCACGAAGATCTTGGAAAGATTTTCCGGTGAAATGCCACAGCCGGTGTCCGCCACTTCCAGACACACGAATTGACCGGCGGACGCTTCCGGATTTTGTTCGGCGAACGCCTCGCTGATGGTCTCAACACAAGTGCTGATGTTCAGCGCGCCGCCTTTGGGCATCGCGTCGCGCGCGTTCACCGCCAGATTCATCAGAACCTGTTCGACCATTCCGGCATCCGCGAGAATCGGAGGAACGCTCGCCGCCGTGAAACCGAGCGTGATGTCTTCGCCCAAAATGCGCCGGAGCATCTTGATGATCCCTTCCACCACGTCGTTCAAGTTGAGCTTTCGTGTCTGGAGAATTTGTCGGCGGCTGAACGTGAGCAACTGACGCGTGAGACTCGCCCCGCGCTCTGCCGCGAGGGAAATCTCCTCTGCCGACTCTTTCGATTCGGTGCTCAGTGCGGGATCCTCCAGCAGGAGCGAAGCGTGGCCCTGCATCACTGTGAGGATGTTATTGAAGTCGTGCGCCAATCCGCCGGCAAGCTGTCCGATGGATTCCATTTTCTGCGCCTCGCGCAACTGATTTTCGAGATTGCGGCGCTCGGCGCGCCCGCGCACTTCCACCAGGGCCCGCCGCACCGCCGGCCCGAGACGTTCGAGGCGGTTCTTCAACACGCAATCCGTCGCGCCGGCTTTCAGGCATTCGACCGCGCGATCTTCACCAATGGTTCCAGACACGATGATGAACGGAATATCGAGCCCCGACTCGCGCAACAACTCGAGCCCCCGCTTCACCGAAAACTGCGGCAGACAGTAGTCCGAGAAGAGGATGTCGGGCTTCTCTGCCAGTCCTTCGCGATAACCGGCTTCGCCCGAGACGATTTTCGATTTGGCGTCGAAGCCCGCTTGTCGCAGCGAATCGATGAGAAGCGCTGCATCGTCCTTTGAATCCTCGATGATCAGAATGTTGAGCGGCGTCTGTTTGTCCTTCGATTGCATTGATGGTTGTGTTGCCACGATCAGGGGCCAGAGGGGTCTTCTGGTTCGCTGAGCGTGAAGAAAAATGTCGCGCCACGATCCGGCTGTGCAGTCGCCCAGACTTTCCCCCCGTGGCGTTGGATGATGCGCTGCACAATTGCGAGCCCCACGCCGGTGCCTTCGAATTCCTCCGCGCTGTGCAACCGTTGAAAGACGCTGAACAGTTTCGCGGCGTATTGCATGTCGAAGCCGGTTCCATTGTCGCGCACGAAATAAACGCAGCGGTCTTTCTCTCGCTGCGAACCCACGTGAATTGCCGCCGGTTCGCGTCCGCGCGTGTATTTGATCGCGTTCGAAAGAAGGTTCGCGAACACCTGCTCCAACAGCAGCGGATCCGCGTCGCACGACGGCAGTTCGGTGACCTGGATTTCCACAGGGCGGCCCACGTAATCCATGCGCAAATCGTCAATCACGCGACGCACCAGTGGCTCTGGAGCTACGGTTTCCTTCGTGAGCACCTGGCGGCCCAGCCTCGAGAACGACAGCAAACCGTCCATGAGCTGGCCCATGCGCGTGGCGTTGTTTCGAATCCGTTCCAGTGACTGCCTGGCATCCGGCGAGAGATCATCGCCCAAGTCCTTTTCGAGGATGCCGGCAAACCCATCGATTGCACGCAGCGGCGCACGGAGGTCGTGCGAGATCGAATAACAAAAGGATTCGAGCTCCAGGTTGGCCTCTTTGAGCGCCATGTTCCTCGCCTGAAGCTCACGCTCGACACGTTTGCGCTCCGTGATGTCACGGATCGCGCTCGACACGAGCAGGCCCTCATCCGTTTCAATTGGGCTCAGACTGATCTCGACCGGGAACTCACTGCCGTCTTTGCGCAGGCCGTAAAGTTCCAGCCCCGCACCCATCGGGCGAACCTTTGGCGCGGCGGCGAAATCGCCGCGATGGACCGGGTGCTGGCTGCGAAAACGCTGCGGCACGAGCACCTCGATTTTCTTTCCGAGCAATTCTTCGCGTGAAAAACCAAACAGCCGTTCCGTTTGCGTGTTGACCAGCACGATCTTGCCCTGGCCATTGACGATCACCATGGCATCGGGCGCTGATTCGAGAAGATCGCGAAATATTTTCTCTGACTTGCTGCCCGTGCTGGCAGGACGAATCTCGCTCATGATCAGAGTGCTCCCGCGGGGTGCAATAGGTCTTTATCGAACGTCCAATTCATTTTGAGCGAAGAGTTGGTAAGGTGACGCAAGCCTACTACGGCCTCGTGACACGCGCCGACAAGCCCGGTTTCATCAGCAAGGCCCATTGCAGACTCAACTGGGGTGTCACTGCACTTAGGCTTTGAAAATTTACCGGCTTGATGATGTACGCTTCCGCACCCAGACGCCGGCTCGCTGCGACATCCCGGTGTTTGCGAGAGGCCGTGAGAACAACAACAGGAATCATTCGCGTGCGTGGGTCTGATTTGATTTTCTTCAACACGTCCAGCCCGCTGATTTTCGGCAATTCCAAGTCCAGAAGGATCACTTGCGGACGGTCCCCCAACTGGCGGTGCGCGTAGTTCGCTTGCCCGAACAGGAAATCCAGCGCTTCAGCACCGTCGCGCACGACGTGGATGTGATTGGTGATATTGGCTGACTTCAGCGCGTGAAGCGTCAACTGCACGTCGTCCGGGTTATCTTCGACGAAAAGTATGTCCACCAATTCGTCCGCTGCGAGCAGCGACGCGGTCAAGACATCGCAAGACGCGTCATCCGATTCCGAAAACAGTACGCTGACCGGGACACCAAGTGCCCGGGCGAGCTTCTCGATGCTTTCGAGTGAAACGTTGCGTGCGCCACGTTCGATGTCTGAAACGTAAGTTCGATGCAGACCTGCGCGACCAGCCAGTTCTTCCTGCGAGATATTGCGCTCACTCCGCCACCTCCGCACTGAAGTCCCGAACCGTCCTTTGACGTCATTTTTTGCCACAGTGGTTGTTCAAATTGCGACCGCATTATAAGACGCCACACAACAGACTATGAGTGACACCGGAAGCTCCTCTCCATCGGCAACAAGTCAACCGATGAAACAGTATTAAGGATTGCATCGAACAGGATCGCGCAAAATGAAAACGGCGGCGTTATCCACGCCGCCATTGCCAAAACTTGTCTGTGCGATTACAGCCCCTTCGAGAGCATGTACTTAAGCAGGTCAGCCACGCGGTTGCTATAGCCCCACTCGTTGTCGTACCAGCTCACGAGCTTGAAGAACTTGCTGTTCAATTCCAGTCCAGAACCAGCGTCGAAGATCGATGACGCCTTCGAGTGGATGAAGTCGGTGCTCACCACTTCGTCGGTCGTGTATTCGAGGATGCCTTTGAGGTACGTCTCGCTGGCTTTCTTCATCGCCGCGGAAATCTCCGCATAGCTCGTTGCCTTCACCGTCTTCACGGTGAGGTCAACGACGGAAACCGTCGGCGTCGGCACGCGAAAGGCCATGCCGGTGAGCTTGCCTTTGACTTCGGGAATCGCGAGGCCGACCGCGCGAGCGGCACCGGTGCCGGATGGAATGATATTGATCGCAGCCGTGCGTCCGCCTTTCCAATCCTTCTTGCTCGGGCCGTCCACCGTTTTCTGCGTGGCGGTGTAAGCGTGGATCGTGGTCATCAACCCTTCATCGACGCCGAAACCTTCCTTCAGCAACACATGCACAACGGGCGCGAGGCAGTTTGTAGTGCAGCTCGCGTTCGAGATGATGTGATGATTCTTGGCGTCGTACTTCTCGTGGTTGACGCCCATCACGATGGTGATGTCTTCGCCTTTGCCCGGAGCGGAAATGACGACCTTCTTTGCGCCGGCGGTGATGTGACCTTTGCACTTCTCCGCATCGGTGAAGAGCCCCGTCGATTCAATCACGATGTCAACGCCGAGCGCCTTCCACGGAAGTTCCGCGGGTGACTTCGCGCTGACGACCTGGATCTCCTTGCCGTTCACGATCAGAACATCGTCTTCAGCTTTGTCGGCGGAGGATTTCTTGGATGAGACTTCGCCCTGGAAACGACCTTGTGTGGAGTCGTACTTCAGGAGATACGCGAGGTTGTCCGCAGGCACGATGTCACCGACCGCGACGACGTCGAACTCTTTCCCGAGGAGACCTTGTTCCGCGATCGCGCGGAAGACGAGGCGTCCGATGCGACCGAATCCGTTAATGGCAATTTTCGTAGGCATATTAAGTTTAAGCCGGGCCGATTTCGGCACCGGAGCGCGCAGTTTACGTGGGAGGGGGGGAGCGTCAACGGGAATTCCGAAAAGGCCAACGAACGGTGCGGGTTCGCCAAAGGAGTGCGGAAAGCGGGTTTCCTGTCCGCGATGAGGTGCTAAACTCTGCGCATGGAACAACACGAATCGCCGTTGGAAATCGCGACACTCGCCGGCGGCTGTTTTTGGGGAATGGAAGAAATCCTGCGCCAGATTCCCGGCGTGATTTCGACACGTGTGGGCTACACGGGCGGCAATACATCGAACCCCAGCTACCGCGAAGTATGCACGGGCACGACAGGTCACGCCGAGGCGATCGAGATTGCCTTCGACCCCGCGAAGCTCACTTACGAGCAAGTGCTTGGCTACTTCTTCCGCATGCACGACCCGACGACGCACAATCGCCAGCACAACGACATCGGCACGCAGTATCGCTCTGCGATCTTCGCTCACAGCGACGCGCAGCAACGCACCGCGGAGAAACTGAAAGCGGAAGCGAACGCGTCAGGAAAGTGGAAGCGAACGATCGTCACGGAGATCACGCGCGCTACGGAATTCTGGCCGGCGGAAGATTATCACCAGCAGTACCTGATCAAGAATCCCGGCGGCTACAACTGCCACGTTCTGCGGGATTGAACAGAAGTGGTGCCAGCGACTGGAATCGAACCAGTGACCTCGGGCTTATGAGTCCCACGCTCTAACCAACTGAGCTACGCTGGCAACTGTTTGGGCAATAGCGGCGGCGAATTTCGTGAACATCGTTTCAACTGTCAAACGGAATGATGGCGCGACGCACTTTCAACCTTTGAGCGCGCCGGATTTTCTGCGCATGTTCCCACCACATGTCGGTGCTGTATCGATGCTGGGCTGAAGTGGACCTCGCGGCGCTGCGCGGAAATCTCGCGTGGATTCGTCATCGCGTTGGCAAGGACGTCCGCGTGCTCGCCGTTGTGAAGGCTGATGCGTATGGGCACGGCCTCAAACAGATTGCCGGCCTGTTGATGCAGAGCGGGGCCGATGTCTTCGGTGTCGCGAATCTTTCCGAAGCGCAATCGATTCGCAGCGTCGGAACCGGCTGGCCAATTCTGATGCTCGGTGCCTGCCTGCCCCATGAAATCGAACCTGCCGTGCGCGACCATGTGAGGCCGACGATCTCTTCACTGGAAGAAGCGAAAGCATTTGCGCGCGTCGCGACGAAGCTCCGCAAGCAAGTCGCGTTGCACGTGAAAGTTGATACTGGCATGGGGCGTCTCGGTGTGGAGCAGGGGAAGGCGGTGGAACTCGTGGCCGCCATCGCGCGGATGAAGAATGTGCGATGCGAGGGAATTTATACTCACTACTCCTCCGCCGAAGACGAACAGGATTTCTCCCGCGCTCAAGCGGCTCAGTTCGAGACTGTGGTGCGCGAACTGCGGGCGCTGAATCTTTGTCCGCCGGTCATTCACGCAAACAATTCCGCGGCGTTGCTGCACGAGCCGTTGACGATCCACAATCTCATTCGTCCGGGATTGTTAATGTACGGCATCGCGCCGCCGGGCGTTCGCGAGGTGGCAATTTCGTTGCCGCACATTCGCCCGACGCTCGCATTCAAATGCCGCGTGTCGTTCGTGAAAGAGATCGCGAAAGGAACGCCGCTGAGTTACGGGCGCGCGTTCATCGCACCGAGACGCATGCGCATCGCAACCGTCACTGCGGGTTACGGCGACGGCTACTTGCGCGCGGGAAGCAATCGCGCCGAGGTGTTGATCCGCGGCAAACGCTGTCGAGTGCTGGGCCGGATCACGATGGATCAGGCGCTGGTGGACGTGTCGGCACTGAAGAACGTTCGCTCGGGCGATGAAGTCGTTTTGATCGGGAAACAGGGCCGCGACGGAATTTCAGCGACACAACTCGCTTCTTGGTGCGGCACGGTGCCATGGGAGGTGCTCACCGCCATCACGTATCGTGTGCCGCGCGTTTATCTCGGCGGACACGCGGCGTGAAGAAAGTGAAACAGTAATCAGTGAGTCAGTAAATCAGTGAACGGATCAGGTGTTCTCCACTGATTACTGATTACTGATTACTGTTTTCCGCCGTGACCAGAACCACCACACGCCCGCAATCAGCAGCAGCGCCACGATCACGATGTCGGCCTGGTGCGAATACTTTTGCACCACGTACCAGTGGTCGCGCAGCTTTTTGCCGAGCAGCAGCAGAAAGGTATTCCAAATCGTGGCGCCGATCAGCGTGGCGATGCAAAACGGACCGAGCGCCATCTTTCCGGTGCCTGCCGGGATCGAGATGAAATGGCGCACCACGGGAATAAACCTTCCGATGAAGATCGTCATCGCGCCGGATTTGCGATGGAAGAATGCTTCAGTGCGATCGAGGTCCCGCTGGTTCAACAACAAATACTTGCCGACTTTGAGCACGAGCGGTTTGCCGCCGTAATAGCCCATCGCGTACGAGAGCAATGAGCCGATCATTGAGCCAATACTTGTGGCAAGAATTGCCAGCCACAGGTTCCATTCTCCATCCGCTACCTTGAAACCCACGAACGGCATCACCGCCTCGCTCGGCAGAGGGAAAATCATACTTTCCAGAGCCATGAGCCCAGCCGCACCGGCGTAGCTGGTTCTCTCAAGAATCTTAACGGCAATGTCCGAGACGAATTCAGTGATCATGCGGGCGCGAGGAAATCAGTAATCAGTAATCAGTGAAACAGTAATCAGTATCTCGGGAGAACTGATTCACTGAGTACTGACTCACTGACTCACTGCAACTTCAGCGGCATCTGGAACACGCGGTCGTAAAGCTGCGAGAGCAACTGCCCGGTCTGCTGGCCCGTCACGTCTTCGCCGCACATGATGGTACGGCTCGGGACGATCTTGTTGAGGAGCGCACAGTATTCGCCGTTCACCATCACACCGAGAATGTCACCGGTCTTCGTGAACACAAGGTCGCCACGCGAAGGGTTGAATTTGCCGAACAAGCCCTTGAGCAGGTTGCGATCGACCTTCACGTATTGTGGCGCGCTGGTATCGATCTGGAACTTGCACTCGCCGTAGTAACCTTCGTTCGCGCCGACGATCACCGCGTCCTGGAACTTGAACGGATCCGCCGGCGTTTTGTAGATGCGAATGCCGAATTGTTTCGCCTGTGCTTCGCCAATCGGGATCACCACGACGCGCGGATCTTGAGCGACAAATGAAACACGCACAGCCGAGAATGCCGTCGGGCCGTGCGACATCACGGCGGTGAACTTGTTCCAATCGGTGCCCGGGTTCCAAAGCATCAGCGGGGTGTCTTCGACGTGAAACAGCGCATACGTCTGCGCTCCGTCAGAAAACAAAATGCTCTGCGTGGCTTTGTCCTTTTCCACTGCGCGACCGAAGACGCCAGTACGCATGGCTTTGAACGTCGTCGTGATGCGGTTAGTCTGGAATCCGGCGAAAATCGTGTTCGGCGCCAGCGCACGGTTGTCGCGAATTTCCTGCGTCAACTGAGTGGAGTTCGTCGCGAGCGTGCCGACGTTGTCCACGAGCTTCGCCGTCGTTTCCTGAATCTTCGCCTTCTCCTGCTGCACGCTGGCGACTTCACCGCGAAGCTGTTGCACCTGTTCGCGAGTGAGCCGCTTCTCAGCCTCGGAAACCTGGAGCTGCGCCGTGAGTTGCTGTTTTTCGGCGATCGCAGCCTGATGATTCTTTTCCAGATCACCGAGCCGGGATTGGAGCGTCTTCGCCTCTTCCTCACGGCGCTTCAGATCGTTTTGCAGGGACTCAAGCTTCTCTTTCGAGACAAGATTCTCCGTGCTCGCCGCCTGAAGTTTCGACTGCACGTCTTTCAAGCTGCTTTGCGCCGAAGTGAACTGTTCAGACAACGCCGTGCGCTGCTGTTCGATCTGGCGCGCCTGTTCTTCCGTCTTGCGCAGGTTGTCCTGGAACTTTTTGACTTCAGCCTCGCGTTGCGCCAGCGCCTCCTGCTGCGTCTGCAAATTCTGGCGCGTGTTCTGGAGATCCGTCGTGAGCTTCTCGCGCGACTGTTTCTCGTCCTCGAGCGCCATCTTCAAGGAGCCCATCACGTCCTGCGCAGCCGTGGCTTTTGGTGCGGGAACGGGACCGGTCGACGGCTCCGTCTGCGGGGCATCGAGATTCGAGAACGCCACCAGCGTCACCAGGAGGAAATCGCAAATGATGATGAGGATCGAGCGATTCATGGTTTGGCTTCACTTTCGAGAATCAACTTCCGGCGCATCGGCCGAACATGAAAAATCTTCAGCACCGAGACGAAAATGATGCCGAAGGCAGTCGATGCGTAGGCCATCATGGAGATCTTCCCGATGCCGATCGACATGAGGATGAGTGACAGGACCGAGAAGACAAAGCCGACGTAAAGTCCGGCATCAAAGAGGTGATCTTCATTCTCGAGCAGCTTCAGTTTCATGTGCGGCGCGAGGGTTTGCCGGCGGATTTCGTTCAGCTTCGCGAGGCACCAGATATAGATCAGTGCCTGGATGACGAAGAACACCAGCAACGGGACGAGGCTGATTGCATTGTTGTTCATAAATGGTTTTGTGAGTGTGTACATCGGCGAACCGGACGAAAGCGTGACGGTCGGAATTCTTATCTTGATCGGCAAATCATGTATCTGGCTCGGCAATCCGATGAACGGCTCCGACAAAATCGCGAGAATGAAAGCCAGCGCCAATGCGACCACCGTGTCCGCGCCAAAACGCAGACCGCGCCATTGTGTCGCGCCGCCGATCACGCCGACCATGCGCGCGAGGACCAGACTACCGACGAGAATCAAAGCGTATTTCAGCAACACCGCGCCGCGCGGCGCGCTTTGTGTCATCGGCAACAGCCAGTCGAACCACGCGCCGAACGGATTGTAAGACAGCAGGCGATTCTTGAAATGCCCCGCGTAGTAAACGCGGTGTTGTTGGTTCAACAACATTTCGATTCCGCCCACGCCGCTGCGGGTCGCAAATGAGAGATCGTTCAATCCAGTTTCCGGAAACGCCGCGAGATATTTGCCCACCTGGCCGGGCTTGGACGAAAGTTGGATCGCCGCATAAAGCACAGCGAACTGTTCTTCGTTCGCGCGACTCGCTTCGGCCAATTGACGCAACGTCTTGAGGTCATCAACCCGCTTCATGAGTTCGACGAGTGAGATCCAGTCGAGACGTTTGCCGAGTGAAAGCAAATCGAGATAAACGAGTTCGAGATTCTCCGTCTCCTGGCTGCGATTGGTTTTCATCGCCAGGAACTCGAGCGTGTCGCGAAAGGATGGCGTCAGATGATCCCCCTGGTAAAGGAGGCCGGCTACGATGATTGCGCCGTCGAGCGCCTGGCCCGACGCGGAAATCGCGGCCGGGAAATTCACGAAGTTTGTCAGCGCACGGTTGACGAGGAAGTGATTCAAGCCGGGGCGGCGTGAAGCGCGCGTGCGCAGAAACTCCAGCATCCGCTCACGAACGGCGCGTTGCATGAGCAGGTCGATCGCCGGAATCGGCGTCTTTGAACTCGTGGTGATGCCGACGTTCTCGATGCTCGGGTCCGCGCCGCCCCACGGGGCGAGTTCGGGATGCGCACGATTGAATTCAGCCGTCGCTGCGGCGAGCCGGTCCACATCGCGCACGTTTTCAATGCGCGCTGCTTTCAAGAGCATCTGTGCGGGGCCGACCTTTTCCATCTGCACGAGCGTCAAGCCTTCTTCGATGAGCCCGGGAGTTCGCGCCCCTGCCGCCTCGATGGCTTTCGCATCGAGCGCACGGGAATGCGCTGGCACGAGCAGCGCGGCGGTGAGCAGCGCTATTCCGCAAACGACACAGATGATTATCCAGAACCGTCGCATGTTTTTCGGATGATCACGGTAACACAGACTCCAGATTTGTCCGGTGCGTATTCCGCGACGTCAATTGTCCGACGTTGCGCGTGGCAACATATTCGCAAGCAAAGAAAGACGGACAGAAAAACATGGCGTCAATAGAAAGTTCGGAATGCGCGTGACGGACACCACAACGAGACTCCAGATCATTGCGAAAGTTCGTCGATCGCTTTCCGGCAGTACCACTTCACCGCGTTCGTCATCGGTGGCTGCAACTCGTCGAGTTGGTCGCTCGTGAACCAGCCGATGTCATGATGCTCCGCCGCGGCGAGCACCAGCGCGCCCGACTTCGGTCGCGCCCAGTAAATCATACCGATGTGCTCGTGAACGTCGTTGATCCGGTGGATGTCGAGGAACCGGGGCGCGATGAGCGCGCGCGTGCCGGACTCGGTCGTGGGCGGCCGCTCACCGACGAGTTCCACCTCGAACCCACTCTCCTCGCGTGCCTCACGCAACGCGGCCTGCTCTGGCTCTTCGTTCAATTCCACATGGCCGCCAAGCGGAAGCCATTTGTTCAGCTTGCGATGATGAACGAGCAGAATCTTCCGTTCGTGAACGACAAAGATCGCGACTGTGAAATCGATGGCGTAATGAATATGGGACATCGCGCGCAAGTGAAGCACAGACGGTGAATCGCGGGAAAGGCGGTTCTCGAAAATGTGGAAACCAGGCCGGAACTACTGACCACACAAAGATCGGTGCTTACCCGAAACTTGGACCATCGTCGGCCCCGCGCCCCCAAGCCGTATTTCGCAATCCTTGACTGAAGTCAAAATACGGTCGCGTTTTCCCAACCCCCGGTTGGCCGCAAGCGCATTGACTTGGGACATTGTTTCTCGACGACGGAACAACGGTCCGGCTTTCGGGCCGAATCTCCAAACAACAGGAGAACACATGACAAGCACACTTGCGGAATACAGACAGATCGGAATAGCCAACACACTCCGGCGCTGCGAAATATTCGCTGACATGCCTTCACAGGACCTGAGTACCATCGCAGCAATCACCGTTGTGAAGTCACTCGATAAGGGACAATACCTTTTCCGCCAGAGTGACAATACACATGGATTCTTCGTCGTGCAGAACGGCGCCATCAACATGCACCGCGTGAACTCGTCCGGCCGCGAGCAGGTGCTACATGTCTTCCGCGCCGGTGAATCGCTCGCAGAAGAGACCGTCGCCACAGATTCCGGCTACCCGGCCGACGCGCGCGCCGTGGAGGACTCACAAGTGCTTCAGGTGCAGAAGGCCGGCTTCCTCGCGCTGGTGAGGCGTCATCCGGAGCTGGCGCTGAAGATTCTCAGTGCCGTTGGCCGTCAATTTCGCGCGCTGATCTCGCACTTCGATGACGTGACGCTGCGCCACGTCGAGGGCCGTCTGGCGAACTGGCTTTTGCAGCATTGTCCAGATCGCACGAGTACCGAGGCGGTCACGGTTGAACTGAACACGACGAAGCGCCTGCTCGCTTCCGAACTTGGAACAGTCAGCGAAACGTTGTCGCGCACGTTGACGAAGTTTCGTCAGCGCCGGTTGATCCGGCAGGTGCGCAAGTCGATCATCGTTCTCAGCCCGGCGCGATTGACCGAAGTCGTCGAAGCGGAAACCTGAGCGCGGTTACGCTTCAATCAACATTCGCGCGGGCGCTTCGATTCCTTCCTTGATGCGCTTGAGGAAGGTGACCGCCTCGCGTCCGTCCACAATGCGATGATCGTACGTCAGCGCGACGTACATCATCGGCCGGATCACGACCTGGCTCTCGCGTGCGACGGGTCGTTCCTGGATCGAGTGCATTCCGAGAATTCCACTTTGCGGCGGATTGATTATTGGGGTTGAAAGCAGCGAACCATAAATCCCACCGTTGCTGATCGTGAACGTGCCGCCTTCAAGTTCTTCAGGCTTCAACGTGTTCTCCTTTGCGCGCTTCGAGAAGTCCGCGATCGCGAGTTCCACTTCCGCGAAACTCAATCGCTCGGCGTTTCGGATCACGGGAACGACCAATCCCTTTCCGCCACCGATCGCGACCGCGATGTCGTAGTAATTCTTGAAGACGATGTCGTCGCCGCGCACCTCCGCATTCACCTGTGGCACGAGCTTCAGCGCGTCGATCACGGCCTTCACGAAGAACGACATGAAGCCGAGCTTGATTTGATATTTCTGCTGGAACGCCTCGCCGAACTGTTTGCGGAGTTCCATCACCGCCGACATGTCGATCTCGTTGAACGTGGTGAGCAGTGCGGCGTTCTTCTGGGCCTCGACAAGCCGTCGCGCCACCGTTTTGCGGAGGCGCGTCATGCGCACGACCTCCTCCTCGCGTCCACCATCGGCGGAAGCGGAAACCGTTGTGGGTGTGGCCGGTTTCAGTTCCGGCTCGAAGTTTGGTTCTGCCACTTTCTTGGGCTGTTCACGTTCGATTGCAGGCGCTCGCGTTGCGGGCGTTGGTTCCAAACGCCGTTCGATGGTTTCGCTTGGTGCCTGTTCGGGCGCTTTCGCTTTCGGCTGCGCCGCGGGTTTCGGTTCCGCCTTCGCTTCTGGCTTCACCGTGGGCTTCGGAGAACCGGTCGCATCCATCACCGCAATCGTTTCGCCGACCTGCGCCGTCTCGCCGGACTTTTTCAGAATCTTCGTCAATGTGCCGCTGGATTCCGCCGGCAATTCCAGCGTTGCCTTGTCGCTTTCAATCACGGCAATCGGACGGTCGCGCTCAACAACATCGCCTTCCTTGAACAACCACTTGTCGATCGTGACTTCGGTGATCGACTCGCCGATTTGCGGCACTTTGATGTCCATAAATTATTTTCGTTTGAACGCCCGCTCCAAAATCTGCGCCTGCTCAAGATCGTGACTCCCGTGCGAGCCCGTCGCGGGTGTTGCGGACACAGGCCGCGCGATCACCTGGAAAGGAAAACGCCCGAGCAACGGATCTCCGTAGGTCATGCGCATGTGCCGCCAGGCACCCATGTTCTCCGGCTCTTCCTGCACCCAATAGACTGGCGTGCTGTCGCGATAAGGCGCCAGCGCCGCGTCGAGTTGCTCGCGCGACAGCGGGTAGAGTTGCTCGATGCGCACAATCGCCACGTCCTCCCGCTTCTTCTCTTCACGAAACTGGTCGAGGTCGTAAAAAACTTTTCCGCTGCACAAGAGCACGCGACGGATGCCGCTGCCGGATGTGTTCTGGTCGGGAATGATTCGTTGGAAGCGGCCTTCAGCGAGATCACCGAGTTGCGAGACAACTCGCGGATGGCGCAACAGGCTTTTCGGTGTGAGCACGATCAGCGGCTTGCGCCACGGACGAATCACTTGCCGGCGAAGGACGTGGAAATATTGCGCCGGCGTCGTTGGGTACACGACCTGGAGATTGTCTTCCGCCGCGAGCGCGAGGAAGCGCTCCATGCGCGCGCTGGAATGTTCGGGACCTTGTCCTTCAAAACCGTGAGGCAACAACAGTGTGAGTCCGTTGTGGCGATTCCACTTTGCCTCGGCGCTCGCGATGAATTGATCAACGATCACTTGCGCCACGTTCCAGAAATCACCGAACTGCGCCTCCCACATCACGAGCGCATCGGGCCTGTCGAGGCTGTAGCCATATTCGAAACCGAGCACGCCGATCTCTGAGAGCGGGCTGTTCAGGATGTCCACGCGCGCCTGCTCCGGCGCGACGTGTTGCAAGGGCGTGTAAGTCTCGCCGGTCTCGTAGTCGTGCAGCACGGCGTGACGATGGCTGAACGTGCCGCGCTCGGAATCCTGCCCGCTCAAGCGCACGGGATGATTCGCCGCCGCAAGGGTTGCGAATGCGAGCGCTTCCGCCGCTGACCAATCCAGCGGGATCTTGCCGGCGGCCATTTCGCGACGTTGCTCCAAAATCTTTTTCAGCTTGGGATGCGTTTGGAAGCCCGCAGGCAAGCGCGTCAGGCCATCGAGCAACTCGGCGAGCCGCGGCATTGCCACGACCGTATCCACATCGGGAACCGTGTTGTCGCAGCCACCGGCGTAGCCAATCCACACGCCGCGCGCACGTTCGACAGGAGTTTTGTAATCTGCCTTCTTCGCTGCGGCATGCTCGGCTTCGAGATGCTTGCGATGCTCGGCGGTCATTGCGTCCGCTTCCTCACGCGTGACACCGCCGTGTGCCAGCAAACGATCGAGATAATTTTCGCGGACGGGTTTTTGCTTCGCGATCAGCCGATAAAGTTTCGGCTGCGTGAAGGACGGCTCGTCGCTCTCGTTGTGGCCGAGACGGCGGTAGCCATACATGTCGATCACCACATCGCGGCGATACTCAGCGCGAAAATCCAGCGCGAGACGCACGCACTGCGCGACCGCTTCCGGATCTTCGCCGTTCACGTGGAAGATCGGCACCTGAAGCATTTTGAAAATGTCCGTCGCGTAAGTTGTCGAGCGCCCTTGATCCGGGCCGGTGGTGAATCCCACCTGATTGTTCACCACGATATGCAGCGTGCCGCCGACGGAGTAGCCGTGGAGCTGGCTCATGTTCAAGACCTCTTGAATGACACCTTCGCCGGCAAGCGCCGCGTCGCCGTGAATGAGTATCGGCAATCCAAGTTCCCCGAGCGCATCGCCGGCCCGATCCTGTTTGGCGCGCACGCGGCCAATCGCAACCGGATCCACGAACTCGAGATGGCTGGGATTGAAACACAGCGAGAGATGAATGCTTGCACCGGAACCCGTCTCGACGTCGTTGCCGTAGCCGAGATGATACTTCACATCGCCTTTGCCGGTGAATCGCTGGAAGTCTGCGTCGAGAAACTCGCGGAAGATTTGGCGCTCGGGTTTGCCGAGAATGTTCGCAAGCACGTTCAGCCGGCCGCGATGTGCCATTCCCAGGACGATCTCGGTGACTCCTTGCTCGGCCGCTTTTTCGATCGCGAGATCGAGCAGGGGAATGAGGCTCTCCGATCCTTCGAGCGAGAAACTTTTCGCGCCGAGAAATTTCTTGCGGATGAACTCCTCGAAGCTCGCCGCGTGCGTGAGCCGATTGAGAATGCGCAACTGTTCATCGCGCGTGAGGGTGAGACGATTCTCGTTCGGCTCCATGCGCGCCTGCAACCAACGACGGATGCTCACGTCGTCGATGTGCATGTGCTCGACACCGATCGAACGGCAGTATGTGTTGCGGAGTTGGCGGAGGATTTCCTTCAGCGGTGCCGAGGCGCCGTTGAGGCTTTCGCACGAAAAGCGGCGACCGAGGTCATCCTCCTTCAGATTGTAGAAGGCGGGATCGAGATCGGGCGGAATGGGGCGCGGCCGGCCGAGCGGATCGATTTGCGCCGCCATGTGTCCGCGCAAGCGATGCGCGCGCACGACCTGATCGACGCGTTCCTGGAGATTCGTCAGCGGGACTGATTGGCCGGCTGGATTGAAGAGGCTACGCGGACGAAAGGAGGGTTCTGTCTTTACCGTCTTCTCGCCATCACCGTTGTCGAGCTCGCCGAAATAGCGCTGCCATTCGTCGGACACAGACGCGGCATCGCGTCGATACGCGCTGTAAAGCCGTTCGACGAATTCAAGATTGTGCGTGTGTGGTAATCGCTCTTCCGCCATGTCCCGTCCCTTGTTTTGTGAAGGAAACTAAGCGGGGCAGGGCGGAAGTCAAAACAACGGTGAGTTCAAAGCCGTAGGAGTCGACGTGAGGAGACTCTAACTCTTGTCTTGAATAGTGAAGTGAGCCTCCTTACGTCGACTCCTACCGAGCAAATGCTCAGTCGTGAGACAGGCAGCCGATCTTGGCGACGAGAAGAATGAATCCAAGCAGGCCGAGGGCAAGCAGCCCGAAGGAGCCGTGAATCGCGCCGAGCAAGCCTTTGACAAGAATCGCGCCCATCCCGATCCAGACTACGAAAGCCAACGTCAATTTCATCGCGCGAGAGAGTAGTGAAAAAGTTTCCGAGCGCCAGAGGAATTCAATGATGGACAAACTCACATTGAATCTGTTTTCGGATTCCTAGATTGATTTCGCCAAAGAGCAACCGCAAGCGCAGTCAAGAACGGGCACAGGCCCATGCAAACAATGAAAATGAGAATCGCAGCGCAGTCGGCCAGCTTGTGTTCAACGGGAACGTCCTTGCAGAAGCAGCCAGTTAAGCCTGCGATGGCTACCAATCCGCTGAAAGTGAGAAGCGAGCGCATTCTTTACCCGCGCCGAGCGGCATTACTCACTCGGCTCCAACGCCGGGCGATAGCCGTACTTCTTCCCGAGAGCCAAACACGCATTGAGCGGCTTCATGCCGCCGGTGCAGGTCGGATGTGAGAGCGATGCAGCGGCGACAGTGACGGCGGTTTGGAGGCATTGATCCAGTTCCCAACCTTCATGCAATCCCATCAGCACGCCGGCGCAGAAAGCGTCTCCGGCGCCTGCGGTGCCGCCGATGTATTTGTCCGTGAGCCGCAACGACGGTTGCCAAAAGTCTTCACCTTTACGCGTGCGTGCGAATGCGCCTTCGGGGAAATGAATAACGACGACTTCCTTCACGCCGCATTGCAAGAGCGCGCCGGCTGCGTGACGCAGCGCAACGGTGTCGAGCTTGCCGTCCGCCTGACGAATTTTGAATCCAGCGGTCTTGCCCGCTTCGATTTCGTTCAGCACGCAGTAGTCGCAATACTTCAGCGCGGGTGAAACGATTTTAGCGAAGCGATCACTGTCTTCGCTCACGACATCGACGCTGGTCTTCACGCCGGCCTCTTGAGCGCTCGCCAAAAGCCGCGCGGCCTTGGTGCCGAACTTCGCGTCCGGTTCATCCAGCGCATCGAGCAGGAGCAGATACCCGAGGTGAAAAATCTTCGCTTTGGTTTTGCTGAAATCGAGATCATCGCCGCGCCAGAGCGCGTTCGCGCCGCGATAATGGAAGAACGTGCGCTTGCCGCCGTTCTGCTCGGTCATCACATCGGTGTACGACGTGTCCGCGACGTTGCTGGTCTTGATGAACTTCGTGTCGATCTCGTTCTTATTGCAGTCGGCGAGAATTTGTTCGCCAAAAGCGTCCTTGCCGACGAGGCCCGCACCGAAGAGCGGGAATCCCGCGCCGATTTTCGCGAGACCGACCAGCACGTTGTAGGGAGCGCCGCCTGTTCCAAAAGCGACCTGGCTGCGGATGTTGGCGAGCTGTTCGCGTTGCGGGAAAACATCAATGAGTTTCACCTGGTCGATGATCCAGTTGCCACCGGCGAGGATGCCGCTGCGTGCTGACGAGCTTTTAACTTTCATCAAGGAATGCCGCGAAGGCCGCGGATGCGTTTGCTGCGCCGAACTCGACGCGCCTTAATAGTGAATGAAATGGGGCGGCGCTATGGCAAGCTTTTTGCAACCAACGTTGACCGCGCGACACCTTCTTGTGCCTGCATTACAGCCGCAAACCGCAGTCCACGCGTGCTCGCCTGCAACGTCGTGAAACCGAACTGTTCCAGCATCGCTTCGTAGATCGCCATGCCGGTGAGGATCACATCCGCTCGTTTCTTCGGCAGGCCGACGATGCGTTGCCGTTCGCACAGCGGCATGGACCACAGCTTCGCAATCCAGTTCTGGATCGAAGCCAGGCTGATCTGTGCGCCGTCGATTTTGCTGCGGGAGTATCTGTCGAGCGCGAACTCCATGCGTGCGAGAATGCTGGCTGTGCCGCCCGTGCCAATCAGGCAGACCGGCACGCATGACTGTGCGAGCACGCGTGCGGCATCGGGGTGGATCTTTTCCGCCACGAACGCCCTCACCACGTCACGGCAGTGGGCCAACTCCACTGGGTTCGGCGGATCGGACGGGTTCAACGTCTCCAGCAACCGCACGCTGCCGAGCGGAACGCTTTGAATGAACTCCGACTGATCCGTTTGTCCCACGATCAACTCCGTGCTGCCACCGCCAACATCCAGGATCAACAGTCGTTGCCCGGCCAGTCTCGAATCCGAACGTACGCCCTGATAAACCCACTCCGCTTCCTGCTGTCCCGAAATAACCTCCACCTGAAGGCCGGACGCGCGTCGGATGGCATCGAGGAGATCCCGTTGATTGACTGCGTCTCGCGCCGCGCTGGTGGCGATCACGCGGATGCTGTTCGCATCCTTGACCCTCGCGATCCCGGCGAACTGCGCCACAGCGACGGCTGTATTCTCGATGGAATCGGGCTGAAGAATGCGCGTCGTGTAAAAGCCTTTGCCGAGGCGCGTCTGTTCGCTGTCCTCGAACACCGGTTCAACCAAGTGACCTTGCACGTCTGCGACCAACAACTTGACTGAGTTGGTGCCGACGTCGATCACTGCACGACGAATCGAGGCCATGATGCCGCGCAGTTCAACCGCAACTCGCCAGTGAACCAAGTAAAAATCGTGGCGGCGGGCGGACACTGGGCAACACGAGCTCGGTTGATCAGAATTTCTGCGGGAAATCGAGATGCCGCTTGCATTTTCATCGGACGTTTGGATATTAGCGCCCGCTTTTTCGCGTGGGGTCTTAGCTCAGTTGGTAGAGCGTCTCGTTCGCAATGAGAAGGTCAGGGGTTCGAATCCCCTAGGCTCCACCATCTCGAAGTTTGTTCGGAAAAATCTTTGGTGCTTCGCACCGCGAGGACGGTTTCAGCCAATC